>JAITNU010000061.1 GCA_031290325.1 Treponema sp.
TGGCTTTTACTATGATTTTCAGCTTCCTAAACCCATTGCTGCCGAGGATCTTCCTGCTATTGAAGCGGAGATGAAGCGGATCATCGCTTCCCGGCAGGATTTTGTCCGGGTCGTGGTGAACCGGGAAACGGCGCAGCAGCGTTTTGCCGATGAACCCTTTAAGCTGGAACTCATCAATGATGGTGGACGCGGAAATTGCCATTTATGAGCACAGGATACCGAGGGCAAGACCCGCGGACCTCTGCCGGGGACCCCATCTGGCAAACACCCGGGAGATCAACTCTGCGGCCTTTAAGCTGATGAACATAGCCGGGGCCTATTGACGGGGGGATGAGAACCGGCCCATGCTCACCCGGATATACGCAAATATGAGTGTTATTTATACAAACATCACCCTGGTCAACACGGGGGATGCAACTGGCAACGGGGGCTTTTTGAGGAGGGGAATGTAGTATAAGGAGTTTGTTATGGGAGAAGTAGTAGAAAAAATCACGCTGGTGAACGCCTTGGATGCGGGAATGGCCCGGCACGGCATCATCAAAGAGTCGGATGTGCGGCAGGTTACGGTGGACGCGGTAGTGGACACAGGGGCGGGGCCGCTGGTTATCACCGAGGCCATGCGTCAAAAGCTCGGTCTGGAAATAGTAAAGGACAGTTCGGTACACCTTGCCGGCGATGTACCGCAGAAATGTACCGTCGCCGAAGTGGTTAAAATCATCTGGAAAGACCGGTATAGCCACAGCGATCCGACGGTTCTTCCCGCAGGCCACGAGACGCTTTTGGGAGTCATCCCCCTGGAAGACATGGACTTGATGGTGAACCCGGTGAAACGCTGTTTGGTAGGCGCTCACGGCGACGAATGGGTACGTCAGGTGCGGGCCCTGGACCGGCGGACGCCATCAACGAGGCCATTCGGAAGCAGCATGGTACAAAGATTTAACGGAAACTCCTGCTGATAACCTGAATGGAAGCGGCCAAGGCTGAAAGGGCTATCAAGACCGGAAAGATTCCGGGGACCCCAGGGCTGATGACCATCATATTATACATCCCATGAATGGCAACTGCAGAAAGGATCCGCACTAACCCATGACGGGGGGCATCTTTAAAAATGATCAGCCCGTATCCTATTCTGGCGCCACAGGCCCCATGTAAGGGTGTGGCTGTAAAGGCCCGGAGCAGGGCAATATGTAGATCCGCTGCTCCATAGGAGGCGCTTTCAATGATAGCAAACCCCAGTCCGGTCAGCAAACCGGTGGCCGCACCAAAGGCGGCGGGACTCAGGGTCTCCTGGTTCCTGATACGCCTTCCCAGACAAAAGAGGGGTAGCAGCACCAGGATGCGCCCGGTTTCCTCGGTTAAGGCCACACGGATAAACACGTTGAAGAAGAGGGAACCTATTTCTCCTGGTACTGATACATCCCTGGTGATATAAAAAAAGAAGCTCTGCATCAGGGCGGCAACCAGGAGGGAAAGAGCGCCGGCCAGCAGGGAAACCAGGAACCAGCAGGGGGAAACCGGCACGGGGCGGAAGCGGAACCAGAGATACACCAGTACAACCGGCAGGGTGGCAATGCCAATCAAGAGTAAAAATACCCATAATCCATCCATCATAATTACTCATGGTATAGCATAAGAAAGCCCATTGCAGTAAGGTATACAGCATGGAAATACTGCAAAATCCCTGCATACTCCTCCTCACCGGGCCAAAACACGCGGGGAAAACCAGCGCCGGCCGGGCGCTGGCCCAGGTATATGCCAGTGATTTTATCGATCTGGACGAACTGATTGCCACCCAAACCGGGAAAAGTCCCCGGCGCTTGTACCAGGAGGATCCCGGCTTATTCAGAAAGGCAGAAGCCCAGGCCCTCCAAACCGGTATCACCAACCGGAATACCGGCACTCCGCTCCTGATTATTGCCGCCGGAGGTGGTCTTATCGATAACGGCGAGGCCCGTTCCCTGCTGAACACCCCGGGACTAGTGGTTGTTTACCTGGACGTTTCCGCCGAAACCGCCTGGAAGCGGATATGCCGTTCATCTGCAGAAGAGGGGGAACTTCCCCCTTTCCTCAGAACCGCCAATCCAGTGGAAACCCATAAAAACCTCCATGAACGCCGGGCAGCGGCCTATCACCGTATTGCCCATATTACGATTCAGGGAGAGGATAAAAGCCCCGAAGGGATCTGCCGGGAAATCGGGGATCGATTGGGGTACTGAGGAGGCGAACAAAGTGAGGAGCAAAGTATGGATCTTAATAAGATACCGATGAAACAAGTGGACCGGATCATACTGATCATGGCACTTATCCTGGTGATGGTGGCGCTTATCGTCGTCTTCGTTGCCTCAAGGGGGGGTATAAAAAAATTCGTAACCAGTCCGAAAACCGCGGTTACCCTGGTATTTACCCAGTGGTGGCAGGATGAATTGGAAGCTGATACCCTTGCGGTGCTCATCAGGGAGTTTGAAAAACGCAATCCCCGTATTCATATCCGATTGGATAGTCGTACTTACCTGGAAATACAGAACAAGGCCCTCAAAATGGCCCTGGCGGTGGTGGCCAATAAAACCAGGGCTTCATCGGAATATCAGAATCCTTTCCCCAGGACAGATGTCCTGGCCCTTGATCCCCGGTGGCTCCACGAACTCATTCAGCATGAAGTCCTTGAGCCGCTGACCTCCTATAGCGACCAGGCGGACTTCACCCCCGCCTTATATCTGGCCCGTCCTGATGCTCAATATGAAGCATGGGCCATGCCCCTGGTCTCCTTCATGGCGCCCCTGTTTTATAACATTGAGGTATTACAAGCCGCAGGATTTGATCGGCCCCCCAAGAATCAGACCGACTTTTTACGCTACGCCCGGACCATAACGGTCCCCGGTACGGACCGCTTCGGTATGGTCCTGTCCCTGGACCCTGAACATCCAGAGGACGTGTACCATGAGGTATATTCCTGGATCTGGGCTTCCGGCGCGATCATGATGCGGGATGGGGCGCCCAGCTTTACCGGACGTCCCCTTATCGAGACCCTGGACTTTCTGGGGACCCTCCGGCAAGAGGGGCTACTTTCCCCGGGGAGTTTCGCAAAAACCAGGGAACAAAAGCTCGAAGAATTCTGCACCGGCAAGGCTGGCATGATGATAGCCTCAGTTCAGGATATTGACTTCCTCCGAAAACGGATAGGGGATACCGGTTTCGGTATTACCACCATTCCTGGTCCCGAGGGCTATTTGGGAAAGCCGGTCTTCGGCTTAACCGGTTGGTACGCCGGTATTTCCCGGTACAGTGAACACAAGGCGGAAGCCTGGACCTTTATTTCTTTTCTCGCCGAAAGCATAGCGGCGCCGGCAGCCAAAGCCCATGCCGTGCTGGGCAGCGGAACTATTCCCCCTGATTACCTCAGGGACAATCCGCTGTATGCCAAGGTCTACGATATGTACGAGGAGGGGGATACTATCCAGGAATTTACCGGTGTCCCCCAGGTCCGTGAACTGGAGACCATAGCCCGGGAGGAACTCTATGAGCTGCTGGAAGCGGGCCGGGACGCACCGGCGACCGCCGAAACGATTCAGCAGCGCTGGGAGGACGTCCTGGTGGGAGGCTGATTATTATTTACAAAGAAAAGATAAAAAAATGCTTGCCAAAATGAGCAGCCGGGTTTATGATAAGGCGATGGAATAACTCAATTTCCCATACTGTTAGAGGTAAGTCAGAATGTTTTGACGTTCTGAGAGAATGTTTATGAATAGGGGAGCCTGCCTGTGAAGAAACTTGGTTATGCGGTGTTACCTTTTCCAGGTTCATAAGGGCGGTTCCCGAGGAGAGGTTAGGTGAACACACAATTTGACGGTGGCGTTGTAGATGACGTCATAAAAACATGGGGGGCCAAACCTGGCTCAATTATCCCCATTTTGCAGGGGGTGCAGGAGAAGTATAACTACCTGCCG
>JAITNU010000071.1 GCA_031290325.1 Treponema sp.
AAGAAGATCACCGAGGCTGCCACAGGCTTTAAGTGTTTTGCCCCGTACCGTTCCTGGAGGAACTCCGGCATGGTCATGGCGTCCAGGTTCTGGGTCATGCGCCGGGTCCGCCGGGCAAGGACGAGCCAGGCCGCCAAGGCCCCGATGAGGGCGTTTCCCAGGGCTATCCACAGGGCATTCAGGCCGAACTGCCAGCCCTGGGCACCGGCAAAACCGATGAAGATGACTGCGGAAAAATAGGAGGTTCCATAGGCCACTGCGGAAACCCAGGGGCCCATGCTTCTGCCCCCCAGGAAAAAATCACCCAGGGTCTTGGTTTTCCGCATCCCCCAGATGCCGATTATGGTCATTAAGACCAGGAATACCACAAGAAAAATAATGCCGATCATATTGGCTTCCCTCATCCTGTTTATATAGATTTATAGTAAGATAATATCCAATTTAAAAACTTTATGCTAGGTGAGGTGATCTGCAAAACATGCTATTAACCACGACGCTTACAACACCACGTCAAAGAGACACAGGTCTCCCAGGTTCACCCAGTCCTCTCGTGGATCACGGTTCGCGCTCTTTCGCAGGTCAAACGTAACAAGATAGCCCTGCTTCGCCCCCTTGCTCCGCAGGTAACCTGCAAGCTGGTCATAAGCCGCCTCATGGCCCGCTTCACCGTGCCATATCTTTAACTCGATGATGAATTGCTCGCGGTTATAGTCCACCACGATGTCCATGCGCCGAAGGTCGGAGAGCTGGCTTTCAATGTGGTAAAAGCCATCGCCATTGAGCAGAGGCGCAATATATGAGAGAAAGAGCATCTTGCCCTGGCGCTCCAGAAACGCGAGGTCATCCTCGTTGAACAGCTCGCGGTAGTGTTTGGCGAACTTTCGCAAGGCAAGCTCCATGTCAAAGCGGCCGTCCCGTACCACATCCTGTTTCAGGATGCCGATAACTCGTTTCTCCTTTTTCTCGCGGGCATCTTTGGTAAGCATGTACTTGCTTATGACAATCTCAAAAATTCGGTTATGGATAACAACCTGTTTATTATCCTGCCGTTTGAGGAAGCAGAACATCAGCGCACGGTTTACCACCGTATCTTGAACCGAATTGAGCTTTTTCTCACCCACGATGAGCAGTTCGTAGATGAACTGGTACAGGTCGCTGTACATCTCAAGGTTTTTGATCATATCATCGAAGAGGGTATTCTGTTCATCAAGCACCAGCCTGACCGCT
The DNA here is from genome assembly GCA_031290325.1 of Treponema sp. Lineage (GTDB taxonomy): Bacteria > Spirochaetota > Spirochaetia > Treponematales > Breznakiellaceae > JAITNP01. The sequence continues at coordinate 1,228 of JAITNU010000071.1, forward strand.
TCCTGTACTCCCGCCAGTGTCCATTTTTTGTCCAGGTCTTCGTCAATCAGCTTACAGATCCGGGATACGAGAAAGGGATAGCCGCCTGAGTACCCATGGATTTCCCGTGCAATAGCCGTGCTGTCCATACCCGTGTGATAGTCGCCCTCATACTCGTTGAGCATAGCAACAATGTCCTCTGGGTTGAAGGACATATCCACTTTGTAGTCCGCCGCAATGTTCCACGGCGAGTTGTACACCGTGCCTTCGGTAGTAGTGGGGCTGTACACGCCTTGCTGGATGATTTTCATCTTGATGTTCTTGATATCATAGACCCCGGCAAAAATCACGCTGTGAAAAGTAGCCACGCTATCTCTCCGCCGCTGGTATTTGTCACGGAGCATGCCCAGAAAATTGATGTAGATACGGTAGTTGCTTGATTTGTCCACCTCGTCGATCATCAGGACGAGCTTCCTGTCCTTGCACAGCTTCGTGATATGCCTGCCCAAGGCCATAAAACTGCTTACCGACGCATCCAGCCAGCTTGCTATATAGCCGGCATCTTCCGCCAGGGACGAAATCTCAAGGGCATCCTGAACCAGTTCCATAAAGGTCCGGCAAAATACTTCCGGCGCCTCAAATGGTTCGTCTCCGATTCCCTCAAAGCTGATCCGTATGCAGATGTATTCCGCATTGAGCCGCTTGTGCAGTTCCCGCAGGGTGGTGGTCTTGCCATACTGCCGCCCCCGGTTGATGGTAAAGTAGTCACCCCTGTCCACCATCGTCTTGATCTGCTCCAGCCGTCCGCTGAGATCGACCATGTAGTGCTTTTCCGGTACGCATAGGCCGGTTGTATTGAATTGCCGCATAGGTTCTTGTTTCATAATACCAGAATACCAGAATACCACGCCGAATAATATAGAAAAAAGGGAAAAAAATCATGGGAATTGAGGGTATAACATTGCATATATCCTTCAAAAGTGCTAATATAGAAAGGCTTGAAATGTTTACAGGAGTGTACCATGAGCGCATTTTTTGAAGCCCTGACCCTTTTTCTGCAAACTGCCGTGCAGATGGGCACCCATATCCTCTTTGCGGTTTTGGGAGGCATTCTCTGCGAAAAAATTGGTAACATGAACCTCGGCATCGAAGGGATGATGCTCCTCGGCGCTTCAGTGGGTTATTTCGCCGGACTTCGGTCCGCAAATCCTATGGTCGCCATCTTTGCCGCAGGATGCGCTGGTGCCGCAGGGGCCTGCATCTACGCCCTGATTACCGTAACCCTCCGGGGTAACCAGGTGGTTACCGGGCTTATTCTTACCATATTTGGCACAGGAGTTTCAGGGTTCCTGGGGAAGTCCCTGTCGGGGAAGCCCCTGCCGGAAGCGCTATCCCGTGCCTTCTTACCTGTGTCCGTGCCGGTGCTCCACCGTATCCCCGTGATTGGAAGGGTGTTCTTTGAACAAAGCCCCTATGTACTTGCAGGTATGGCCCTGGCGGGCTTGCTTTATGGCTATTTTCAGTATACCCGGATAGGGTTGAATGCCCGCGCAGTGGGGGAAAATCCCGGGGTGGCAGATGCTTCGGGCATCCCCGTAACCCGTTACAAGTACCTGCACATCGTTTCAGGGGGATTCCTCTGCGGCCTGGGAGGGGCCTATTTATCCCTGGTGTTTGTGCCCCGGTGGCAGGAAAACATCACCGCCGGAGCAGGGTGGATCGCGGTGGCCCTGATCATCTTCAGCACCTGGAATCCCCTCAAGGCAATTTTCGCGGCCTATATTTTCGGCGCCCTTAAAGGGGTGGGGTTCAAGTTTCAGAACATCAACCTGAGTCTCTTCGGAAAGAAGCTGATCTTTTATCCCCAACTCCTCGATATGCTCCCGTATATCGCCACCATCCTGGTGCTGATTATTATGACCCGCAGAAAGAAGAAGGAGTACCAGCCCCCGGCAGGGCTGGGACTTCCCTATTTCCGGGAGGAACGGTAGGGTTACGTTCCCACACCCTCTTCAGTACTCCCTAATAGGTAACAATGATCGCATGGAACACCAGGGGCGTCGTACCAGTATTTTTGATACGGTGAGCGGCGCCGTTGCCCGTAATCACCACATCTCCGGGCTTAACCGGGACGTCTGTGCCGTCGTCATTGACCGCACCGGTCCCTGAGAGGATCAGAAAGTACTCAGTCTCCCCGTCGTGCCGGTGATTGCCGATGGACGCCCCCGGAGGCAGGGTCAGCTCTGCCAGCAGCCGGATATGCTGCTGGGTACTGTCCGTGATAAAATGGGTGAGGCTCACCGTCCCCTCCCCATCCCGCATTTTTTCCTTTTGCTCAACCTTCATTTCATTCCGATGAATAACCATAGTAATCGCTCCTTAGTGGTATAACGTATAGTATAGCACTTTGTATCAATTTGGTAAACCAGAGTCAGTATGCCGGTTCGGCGGGAACGAGCCGTACAAAGGGGCCCCCGCACCATTCTTACTTCTACTCCCTAAGCGCCACCGCCGTATTTGCGTACTTCCACAAGATTGGTATGCTGCGGATTCCCGTGGGCCAGCGGGGTTGGACGCTGGGACGTCAGGACGTTGATAGACCCTCTGATGCAGGCGGCGTTTTCCGTATTCCCTGGTGCAACGGCCGCAGGGGTGTACCACGCGCCTTGTGCCATTGCAACGACTCCGGGGGTAATACGGGTCGTAATATGCACCGGAAGCCGAATTTTTCCCCGCATATTGAAAACTT
>JAITNU010000089.1 GCA_031290325.1 Treponema sp.
CTTCTTGCTCATCCATGCTTCGATAATTACCGGCACACCGGGATAATTGTGGAGCATTTCATCAACAATGGCGTTTTTCTCAATAATCGGCTGCGTAATGATGAAAGACGCCCCGGCGGCAAATTTCCGCTTGAGCTTCTCAAACTCGTGCTCCGGCGGCTCATAGGGGTTAAAAGCCACCCCCATGGTGAAAACCCCGGGGTATTCCCGGTTGATGTAACGCAGCAACTCCACCGAAGTTACCGACTGCACATCCCCGGCGCCCACATCGGCGGGTTGGAGCTTTGGCAGCCGGTCGGACCCGTCGCCCGATACCACGAGGAGGTACTTGATCCCCAGTTTTTTGCAGGAATCCAGTATCTCGTGGATATTTTCTTTGGTATGAAAGGTATTGAGGTGTATCATCACCTGTTCGCCGTTCACCGCGACACCCAGTTCCTCAATACATTCGGCGCCCTGAAAGGCCAGGAGGCCCATGGCGTTGTCGGTGATACAGGCGCACCTGCCGCTCTCCCGGACCTTCTCGTACTTGCCCGTGAAGGTTTTCAGGTCTTCCCGCAACTTTTCGGTGGCCTGTTTGGGAGGAAGAATCTCTACGTGATATATTTTATTTTGAATATGGCGCTGCATTAATTGATACCCCGATCCTTTTTATGTAACCCAGAATATAAGAAAAATAAAAAACATACCATGATTTTTATGCTCAAAATTAGCATTACATTGCTCTACTTGTATTTTTTTGGCCCCTTTTTAGTAGTGGGTGTCAAACCGTTCGCGCAGTTCCGCGATTGAGTGATACGCGCCGCGTTTCTGATACTTATCCGGGTCTTCATAGCGTTCCGTATCCAGCCGGTCCGCATGATACTCACCAACAATAAACTCCGTGCTTTCCGCTCTTTAAGTAAAGGTATTAAAGAGCGGAATACATACTAATCGCTACTTAAGAAGGAGTTCCGAAAGGATTATATATGCACAGGCAGTCCAACTGCCGCCCGACATGCCTACGCCGCCCATGAAGGGGTTAATAAGCATTATAAATCCACCGTCTTTCACGGTCTGGCAGTAGCGGAGCGCTATTTTCCTGGCAAGCTCCTGCTTTCCGGCATCGGAAAGCCCGGTGATGATCAGCATATTATAAGGGGGCAATACATAGGCCCGGGCCATGTGCATACCCAGGGCAAGCTCATCACTGGTGGACAGTTTTTCGCTGGCAAGGCCGTAGGGTGTCAGCAGATCCCCTTCCACCGACAGATCCATAGCAAGCTTGTCAATGATTTCCTGAGGAAGCCGCTTCCCAAGGATAATGGGCAAGTAGTACTCGCAAGAATCCGTAGCCACTACTTCGTGGGTCCCATTAACCAGCGCGACAAAGCGCTCGCCATTCCAGAAGGTTTCGATCATCTTGCCGATCATGTCCTTTGAACGACGATACCACCCTTCCGCCTCCTCCGCGTCTTTGCCCAGCATCTTTGCAATATCCCCCAAGGCTTCCCAAAGCAGGGCCAATTCAGCGCACAGATCCGGGGTTTCCATGGCTTTGCCATATTTGAAGACCGTACCATCGTCGCAACCACTCTCGTCTCCGCAGTCATACTGGGGTAGACCGTCGTGATCGTCATCGCGGTACTTCATGAACCAGTCGCCCCATATAGCAAAGCCGGAATACAGCGTCTCAAGCTTATCTTTGGGAATAGCCCTGGCAAGATCGTGCTTTTTCATCAGAAGCTTGAGCGCCCATCCCTGAATCGGCGGCTTGAGTTGCGCCCCGGAAAGCCGCGAGTCGTCGTAGAAGTCCGGGAGCTGACCAACAGGACTCTGCTGATCAAGCATATTGAGCAGCAATTCTGTGGAGAGACTCATGTCGATACTTCCCAGGGCTACCGCGTTGAAGCACTGTTGCCAGGACGAAGCGCTGAAGGCAGGAAACATATACATATATGGCCTTTTGATTCTACCCGAAGGCCCAACTATGTGGGACCAGAGGGCATAGGCCGCCAACTCGCGCTTCTCCTCGAAAGGTATGGGAAAATGCGGAATAGTAGCCAGGAAGCTCTCCCAATCTTTCTGGGCGCTTTCCAGGCCCTCCTCGTAATTCGGATAGCTGTCGCGTACCCAGCCGGCGTAAGGGAATTCCTCCACGGCCAGCAGGATGCTGCTATCGGAATCAGGGTTCACGTCAAGTTGAACACGGGGAGTCGATAGCTCATCCCACACCCAGGGGGAATCAGATACTCCCTGGCCCTTCAGCACACGGTATACCATGCAACCGCTATAGCCCATGACGCTTTCCCATGCATTGGCGCCACGGGGCTTGAGTTGCTGATGGCTTGTCATCGTCCTGTTCAACCTGATCCCCATACCCTGATCTCCCTTAATGAGGAGCAGAGAAGACTCCGCGAAACAGAGGTAAAGATTGCCGTGTCGCGTCCTGATGGTCAGCTCTGTTGCCATGGCCTGAACCGCGCAGGCGACCTTTTTACCATTATAGGTCGGGGCAAAATTAAACAGCCTGCTGTCTTCAGGCGCGGTACCCCGGCGGGACCCGAAGAATAGTTCCGCCGAACCATAAGAGTCGTCGCTTACCGTTGACAGATATACGCCGAAATAGCCCCCCTTACGGAAAAAGGGAAAGTTTGCGACGCTGAAAAGCCGTTTACCGTCCTGGAAGAACATCGGATCGGATACTATGGTAAAACGACGGCGGATATAGGCTTTATTTTCAATCTCGTCCACCATGGCGACGGCATAGTCCGCATAGGTTCCGTAACTTTCACCGGCGGAGTTGAGGATTACATAGTCGGTCCCTATCATGTACTTCCCCGTCCGTGTGCCTGCGGCGTCGAAGTTTTTGGGCGGGCTTAGGTATGTCCAGTTCACCTTGCTGGCCTTGAGCTTTTCAAAGGCCTTAACCTGGTTCTCCGGCGCGGCGCGCCAGTCCCTGGGGATACTTTCTAGCACACGCCGCGTTTGCTCCCTGTCTTCCCAGAGGCTACTGGCGCCACCTACGCAGAGGAGACGTACTTCCGGCAACTGCTCCATCTCCCTGATGAGCGATTCCATGGCGGTCTGATGAAGGTATTCCGCGCCCGGCTTGTTGAAAGGTGTCCCGAAGGCGCTCACCACCACGTCGAAGCCCCGAATATCCTCAGCCTTCAGGTTAAAGATATCCCGCTCCAGAATCTTATAGCTTTGCTCTAGACGGCCCGCGCTACCCGGCCTGATGATTGCGGTTACTTCGTGACCACGGTTTGCCGCTTCATTTGCGATAAGCCTACCGGCTTTGCCGGTCGCTCCAATAACGCCAATTTTCATATATACTCCTTTTTTATGGGAGTATAACATACTAAAGGTGGTAAGCCCAAAAAAATTTCGCAATTATCCCCTGACGTATAACTACTATCAAGGTCTGGCGGCTATAGCCGTTGGCGCAGGGGCCGTAGCCGTTGGTCTGGCGGCTATAGCCGTTGGCGCAGGGGCTGTAGCCGTTGGCGCAGGGGCTGTAGCCGTTGGCGCAGGGGGCCGTGGCTTTTGACTTAATATCACGAGTTATACGTCAGGGGATAATTGCGAAAAATTTTTTACAAAAAACTTATTGACACGCTCAATCTTCGTGTTACGATAAATTGATACCATGTTTACCGTCTTCGTTCTTTAGTATGAACGGACCCTGGCATATTTTAAAGGAGTATTATATGAATACGACCGATCCTTCCGCCCTGCTCCCTAATGGAAACTACTTTGACTTTTGGGACGACAAAACGGATTACAAAACCTTCTTATATGTGGATGGCGCTAATCCTATAGCCAGTGATGTTAACCCTGGCGACAAGGAGCGGCCATTTAAAACCATAAACGCTGCGGCTCAGGTGGCGACCCCCGGCGTAAAAGTGATTATCCGGGGCGGTGAATACCGGGAAACCGTCAAACCTGCCCAGGGCGGTAGCGGCCCCGAAGCCATGATCGCTTACGAGGCGGCCCCCGGCGAAAAAGTGATCATCAAGGCGTCGGTAGTGGCCAGGCATATCAAACTCAGCGAGGGCTGGCGCTTCGCGGGTTTCATGGCTCCACCCAACGCTCCGCAGATCAATGCCTGGGAGATCACTCTGGAGCCGGAAGACCATAAGGGTTATAACCCCTGGAACGCCATCAACCTGATCCACGACCGAACCTTTATTGAGTATGACAAGACCGACATGACCCCCTATCTGAACCGGCGGGGTATGGTCTTTGTGGACGGGAAGCCTTTGAAACAGGTCCCTGTTCCGGGAGGCATTGGCGCGGAGACGGGAACCTACTGGGTGGAGTCCAATGGCCAGAAAATCCATGTGCGCCTCCCCAACGACGAAGACCCCAAGGATCACTTGATCGAGTTAAGCGCCCGGGAGCAGTGCTTCGCGCCGGACACTCCCTTCCTGGCCTATATCCATCTGAAAGACCTTATCTGCGCTCACGCCGCCACCGGTGCTCCTGTGCCCCAGCGCGGCTCCATCTCCTGTTACCGGGGGCATCACTGGATCATCGAAGGCTGTACTATCGACTGGTCAAATGGAGTGGGCATTGATGCGGGGAACGAGTGCTGGCACCACGGCTTTAACACGGGCAACATCGTGGGTTACGACATTATCCGGGGTTGTGAAATTCGGGACGTGGGGGTTTGCGGTATTGCCGCAATGGGAACCACCGGGCTTTTGGTGGAGGATAACCTGATCTACGGCACAGGCTGGCAGAGAATGGAGCTTTCCTGGGAAGCCGGGGGTATCAAGGTACATAACGCTTGCGACGGCCTCTTCCGGCGGAACATCATTGCCCATACCATAGGCTGTGATTCCATCTGGATGGACGTGGGGAACCATAACAGCCGGCTTACCGGAAACCTCCTTATCGATGGTATTGATTCACGGGAGCATATTTTCATCGAATGTACGCGGGATCAGGAGACGATGATCGACAACAACATCATCTGGAATGTGGAAGGCCGTTACGACCGGAGTAAGATCAAGGCCTTTGCCGGCTCGGCTCCCTGGTATCGGGATGTGGCGGAAGAGATCACCAATGGGTACGGAATCTATTGCGAAGGGACGGACCGTTTGCGGATAAGCAACAATCTGATTGGTCGCTGCAATAACTCCGGGTATTTCGCCAAGACCGTGGCCTTCCGGCTCCACGGCAGGGGCGGCACGTCCCGGCTCAACAAGTTCTATAACAACATCTTCTACGACTGTGGCGAGGCGGCCATCAAGATGACCAATATCCATAACGAGGCTGAGGGTAACGCTTATGCCCGTATGCCTTTCACGGGAGGCTACCTCCGGGTACTCTATCCAGCGCCGAGTATGTGTCTGGATCTCCCTTCATGGCAGGAGTTCTGTGGTTTCGATAAAGACGGCTGTATCGCCGGCCTCTCCATTGACATCAACAGCGAAACCTACGAAATGAGCATTGAGGTACAGCAGGCGCTCCCGTTGGTAACAGCGGATCCCAAGTCGAATACCGACTACTTCACCGATGCGGCTCCGGCAGACAAGCGTATCGCCGGTCCTTTCCCTAAGCTGCCTGCGGGTAAGACGGTAATCAGTATCGATCCCAGAAGGTATGGTAAGGCCGCCACTCGTTAAGCGGGAAGAGCAAAGGAGTAATGCATGGAATATCATGTTATGATCAACGGCAACGATGCGCAAACAGGAACGTTGCAGACACCGTTCAGAACTATTTCAAAGGCGGCGGCTGTAGCGCTTCCCGGTGATGTGATCAATGTACACAGTGGCACATACCGTGAATGGGTCAGCCCCGCCAATGGGGGAACCCAGTATCAACGGATCACCTACCAGGCTGTCAAAGACGAGCAAGTGGTGATAAGCGGCTCGGAACCTATCACCGGCTGGATCAACGAAGGCGCGCATGTATGGAAGGCCGTGATTTCCAACACCCTGTTCGGGGATGTGAACCCCTACAAGGAAGTGATCTATGGGGACTGGTTCTTTACCAGAGAACCTCAGTTCCATACCGGCGAGGTATATCTGAACGGCAAGTCCATGTACGAAGCCCCCACTCTGGACGGGGTGCGGCGCCCAGTGGAAACCAGGGATTCCTTTGACAAACCTGCTTCCTTTTACACCTGGTACTGCGAGGTTGATGACAACAATACCACCATCTGGGCAAACTTCCATGACGCTGATCCTAACCGGGAAATAGTGGAAATCAACGCGCGACCGTACGTCTTCTGGCCACGGGAAAGCGGTAAAAACTACATCACGGTGCGGGGCTTTACCCTCAAACAGGCAGCTACCAACTGGGCGCCTCCCACGGCGTTGCAGATGGGTCTTATCGGGCCGCACTGGAGCAAGGGCTGGATCATCGAGGATAACGTCATCAGCGATTCCAAGTGTTGCGCCATAAGCCTGGGGAAAAACATGGGTACCGGCCACAACGAATGGACTTTGCTCGGATATAAGGGAGGAACCCAGCGCGAGTACGAGTGTATTTTCCGGGCGCTACGGGAGGACTGGGACCGGGAACACATCGGGAGCCACATAGTCCGTAACAACACCATCTTCGATTGCGAACAGTGCGGTATTGTGGGTCATCTCGGCGGGGCGTTCTCCGTCATCGACCATAACCACATCTACAACATTCACCGAAAAAAGCAGTGGTCAGGGGCGGAACTGGGTGGCATCAAACTGCACGCCTCTATTGACACGCTGATCAAAAATAACTTTATCCACCATTGTTACCGGGCAGTGTGGTTTGACTGGCAGGCTCAGGGTACCCATCTTACTCATAATGTCTTTTTTGAAAACCAGAGTGAGGACTTCATGGTGGAAGTATGCCACGGTCCCTACACGGTGGATCATAACATTTTCCTGTCCAGGTGGAATTATCGGAATATGTCCCAGGGCGGCGCCTTTGTGCATAACCTTTTCGCGGGCAAATTCGCAGCGCGCGCGGATAACTTCCGCCAAACCCCCTATCACTTCCCCCATGAAACCGCAGTGGCTGGCTATATCAATATCCAGGGTGGGGACGACCGCTTCTATAACAATGTGTTCCTCCGCAATCCCAATGACGTGGATCAGGAAGTGGAGTCCAACTTCTGGGACGGCGCTCCCCTGATGGACGGGGTACCGGCTTATGCCACCTTTATCCAGAAACCCGTAGGCACTGCCGGCTGGGACGACTGCCCCGGTCCGGGAGAAAAGTTGCCCTGGGAGATCATGCGGGAGATGATGCAGCCGGGGTATAAACCCGACCCGGACAAGCCTGCGCCGGTGATGTTTCCCAAACCCGGTTCGGAGCCTAAACAGCGGGCATACCTGGCGCACAACCTCTACCTGAATAACGCCCGTCCCTGCGTCAAGGAGATCGAGCCTACGGTGCGGCCCGACGCCGGAATCGGGTTTGAAATCCCCGAACCAGACAATCCCGCGGCAGGCAGGGTTATCATCAGGATAAGCAAGCCGGAACTCCTGGCTACCGGCAAAGCTCAGGTAGTAAGCACCGACACCCTGGGCAAAAGTTTCCACGCGGAGGAATACTTCGAGGAAGTGGATGGAAGCCCCTACAAGTTTGACATTGATTTCTTTGGGAATTACCGCAAACAGGTTATACCTGGGCCTTTCGAGGCAACAGAGGCGGTAACTATCGAGCTTGTGTGGTAGGCGGGAATGACCGCCCCCGCCGGAGTGGCTGCTCCGGTGGGTTTAAGTCGAGTTTTTACCGTGATTATTCATGGTGATAACAAATATTTTTTATGGAGGAAAATAAAGATGAGAAAAACATTGGTCTATGTAGCAGTAATGCTACCTGTCATGGCGATGGCGGTTTACGCCGGAGGTACGTCGAACTCGTCGCCAACCGTCGCTAGTCAAGGAGTACCGTCAAGTTTGCCGGTATTATCACCCGCGAATCCCGTAACCTTTACCGTCTATTCAGAAAGTAACTTTCCTGAACTTGCCACCAACAACCGGTTCCTGAAGATGTTGAAGGATGAACTTGGCGTAACTTTGCAGATAGATAACTTCAGCGGAACAAACTCGGCTGAAAAGATCGGCATCATGATTACGTCCGGTGATCTGCCGGACTTCATGTACTGCCAGGGTGGCTCCAGCCGCTTTATCGAGACCGGCAATGTCATGGCCCTGGACGACTGGCTTGCTATCTCCCCAAATATCGGCAAGCATGTGGAAGGCTACCGGAAGCAGATGTCTCACCCTAGCGACGGTAAGCTCTATGTGTTGCCCAACTACAACCGATTTTACGGCGACGTGGTTCTGGGTGAATACGACAGCGCCGCATTCTTTATTCAGAAAGCAGTGCTTGAGGAATTCAACTTCCCCCAGATCAAGACTCTGGACGATTACTTCGATCTGATCCGGCGTTATAAGGCCAGGTATCCCACCATCAATGGCGCGCCTACCATCGGCTTTGCGATATCTGGCGCGGCCAACTTCCTGCCTCACATCATGAACCCGCCCCTACACCTCATGGGACAGGCGAACAATGGCGATTATGCATGGATTCCAGACCCGAATAATCCCAAGAATGGCTATGCAGAACTTTTCTCCCATGGCCAGAGCGCCCACGATTACTTTAAAACCCTCAACGCCCTCTATGAAGAGGGCCTGATGGATACTGAAAGTTTTACTCAGAGTACCGATCAGTATATATCCAAGGTAGCTACAGGCCGGGTACTCGGCGTGTTCGATGAACACTGGTATCTGTCGTCATCCGGGGCCATTCCCGCGCTACGGCAAGCTGGTATGTACAACCGGACATACGTGGGTACTACTCCCACATGGCCTGGGGTTACGCCCTACTATCGTGACCGGCCGGTTATGAACCTGGAACAGGGTTATGGTATTAACCCCAACTCGCCCCGACGGGCGCAGGCAGTCGCGTTGATCAATATTCTCCTTGAAGAGAAGTGGCAGAAGCTCATGACCTGGGGCATTGAGGGGCAGGATTACATGGTGGATCAAAACGGCCGCTATTACCGGACTGCCCAGCAGCGGGCCAACCGGGACGACGCGGTGTGGAGAGTGCAGAACCTGGGCGAAATCTTCTGGGACGCGCTACCGAAACACCAGGGAACCTACACCGACGGGAACGCCTTTACCCCCGGTAATCAGCCCGAAGAATGGCGGCAATCCCTGAGCCAGTACGACAGGGATTTCCTCCAGAAAGCCGGCAAGCAGACCTGGGTAGACTTCATGAACGATCCTCCCCCGAATCCGGTGTGGTATCCTATGTGGACTATCGCCGTTCCTGACGGCTCCGACGCCCAGTTAGCGCATACGGAATATCTGGAAAGTCTCTTCCAGTACTATGCTCAGGCGGTAACAGCCAGGCCGGCAAACTTTGAATCGGTATGGCAGACTTTCCTGAACCGTGTTGCCCAGATCAACAATAAGGCTACAACGGATTACATCACGGGACAGGTTTTGACCCGTATCAACACCTGGCAGGAATAGCATTTGGGAGGTGATCGACAAAAGTATACCGGATCTAAGGGAGGGTTTGAGACCCGCCCTTACTGGATTAGTCTGATTCAGCATACTTTTTAGATCACCTCAGTATTTGAGTCAAACATCATGGCCGTCCCTTTTGGGGTGGCCCCAGGCGCGGGAGGAATATAATGTCTGGATTTACTCCTTTGGCGATCAGAAAACCAAAGACCTTTTGGCAGAAACTGTTATCTCAGTGGGAACTGGTCCTGATGAGTGTTCCTCTGCTGTTTTACAAGTTTATCTTTTCCTATTTACCCCTGACCGGCTGGACCATGGCTTTTCAGAATTACAAGCTGGGAGTACGGGGTATTTTTAACCAGGAATGGGTCGGATTCAAACACTTCCAGTTTCTTTTTAGCAGCGCCCGGTTTCTGCGGGACGTGCGGAATACCCTGGCCATGAGTTTTATGAATCTGATATCTGGTTATATCTGCGCTGTGGTACTGGCGCTTCTCATCAATGAGGTAAGACATCTTCCCTTTAAAAAAGCTGTGCAGAATATCTCGTACCTGCCCCACTTCCTTTCATGGATCATCGTAGCGGGTATGGTGTCCATGGCCCTTTCCACAGAAAACGGCATTATCAATGAGGTGTTGATAGCCCTGAGTTTTATTGATAAACCAATACTATTTCTGGCCAACAAGGACTATTTCTGGCAGATAGTCATGTTTTCCAACCTCTGGAAAGAAGTAGGCTGGAGTACCATCATATACTTGGCGGCGATGACCGCCATCGATCCGTCTCTCTATGAGGCGGCGGTGATAGACGGGGCAAACCGGTATCACCGGATGTGGCATATCACCCTGCCGGGCATTAAACCTACGATAGCGATACTGCTCATCATGAGTACGGGTTATTTATTGGAAGCGGGCTTTGAGATTCAATACTTCCTGGGCAATGGGCTTGTGGTGGAAATGTCCGAAACCATAGACATATTTGTCCTGCGCTACGGTATGCAACAAGGTAACTACTCTCTTTCTACGGTGGCGAGTATTTTAAAAACGGTTGTAAGTGTCATTTTGGTTACCGTTTCCAATACGGTTGCCGGCAAGCTGGGCGAAGAGAAGCTCATATAGGAGGGCGAGAAATGGCGGCAAAAAAACACAAAGTGTACGGGAGTCAGGTAGAGAATATGGTATTCACTATCGTTAATACCTCTATCTTGATCATCTTCTCAGTGATCATGCTCTATCCTATTCTTAATACCCTTGCGATCTCCTTTAACAATGGTATTGATACGGTTCGGGGAGGCATATACCTTTGGCCCCGGCAGTTCACCCTGAAGAATTACCAGACCATTCTGGTTAGCAACACAATTGGCATCGCCTTTCTGAACAGCGTGACCAAAACCATTATTTCGGTGGTTACCAATGTGTTCTTTACCACGATGCTGGCCTACACCCTTTCCCGCAGGGAGTATGTGCTGGGCAAGTTTATCTCCGTCATGTTTGTGCTGACCATGTACTTCAGCGCCGGGCTTATTCCCACCTACATGCTGATGAAAGGCCTCCATCTGGTGAACAGTTACAATGTCTACTGGGTGCCCGGTATTTTAAGCGCCTTTAATATCATGGTTGTCCGCACCTTTATCCGAGGGATTCCCGATAGTTTGGTTGAATCCGCCAAGGCCGATGGCGCCGGTGAATTCCGCATCTTTTGGCAGATCATCTTTCCCCTCTGCCTACCCGCTCTGGCTACCATTGCCCTTTTTGTGGCGGTAGGTTCCTGGAATTCCTGGTTCGATACGTTTATCTACAATTCGACGAACCCAAAACTCTCCACCCTACAGTACGAACTACAAAAGTTGCTTTCCTCAGCCATGAACCAGAACAGCAATCAGACCATCGCTTCGGTTTCCTCCGAACAGATAGCCAGCCTTCAGGTAACTCCCACCTCCATCCGGGCGGCCATCACCATTTTTACCGCCGTGCCGATTCTGATAGTGTATCCTTTCATGCAACGCTATTTTGTTACCGGCCTTACCCTGGGAGGCGTCAAGGGATAGCGGGTCAGAGGGAGAAACGGGAATCAAAG
>JAITNU010000122.1 GCA_031290325.1 Treponema sp.
GTATCATCGGTGTTGAAGGAAATAAAGGGTTCTCTGGATGGAATAAGCGCGTCAACAGACACGGTGCTGGTGCATTTTGAGGCCATTGATACGGGAGTGAAAACAGTATCGGCTCAGGAGTCCCACATTCGGGCCGCGATGAAAGAGCAGGACGCGGGTAGCCGGGAGATTCTGGAAACGATCAGCCGCTCCCGGGCTATTACCCAAAACGTCCGGCGTGGTTCCGAGGAAATGATGACCGGCAGTAAAGAAGTTATCGGCGAGGGAAAAAACCTTGAAGCCCTGACCGCCGACCTTACCTACGGTATGAACGAGATTGCTGAGGGCATGAAGCAGATCAATACGGCGGTAACGCGGATACAGGAGATAAGTCAGGAGAACAAGCAGAGCATTGAGGTATTGGTACGGGAAATTACACGGTTTAAGATTGCATAGACCTACCGTAGATTCCGGGTATTCTTAAAAGAAGCGCGCTTTGAAAGTGTCGCGTATTTTTTTCGTATTTATGGCATTGGTTCTTGGATAGATAATGGGCTGGCAGTGCAGGAGAAAACCCGGAACCGTAGATGTCGTTATACGCGTCGAGAACGACAATCGAGGTAACCGTTCACGACATAAGGATACGCGAGAGTATCATATACACCAGGGTTCCCCCAAAAATACTGATGAGTGAATTCCGCTTCCACAAGTGGACCAGCGCAGTAAAGACTGCGGCAACAAGCGCCGGAATTCCCCCCTGGGGATTGTCTTTCAAAGGGGCGCTCAATGCATTAAAGGCCAACACCGTCATAGCTACCGGGGGAACCACTTTTTCTACAAAAGCCAGAAACGGTGCAAACCGGGGGGAACCCTGCGTATCTCCAGAATCCCGGAAAAACAGAAAGGGGAAAACCCGGCAGAAAAAAATAACGCCCCCCATGATCAAGGTTGTGACTAAGGCTTCACTGATACTGAGTTTCATACAACCTCATTTATTTGAGAATTTTGAGTACTGCTGTTTTGCCACTATCAAATCATTGTTTGAAAATCTGACCCATTCTTTTATCAGTTCAATTTCTTTCATATAAAACAACTCCTTCGCTGGCGATTTTTCGTTCCATTGTGGGAAGTTTGCTTCGCTCTTCAAAACGTGATTTGTAGTTAGCCAGTAATCGACCGGTGTCAACATTTTCGTCTGTGCTAAATTACGATAGATTTTTTGCAAAACAACAAGCGGATTTTTTGAAGCGTCATTCAAGACTACAAAAAAATCATAGTCGCTGTCTTCATGCGGTATTCCGTAAGCGTAGGAACCAAAGAGAAATATTTTTTCACACGTTTCACCAACGCTGTTCAAAATGCTGTCTTTAATCGCGAGTATATCATTGTTAATCATTTGTAAGTTCCTTCATTTTGCAATAGAATTCCTACAAACATGAGTAATGGAAAAACTGTGGCGGTGAAAAGCCCTTTGTTCAATGTCGTTTCTTTCATCACGATTCCTACTATACCGGGGCCGAAGCCACAGCCTGCATCGCCTGCCAAGGCAAACATAGCAAACATGGCAGTTCCGCCACGGGGGAAAATCCGGGACGCGAGGCTGAAGGTTCCCGGCCACATGATGCCCACCGAAAGGCCGCAGAAGGCGCAACCGGCAAGGGACAAAAGAGGAAAAGGTGAAAATACCGTAACGAAGTAGCTTGCAAGACACAATAGAGAAGCACCTAACAGTATCCGCTCAAGGGGCTGTTCTTCCTTCCTGGTTCCAAAGAAAACCCTGCTCAGTCCCATGAGTACTGCAAAAGCACACGGACCCAGCAAATCCCCCATAACTTTGGAAACTCCTAAGCCCGCTTCGGCAAAGAATGACGCCCATTGACACATGGCCTGTTCCGAAGCACCGGCACAGATCATCATAAGAAGTATCAACAAGAATGTCCGCTTTTTAAACAGTTTTCGCAATGGCGCCACGCCGGTCTTGTCTTCCACAAGGGGCTGCATGGGAGCGCGGCTGAACAGGAGCAGACTTGCCAATGAGGGCAGTATCCAAAGAAAAGGAAGCACACGCCAATGTTCAATACCGATAAAAGAAAAATATATGGTAGAGAGGAGCACTACCGCGACAAAACCCCAGCAGTAAAATGAGTGCAAGAGGCTCATGGCCGCGCCTTTATTCCCCAGGGGAAGGGCCTCCACAATAGGACTGACAAGTACTTCCAGAAGACCACCACCGATAGCGTTAATCACCACGGCTATGACAAGACCAATGTACGGGTCTTTGAAAATAAAAGGCAGAATCCCCATTGAACACAGACCCACAGAACAGAAAACACCTGCGGCAACTGCTGCGGCCCGATAGCCTATCCTATCCACAAAGTGAACTGTCGCTAAATCCACCAGCAATTGTATCCCAAAATTAAGGGATATAAGCAGGGCGAGGCTCCCCACGCCAATATTGAACTGCCGCTGAAACGTTGAAAATAAAAGCGGCCCAAGATTATTTACTACAGCTTGACTCACATAACCTAAGTAACAGGCGGTAAGGGTATGACGGTATGAAAATTGCTTCATGGTTTCTTTATCTTTACAGATATTCTTAATATTGAGTACCTACGTTACAATGAATAAGATAGTGGCCATCTGGCTATTTTTCTTACATCATGCTCCTCCGTAAATCCGTGCACCGTAAACGACGCACGGGACGCTCATCTTTAGAATTCTTGCTCGGCGGCAACAATCTTATCTGCGTTCGATTGAAACCTCATCCGTTTGATGCTTAATTTATCTTTAAGAAGCGCATGAAACAACCTGATAAAGTTTTCACAAGTTGTAATTTCTTTGGTGACTACCAGACGGCAGTCTGGAAGCGCGTAGCCAAGATCGCATTTAAAGGCAATTCCTTTTTGCGTGTTGTCAGGTGCGCCGTTCCGAATCCCCTGTTTCTCATAGGTGTCGAGGATTGGCTGCAGGAGTGGGTCGATATCCTGCAAGAGAAGGGCATGATCAAAATTCTGCATCACATCCCATATTATGCGCTGAATGTTTTTTACCGGAACAACAAAACCCCGGTCATTGATCGCACCTTCTACCCAGACCGTGAGTTCACCATGGTGACCGTGCAGATACTGCGCCTCGCCCTTGTGCTCAAGGAAGCGATGCGCATACTCAAAAGAAAGCTTTGTCTCTGTAAGCATAAAATCCCTTTACGTTTAAAGTCTGCATGACTATTATATTGCACATTCCAGAAATGTGCTTTATTCATAAATTATTACTAATATATAACTATCATCATTTCTTTGTCAATGATTTTAGGAGGTGATCCAGAAAGTATACTTAAAAAATTAATATTTTTTCCGTCAAATTTGCACCTAACGGGATGTCAAATAAGTGTAGTCAGGCCCTTTATGAAGATTATCGCTTCTATTTAGGAGTTGGGATTCCCCCTTTTTGCGTTTTTTCAAAATTCATCTTGACTCTTTTGTATCACTGTATTATATTATCGTGCAGCAGACTTGCGTAAAGGTTCTCCAAGGAGGCTGTGCATGCATGATACGGTATTGGAATGCCGGAACCTGACGAAACACTACGGCAAGGTGACGGCGCTGGACAATGTTTCTTTAAGCCTGGAGGGTGGGCGCATCGTGGGGCTTCTGGGGCCTAATGGTAGCGGGAAGACCACGCTGATCAAGCTTGTCAACGGCCTTTTGCAGCCCACATCGGGGAGCGTCCTGGTGACGGGGAAGCGTGTGGGTGTGGAGAGCAAGGCGGCGGTCTCCTACCTGGCCGACCGGGTATGCCTGGACGGCTGGATGCGGATCCGGGATATCCTCACCTTTTACGCCGATTTCTACACCGACTTCAGGCGGGACGCGGCGGAGGCCATGCTCGGCAGCCTGGGACTGGACCTCGCAAAGCGCTTGAAGACCCTGTCCAAGGGCAACAAGGAGAAGGTGCAGTTGGTACTGGCCATGGCCCGCAAGGCCCGGCTCTACCTCCTGGACGAACCTATCGGCGGGGTGGACCCGGCGGCCCGGGACTACATCATCAACACAATCCTGAACAACTACAGCGAGAACGCCACGGTGTTCATCTCCACTCATCTGATTCAGGATGTGGAACAGATACTGGACGACATCATCTTTCTCAAGGAAGGGAAGCTGATTTTGCAGGGTGCGGCGGACGATATCCGCGCCGAAAAGGGTATGTCTATTGATTCGCTTTTCAGGGAGGTGTTCAAATGCTAGGGAAATTACTGCGTTACGAATTCAAGTTCTATTTTAGGTTCATACCGATCCTGTACCTGGCGATGATCGTGCTGGGCCTGATTGCGGGCATTGGGGGCACACCCATGCTAGGAAACATGGCAAACTTGCTGCCGATCCTCATCGTGGCGATGTTTACGGTCAACATCGTGATGATCATCCAGCGCTACCGGGTCAACCTGCTCAAGGACGAGGGTTACCTGATGTTTACCCTGCCGGTGCCCTCCTGGTCTCTGATAGCCTCCAAGGCTATCGCCGCCCTCTGTACCTTCCTCTTGAACGCCTTAGCCATGCTCGTCTCTGTCTTGGCCTATGGCCTTATTCGGGATCCAAGCGCCTTCATGGAAGGTATCGCTCAGGCCTTCCAGGCCCTCGGTACGGCCGGGACCAACAACCTCGCCTCGCTGCTCCTGACCTGCCTCACGGTACTGATTACCTCTGTTCAACAGTTCTGCCTGATCTATGCGGTCATGACTGCCGCCCAGCTTCTGCCCCGCTTCCGTGGCATTGCCGGTTTTGCCGCATACCTTGTAGCAATGTTCCTGGAGACGCGCCTTACCGAGGT
>JAITNU010000170.1 GCA_031290325.1 Treponema sp.
AACAGTAAGACTGGGCCTCACCCCGGCCAACCCGGCCGCGGAGCTGGTGCAGCGCGGAAAGGCCGAACCGTTCGGCGTGTTCTATGACCATGCAGGTTGCGTTGGGTACATCAACCCCCACTTCCACCACACTGGTGGCCACCAGGATTTTGATGTCCCCCTTGCGGAAATCCTCCATGGTCTTCCGCTTTTCCTCTTCATCCAGTTTTGAATGGATCAGGGCCGTTGGATAGTGGGGAAAAACCTCCCGGCTCAACCGGGCCGCCATGGACTGGGCATCCTTGTAGGAGTCCCTTGTTTCATCTGCTTCAATGAGGGGATAGACAAAATATGCCTGCCTGCCGGCAGCCAGTTCCCGCCCCACAAACTCGTAGACCTTGGCCTCGTTGGACTCCCGTGCCAGGTGGGTCGTAACCGGCTTCCTTCCAGGGGGCAGGTCCCGGATGATTGACACATCCATGTCCCCATAGATCGTGAGGGCCAGGGTTCGGGGTATGGGAGTGGCGCTCATCATGAGGAGATCAGGATGGTTCCCCTTGGCCATGATGGTCTGCCGCTGAACCACCCCGAAGCGGTGCTGTTCATCCACGACTACCAGACGCAGGTCCTTATAGATGACATCCTGAGAAAAAAGGGCATGGGTACCAATAACCAGGTCAATTTCTCCGGCGGCCAGGCCCTTGAGTAACTGGGAGCGGCCTGCGGTCTTGAGGTTCCCGGTTAGAAAGGCGATGCGTATACCGAGTGGTTCCAGGAGCCGGGTGGCGTTCTCCCCATGTTGCCGGGCCAGCAGTTCCGTGGGGGCCATAATAGCCGCCTGTCCGCCGGCTTCGATGGCCCGGAGCCCGGCCAGAAATGACACCAGGGTTTTCCCTGATCCCACATCCCCTTGGAGGAGCCGTGCCATGGGATAGGAGTCGTCCATGTTCTGGTCGATCTCTGCAATGGCCTCGGTTTGGCCAGGGGTTAACTTAAAGGGCAGGCGCTCAATCAGCCGCTTCTGTAAGGGGGAAAGGGGCGGGGGGGCTTTCCCAGGAGGTACCACTACCTCGGTTCCGACACGCCGTTCCAAGACCCGCTTCCCCACCATCACTTCCAGATAAAACAGTTCTTCGTAGATAAGAGTTTTCCGCGCCAGTTCCAGTTCTTCCATGGAGGCGGGAAAATGAAGGGCATTGAGGGCTTTGGATTTGGGAAGAAGCCCGTCCCGCTGGATGATGGTCAGAGGAAGTTCATTTTCCAAAGGTGTGGCGTACTGCTCCAAGGCCCGCTGGATGAAACGCCTGAGCATCCCCTGGTTAAGCCCCGCGTTTAAGGGATAGACCGGCAGGATGCGGCCAAATGCGTTCTGCTTTCTACCGGAAACGCCTCCTGCAATGGAAGCGCCGGCGTCTCCTTGGATATCTGATGCTTCAATCTCAAAAACCGTGGACTGAATCACCCCGTATTTATAGGAGAAGTACCCCCAGAGCCGGTAATAATTCCCCGGAACAAGCTGTTTTTCCAGGAAAGGCCGGTTGAAACAGATCAGCACCCCACGGGCGCTTGCATCCTCTATATGGACTTTAAGGGTTTTGGTGACCCCATACCCGAACCACTCATGGTCAAGAACCCGCACCACAGTACACACCGGAGCGCGTTCGAAATCCCTGATAGGTATATTCTGGCTCCGGTCCTCCCAGGCACGGGGGTAGCGGCAGAGGAGGCTTGCCACACTGGTTATACCCGCCTGGGCGAGGGTACGGACAGCGACAGCTCCGGCTCCTTTGATGTGGTCAACCGATGCAGTCAGTTCCCTAAGAAACATACCGGGTATCGGGGGCTTTAGAGGGGAAGCTCTGCCAGGAAAACGGTGGCAAACTTAATGACCCTTCCCAACACCAGTATGAGGGCCAGTAAAACCCCCATGGACGCAATGATCCCGGTAAGATAATGGACCAGCCTCCGTTGAAACAGGACCCGTTTTATGCGGTACAGCACCGGCTGGGATATGGTATCAACGATCCGCCAAAATGTGCTGTTGTATACATCCCGGCTCGTGAGGTAACCGATTAGGCGCAGTCCCAGGACAACGAGGAAAAATCCCAGGATAAAGGATGCTGCGGACCAGAGGGCCGAAAGCACCATGGCCAGGATGATACCCAGTCTGATAGCGCCATACTGAGCCAGGGTGGAAAAAACCTGGTTCACCAGGGACAGCACCGCCATGGCCACAATGGGGGACAAGTCCAGAAACCCGGCTCTGAGCGCGGGAAAACGACGGAACCAGTCAAGATAGGGGTCGGTGATCCCGCTTAAAATCTCCAGGGGCCTTCCGTAATTGGCGCCGCTGAACCAGGTCAACATGATCCTGATAAAGATAAGGAGCATGTAAAGCCCGGTAAGGGCGCTTAATATATTCATTAACAACCGCATAATTATAGCATACCAAATTGATGTCACTTAGACCAGGGGGGAACGCCCATCGTCCCTTCCCGCCAACGGTTGATTAAGTACCGGGATACCGAGCCGTTACCGGGAAGCTCCGGCAGCATATCCCGGGTAAACCAGCGGGCATCCTCGATTTCCGCGCCGTCAACCTTGATGGCCCCCGCCGCGTACCGGGCGCTGAAGCCCAGCATAAGGGAATTGGGGAAGGGCCAGGGCTGGGATGCCACGTAACGTATATCGTGCAGTTCCAGGCTCACCTCTTCCCGGACTTCCCGGACAACCGTGGCCTCCAGGGTTTCCCCTGGTTCATTGAACCCTGCGATAAGGCTATACACCCCAGGGGTGAATTGTTTGTTATGGGCCAGGAGGACCTTATCTTCGTCATTGATGATGATGACGATAATGGCCGGGGATATCCGGGGAAATTCCTGCCTGCCGCAGACCGGACAGCGCCGGGCAAGGGAATTTGCCGCAGCTTCATTCCGGCCTCCGCAGGAACCGCAGAAAACCGATTCCCGCCGCCATTGCACTATATGATAGGCCCGGAGGAGCCACCCCATCGGGCCGTTGCCATCCACCATAACGTCCATCAGGGAGAGGGCCTGCCGCATGGGAATCCCCCGCCACTCCGCAGGAAGGGGCATGTCAGTCGGGAGGTCCGCACTTTTTATAACCCCCGGGCCTTCATTGACCGGAATATCGAGGATCGTGATGGATGATGTGGGAATATAGTTATCGGGAATACCCTCATGGATCAGGGAATCGGGAATATCCCCTGGCACAACCAGGGTATTCCCTTGAAAAAGATACACCCCCTGGGGTATGTTGCTGCTCAAGATAAGCCTCCGTATTGAATGTAACTATCGAACCATTATAAGCACTTGATGCAGAAGCAACAATCCTTGATTAAACAGCCCGGAAACGCGGTATCCCTATACGACGTACAGGATACAGCGTCTCCGGGCTAACGAATGGAGAGTGCTCTTTTTAAATAACTCAATTACCTGGCTCAAAAGGACTGCCGAGAGAGGTAGAACAGCATTCCTTTAGTAATTCCTATGAATTAGCTTCATATAACATAATTAGTATATACTAACATATCAGCATAAAGTCAAGTAAAAAAGATATTTTTTAAGATAAAATTTTAAAAAATCAATACAGAGCCCCGGGACCACGCTTTGTTCCATATCAGAAGGCCCTAGGACAGGGCGGCCACAGCAGCGCCGAAAAGGGATGCCTGTTCCACCGGCACGATGCTATAAGGATGGGGCTTCCCGGAAACCAGCAGGGTATGAAGCCAGGATTCCAGGGCACTCCGCATCCCCCGGTATATCATGTAGGTGGTACCTTCCACGGCAATACGGACCGGCGCAAAGGGGTCATAGAAGCCTATCCGTTCTACCGCAGCAGCAACCATAGCTGCCGCAAAGAGACCGCCCCGTTCGGTTATAATCGACGTCAGGTACACAAAGGAAGCCAGGGCATCCCGTTCGTCTGAGCCGAAGAGTTCTCCGATAGGCCCTTCACCTGTCAGGGGAGCATACATGAACCCGTTGAGGTCTTTGGTTTGCAAGGTGGGCCAACTCAGGAATATATCGGATTTTTTGAACCGGAGCACCCCATCCTTTATGGCCTGCTGCAAAATATGGAACGTCAGTGGCCCTAGATAGGCGCCGGAGGTAATCTTTTCCAGGGTATAGGCCCCGGGATTCTTGGTAAGCCCGTCATACTCCTTATCCAGGATACCCAGGTACCGGTGGGCAAAGGTCCCGGTTTCACAGACCACGATCTGCGGGGCAGATTCTGAGGCGAACCCTATCTTGGGAATACTTTTTTCCGGGTATGCGGTGTTAAAACCGGTCCCCAGGATGAAGCCGATCACCGGCCCCCCCTTAACCCCGTACCGGTCTGCTCCCCGGCGAAGCCCGCCGTCTGGGGGAATCTCCACCAGCCCTGAAAGCAGGGTAGCCACCGTATCGTTCAACATCACGATACGTCCGGGAACCTTCACCTTTCGGCGGTTCAAGGCATCCCGCAGGCCCTGCCCTATGGCCGTGCCGATCACATCCGGGGCATCCACCTCCTTACTGAAGGCCATGAGTATACCGTCCGCATCTTGCGTCATTTCCATGGGATAGGAAAAGGTGAACCCGATCCCTTCGATAGGGTCGGCCTGTTCAATGAGGGGCGCTGTTACCGTGGCAATGGCATCGAAGAACTGTTCCACACTCACCCGGCCCTGGGTACCGGGCATGGGGATTTTCTCAGTACCCACTGCCACGGCTTTGCCCTGCTCATCAAAGCGAACCAGGGCAGCCCGGAGATTCGTCCCCCCTGCGTCCAGGGCAATCACGGTTTTCCCCGGGGGCACATGGGAAACCGGGCTTAAATAGGTAGGAATCATAGGCAGGCTGGAACTCTGCCCCCGCAGCCCCCGTTCCATATCAATAAGAGCATCCCGCACCAGGGTGGCGGGATCGGCTATATCATAATGAAAGCCGTAATACCGGGCAAATTCAGACAATTCCGTAGGATTAAAGGATGAACTCATGGAAACACCTCAATAAAATAGTGTTTTTTCAAAACCTGGGAGGTTTGAAAGCATTATTATTATAATGATAAAAGCCTGATGCTGCAAGGGCTGCATCCAATAAAGAAGTGGGCAGCAATGGTCCCAAAATCCTCTTGACAAATTTTGAGGAACAGATGCAGGGGGATGCAGGGAATGGGCGTATAAAAGAAGTTATGCGAAATACCGCCCAAACATTTTTTTAATAAAATTCCCTAAAAATTATACAAGTGTATAAAAAATTATAACAATTTTGACTAAAAAGGAGACCGTGAGGTCTCACGTAAAAATCTAACCATAGGGGACTTGAACCTCCCATCAAAAAGGAGTATCATCCATAAATATGAGTGTTGCAGGGCAGTTGGATTTGTTCGATATTGGCGTTAAAACAAGCCGGAAAGTACAAACCAGTACAACTTTTATAGATAATATGAGACTGCCGATCCACCGCTGGTTCCGGTATTCAGCCGGTTTTTCCGCCGAATGGGTAAAAGAAACTATACAACAATATGCCAAAAGCGGCAGCATGATTTTAGACCCTTTCGCCGGTTCCGGTACAACACTGGTAGCAGCGAATGAGGTACGACTTCCGTCCATAGGCTTTGAAAAACATTATTTTGTGCGTCGGATAGCCAATGTTAAACTGCATTATGCTATTAATGTTGACCATGCCAGAAAGTTATATAATGAAATAATAAATACTCCGGTAGCAAATGATTTTAATTTTAATGAGCAAGCTGACTTATTAAAAAGATGTTACACCCCGGAAATTC
Organism: Treponema sp.; assembly: GCA_031290325.1. Lineage (GTDB taxonomy): Bacteria > Spirochaetota > Spirochaetia > Treponematales > Breznakiellaceae > JAITNP01. The sequence continues at coordinate 5,773 of JAITNU010000170.1, forward strand.
TAAAAATACTAATTGCCATGCGGGATAGATATATCAATACTGCGGACAATACCTTTGAGTCAGAAATACTGTGGCTGGCAATTACGGCAATTTTACGCTCTACCAGTTGTGCCGGAACCGCGCAATGGCAGTATGTTTTGCCAAACAAAAAAAAGAAAAACGTGATTGACCCAATAGATGCCGTTTCTCAAAAATTCAACGAAATACTGCGGGATATGCAATTATTCAACGAAAGAAGTATAACGGCGCAGGCGGAAATACTCAACCATGACGCACGGGAATCAATGCAAAAATACAATAACGGTTTTGATATATTGATAACTTCTCCGCCATATCCGAATAATTATGATTATGCCGATTCTACCCGTCTGGAGATGATATTCTGGAATGAAATTGACGGCTGGAGTGATTTGCAGGCTAAAGTCAGAAATGGGTTAATCCGTTCCTGTTCGCAGCACAGTGCGGCGGAAAAACTTAATTTAGACACGATTTTAAATGAACCTTTACTTTTTCCGATCCGTGATGAACTTGCCGCCGTATGTAAAAAATTGGAGCAGGTGCGACTTGAACATGGCGGGAAAAAAACCTATCACACTATGATAGCGGCGTATTATTATGATTTGGCAAAAGTTTTTGTGACCCTGCGGCAGCTTATGAAAGAAAATTCGGTTATCTGTTTTGTTATCGGCGATTCAGCGCCTTACGGCGTGTATGCCCCCGCTGATATATGGCTGGGTAAACTCGCTATTGCCGCAGGATTTAAATCATG
>JAITNU010000173.1 GCA_031290325.1 Treponema sp.
TCCGGCAAGGAGCAGATCATCTTTACCGACATTCCCTATGGGGTTAATAAGTTAACCCTGCTGGAACGGATCGGCATCCTGGCACGGGAAAAGGTCATCGACGGCATCGCCAATTCCAATGACGAGTCCGACCGGGAAGGCATCCGCATCGTGGTTGAACTCAAGAAGGGCGCCATCCTCAAGGTGGTGCTGAACCAGCTCTTTTCCAACACCCAGCTCCAGACCACCTTCGGCATCATCAACCTGGCCCTGGTCAACGGAAGGCCCCTCTGCCTCAACCTCAAGGAGCTGATCCACCACTTTGTGGAACACCGGGTTGACGTGGTCACCCGCCGCATCCAGTACGACCTGCGCAAGGCGGAGGAACGGGCGCATATTCTGGAAGGCCTGGTTATTGCCCTGGCAAACATTGACGAGGTGGTGGCGATCATCCGGGCCTCCCACGATGTGGCAGCAGCCCGGCTTAACTTGCAGGAGCGTTTTGCCCTTTCCCAGGCCCAGTCGGAAGCCATCGTGGAGATGCGGCTTGGACGGCTTACCAGCCTGGAAATCGAGAAGATACAGCAGGAACTGGCGGAACTAAAAATCCAGATCGACTATTTCAAATCGCTTTTAGCGGACGATAAAAAACTCCGGGGGGTTATCACAGACGAAACCCGCAGCATCGCCGAGCGTTACGGCGACAAGCGGCGCACCGAGATTGTGAATGGGGAAGTGGAGAATATCAACATCGAGGACCTCATCAAAAAAGAGGAGATGATGATACTTATTTCCAACCTGGGCTACGTCAAACGAGTACCCGTGTCCAGTTACCGCAACCAAGGCCGGGGAGGCAAGGGCATGCAGAGTGCTAAACTTACGGAAGACGATTTTGTGGAACAGATATTCGTGGCGTCCACCCACGAGTACATCATGTTTATTACCAACGCGGGCAAGGCCTACTGGATGAAGGTCCACGAACTCCCAGAGGGAAGCCGGACCAGCAAGGGGGCCCACATCAAGAGCCTCCTCACCGTTTCCCCCAACGAGGATATTACCGCTATCGTGGCCCTCAAGGACTTTAGCGATGACCCGGCGGCCAACGGTGGCTGCTGCTACCTCTTCATGGGAACCGCCCGCGGGGGGGTCAAGAAGGTGGCGGTCAGTGAATTCTCCAACGCCCGCACCCGTGGGATCATCGCCATCAAATTGGCCGAGGGGGACAAGCTGGTCAGCGCCCTCCTTACCAGCGGCAACGACGAGGTGGTCCTCATATCCCGCAAAGGCCAGGCCCTGCGTACCGGGGAAGACCAGGTGCGCCCCGTAGGCCGCTCCAGCCGGGGCGTTACCGGCATGAAGCTGGACAGCGATGACGAGCTCACCGGGCTCCTCAAGGTAGTCCCCGAGGAAAAGATGCTGATCCTCTCCGAATACGGTTATGGCAAGCGGGTGGACTGTACCGAGTTCAGCTCCCATGGCCGGGGCACCGGTGGCCAGAAGATCTACACGGTCACCGAAAAGGCCGGGGAACTTATCGGCTGCGTCAACGTGCAGGATAACGAGGAGATCATGTGTATCACCAGCCAGGGCAAGTCCATCAAGCTCAAGGTCTCGGACATCCGGGTCATGGGCCGCGGCGCCCAGGGGGTACGGATCGTCAGTATCGACAAGCCGGACTTTGTCACCGGCGTTGACCGGATCGTCAAGGAAGAGCCCTAAGGAACCGCGGGTGTTCGATTATTACCGCTGCCGGTAGTGTCCCGGGCGGGAAATGTTCCACGTGAAACATTGGGGACCGGAGGGCTGCCGGGGCGCCCCGGATATGGTCGTGGAAATACTGTCAGGTAATACGGCGATTGAGATGGAGCGGAAATTCGAGTTGTACCGGGTTGCCGGTGTGCGGGAATACTGGGTGATAGACCCGGAACATAAGACCCTGTATACCTACCGTTTCCAAGGCGGGCAGATCCTGCCCCAATCCTACAATGGATCTTCCTCCGCCCCGGTGAGCATCTTCCCCGATCTCACCATAGCCCTGGAACCGGTGGTTGCGGGGTCGGGCTATTCGGAAGACACCAGGACCGCTTCGGTCCCGTCTGCACCCTTGGTGGAAAGTTCCAGATTCCCGTCCCTGATATTCCAGCGGTAGACCCTTCCCAAATACCCAAAGTACTCGTGTTCTTTGAGCCCTTCCGGTTCCCAGAGGGGGGCCATAAGGGTTGCGGCAGCGGGTTGGATGCTAAGGCTTTGGTCCGCTCCCTGCTCGAAGGGGGACCGGTACGTATTGGGGGCGCCCCTGCCGCCGGCCATTCCGCCCTGAAACCGTAGCGTAAAACTGCTGGCAAATTCGGAGCCCAGCGTATCCCGGCTAAAACCGGTATCTGCGCCCCCAAGCCGTACGGCGGTTAGTTTCCAGTCTTTCCGCTCAACCTGGTCAAAACCAGACAAAGCCGGTAACCGGCTTTCTTCAGACGAAGCCTGGCTCGCACAGGCAAAGAAGGCCGCTAGGATCATCCCCACCGCCAGCGGCGGCAGGATCTTTTTCAGTATTAACTTCATTATGTGTCTCCTCTGCTATCTAGTTATAAGGCAATAGACAGTATTTTTCAAACCTTCCAGCCCCGGCTGGACTGCATGCCCCGCAGTCTATTGCGGTTTGTGGGCCTGTTTCACGTGGAACATGCCCAAGAATCGCCAGACCACACGGTGAGCATCAACCTTCGGTAGATTGGCCGAGGACAAGTTTGGAAGGAATCAACATCCGGGTAATGTCAGCCTCAGGATTACCCACCAAAGAAACAAGAACCCGTGCCGCTTCATGTCCAAGCTGGTACGCCTGTTGTACAATCACGGTCGGGAAAAAAGGTAAAAAATCCTTGAAAGTCTCATATTCATTGTCAAAAAAAATGAGTGAAAGCTCCGATGGAACTTGAAGGCGTAGTTCTTCCAGCGTCCGGTATAAATCAAGCCCGATCTTATCACCTATGGAAACTATTGCATCCAGTTGGGGATTGGTCTGGAGAAACTCCCGTATCCGGGATTTGAAATCTTCATCCCTGTCCAGAAACAACCGCTCATTTATTTTGATGGGAAGGTCGTTCATTATAAAGGCCTTTTCGTACCCCATAAGCCGGTCATTTAAGGAGGATGTGTTTGTAGGGGAGGACAGAATGATGCCGATGTTCTTTTTGCCCTTGCTGATAAGGTAATTGGTCGCGGTGAAGGCAGAAGCAACATGATCGGTTGAAACCGAAGAAATATCGAAACCCGTAAGGACCCGGTCAATAAAGACAATCGGGAAACCGTTGAGCACCAGCTTGAACAGCTCTTTGTTGTACTGTTCCCCATTAGCCGGAAAGATGATGAATCCCCTGACGTTTTTTTCCAGCATATGCTGAACAGCTTGGATTTCCAGGGACTGTTTGTTCTGGGTACAGATGATAAATATCTGTTCATTGTTTTTTATGAAGAAATCCTGGCAGCCTTCAATAATGTCCAGTATAAAGGGGCTGCTCAAATTCGGCAGAACCAAACAGAAAATGCCGTTTTTGAAGGGGGCGTGGGGTTTCAATGCTGTTATGGGTAGTCCCCGGATAAAGGTACCTTTCCCGCGGATGCGATACACAAGATTTTCCTGCTGAAGCCGGGCGATTGCGTTTTTCGCGGAGATCCGGCTAACGCCGAATTTAGCGCAGAGTTGATTTTCCGAGGGTAGCCGGTAATCCGCAGCGTTATGCTTCAATGCAATAATGTCCAATAGATAGTCACGTATCTGCTGATAGAGGTATTGGTTTTTTTCCATCTTGTATATAATTCTATGTTGCATATATCAACTTTGTCAACAATTAGAGAAAATTTTCCCTTGTTTTTCTTGCGTTAGTCCGTTTTTGGGTGTATCATATCCCTAATAAAGGGCATAGTAGTTACTTGTATATAACAAGTTCATGAACATGGATAGAGGAGAAACATGGGGTTTTCTATCAGGCAGAGGATTATACTACAAAAAAGCGTAATCCGGGCACTTACCTATTTTCTGCTGATCCTCTTTGGGATATTGTTTTTCTATCCCTTTTTATGGATGTTCATGACTTCCCTTAAAAGCAATGCGGAAATGATCAAACCCCAGTTTTTCCCCACTGAATTGTTATGGGGAAATTATGTCCGGGCAATGACTATCATGCCATTCGGGACCTATACGCTTAATACGGTGATCATCACCGGTCTTAATATGATTGGCACCGTGGCATCTGCTTCTCTTGTTGCCTATGCCTTTGCGCGGCTGCGCTGGAAGGGCCGGGATGTCTGGTTTGTTATCATGATTGCAACCATGATGCTTCCCGGACAGGTAACCCAAATACCGCTGTTTGTACTCTATAAACAACTTGGCTGGCTCAATACCTTTCTTCCGTTAGTTGCCGGTTCATTCTTTGGCGGCGGGGCATTCTATATTTTCCTTCTGCGTCAGTTTTTCAAGACCCTGCCCAATGAGTTGGCCGATGCGGCCCGCATAGACGGATGTAATGAATTTGGCATATTTCTGCGGATCATGCTGCCCCTTTGTAAGCCGGCCCTCGCCACTATCGCAATCTTTTCATTTATGGGATCCTGGAATGATTTTTTTGGCCCCCTTATTTACCTTACCGACCCCAAAAACTATACCATCGCACTTGGTCTTCGGGCATTTAAGGGATATTCCGGGATCCAGTGGAATCTTTTAATGTCAGCGTCCATTGCCACCGTGCTGCCCACGCTGGTACTTTTCTTTTGTTTCCAAAATTATTTTGTTAAGGGAATTACCTTAACAGGTATTAAGGGATAAATTCAAGCGAAGGAGTGTTGGTATGAAGAAAACTATTCTGGTTCTTCTGGGTATGCTCATGGTGGGACTCCCCCTGTTTGCAGGGGGTCGTTCCGATCAGCAAAGCACAGCGACGAGGGGGGGGGGGGGTGCTAAAACAACTGTTACCTATTGGCACATCTTCCCCGAAGGGGATGCTTTTAAGCCCGTACATGACGAGCTTATCAGGCGCTTCAATGCATCCCAGGATGAGGTCTACGTTGAGGATCTGGGTATCAGCTTCTTTGATTACCTCTCAAAAATAGATACCGCGCTTCCGGCAGGTACCGGTCCGGATGTCGGCTTTAATGGTTTAGATGACAGCCAGCGCCGTGCAGAAGCGGGCGCTATTGTCAATCTGAATAAGTATATCGCCGCGGATAATCTTGATATGACCCAGTACTATCAATTTGCCCGGGATAATGTTACCTATGACAGGGGTATCTACGGATTACCCTTTGCCTGGGGCGGTCGTCTCCTGGTTTACAACAAACAGATGTTCCGCGAAGCAGGACTCGATCCCAATGCTCCCCCCAAGACCTTACGGGAATTGGAACAATATTCGGATAAATTGACAAAAATCGGCAGTAACGGGCAGATCCAGGTTCTTGGTTTTCATCCGTCGCTGGGTAATTCTTCTATCCTGAGCTTTGTCATAAGCCGGGGAGGCGATTTCTTTGATAAAAACCAGCGGCCTACTATTAACGGCGCCATAAACCTTCAGGCCCTTGAATGGTTTGTGAATATGACAAACCGGCATGGGGCAAAACAGGTACAGTCCCTGCAGGCGGCTTCGAATACCACCGGGATCGATCCGTTCCTGGCCGGTTTTGTAGCCATGGAAGTTAACGTGGCCGACTTCTATAAAAAACTTTCCGAAAGCAACATAGATTTTGGTCTTGCGCCTATCCCCACACCCGATTCTTCTACCCGCGGATCATGGGCCGGCGGGTTCGATCTGGAGATCATCAATCATAATAACGAAGCGCGCGCACAGGCTGCGTGGAAATTTATTAAGTTTATGACTTCCGAAGAATCGCAGCTCTATTGGGCGGTCGAGAATAAATGGCCTACCGCCAACCAGAGGGCGCTGGAAAATTACAGCGGGTTCAAGACCGATCCGAACTGGAAAATTATTGTCGATGAAATGCCCTATGCCTATACCACACCCTTTGTTCCCAAGGCATCAGGCTGGTTGGGACTTTTGACCCCAGAGGTTGAAGCCGCCCAGTTAGAATTAAAGACCCCCCGCCAGGCGCTCAATGACGCCCAGGCGGCGATAGAGTTGGAGATTCGCAACTACGAGGATATGCACTAACAGCGTTGGATACCGGAAAATTGCCCGGAGTTTTCCGGTATCAAGAGCGCATAACAGGGGGTGGTTTTGAACAATTCTTTAGCTGCCGGCGAAAAGATACGACGCTCAAAAATGCGTCTGCAAACAAAGGGGAATATTTTAGGCTATTTATTCGCCTCGCCGTGGATATTAGGCTTTCTGATATTTACCATCTATCCGGTATGTTCCTCCCTCTATTATAGCTTTACCAATTTTAATACCCTTAAGGCCCCGGTTTGGATAGGTATTACCAATTATGTTATCCTTTTCACCCGGGACCCGCGTTTTTGGAAGTCCCTGTCGAATACGCTGTACTATGCTATTTTCAGCGTACCCCTTGGTATTATTGCGGGAGTTTTGATCGCCCTGCTGCTCAATCAAAAGGTAAAGGGCATGCGGTTTTTCCGCACGATATTTTACCTGCCCACGGTCGTTTCCTCGGTCGCGTCGGCTTTATTGTGGATGTGGATCCTTGAACCGAATTTCGGTCTTTTGAATACCATGCTGGCTAAAGTCGGCATAACCGGACCGGGCTGGCTTACCGATCCGGCATGGTCAAAGAATTCCCTTATCCTTATGAGCCTTTGGTCGGTTGGCGGGGGAATGTTGATCTACCTTGCGGCGCTTCAGGATGTACCCCAGTCCCTTTATGAATCGGCAACTATTGATGGGGCAAATACCTTCACCCAGTTTTTCCATATTACTATTCCGATGATAACCCCCACCCTTTTCTTTAATCTTATCATGGGGGTGATAGGCGGACTTCAAGTCTTTAATCAAGCCTTTATTATGACTTCCGGCGGGCCCTCTTATTCTACGTACTTTTTGGCCTATCACCTGTACAACCGGGCCTTTGGTGATTATCAAATGGGATACGCTTCCGCTATGGCCTGGGTACTTCTGCTACTGACATTGCTGCTTTCCCTATTAATCATGAAAACCAGCACTAAGTGGGTCTATTACGAGGGAGATCAGAAATAATCTTGTCGTAAAAGGTGGATGGTTGTGGGTAAACTCTATTTCGTTGATGGGTATCATGGGGGTATCCGCGGACACATGCCCGAAGGATCCTTTCAGGATATTATGAATGCCATGAAAATGTGGCCTGCCTGGAAGATCAGCTTGGAGATAGAACCTGAGTCCTGGGAGTATATACGCCGTAACGATCCTTATACGTATAAAAAAATACAGACCTTTATCGCAGAACATACCCGGAATGGGCGGGTGGAATTTATCAGTGGTAGTTATGCGCAGCCGTTTTGTTGGGCGGTAAACGGTGAAAGTAATGTCCGTCAGCTTATTCACGGCGCCGAAGTAATCCATAGGCATTTTCCCGAAGTGGTGATTGATACCTATGCGGTGCAGGAACCTTGTTTTACATCGGCTCTTCCCCAGATCTGCGCACAACTGGGTTTTGTCCGTATGAGTCTTAAGAATCCCACCGCCTGGGGTGGTTATATGGCAAAGATGCCCGGGGCGATTATCCACCTCCGCGGCGGCGATGGTACGGTCTTGCCCGCGGTACCGCGTTATGAATATGAAGAATTGGTGAGCTGCAGTGCTACCGAAGCGGCAGGGTATGATTATCCCGCCATTGCCCGGTTTGCCGAAAAGTGTATTAAGAATGGTATACCGGCTCCGGTTGGTATGTGTTTACAGGATCTGGGCTGGAGCTCCAAGCCCCTGGTCCGGGATATTGATGTTGAATATACTACCTGGCGGGAATATTTTGCCCAATTTGGCGATCAGGTTAAGGGGGAAGTAGATTTTTCCCAAGAGGATGTGTTGGTTGCGCTGCCTTGGGGCAACCGGATTTTTCAAAATATGCTGCGTACGGTACGTAAGCAGGAAAACCATATTTTGCAGGTAGAAAAGCTTCTGGCGATTGTGGAATCGGAAACCGGCGAACTGTCTGAATGTCGTCAATTATTAAACCATGCCTGGGAATACCTTATGCACGCCCAGCATCACGATGGTTATATCTGCGCCACCACCAGAGAGGGAAACAAGCAGTGGGCGTTTCGTTCTTCCGCGCTTGCCGAAGGATGCAGGCTTATGCTGGATGAAGCATCCGAAAAAGCAATGCAGGTACTGGGCGCTGTTAAAGAAAACCCGGAGGGCGATATTTGGCTGCGGGTATACAGCACTACGGGTAGCCCCCGGACTTCTCCGGCCAATGTACTGATCGGTCTTGATCCGGGCTTCCACAGTCTGAAGGTGTACGACATGGAGGGAGAAGAACTGCCATGCCAATGGACGGTGATGCGCAGTTATGACGATGGTTCTCTTGGGGCCGTCTTGCTCCATTTTGAACCAACCCTGGAAGGTATCGGTTATGCTTCATATCGGGTGATACCTGATGCGTTTCCCGAACAGTTTGTTCCAAACGAGGGGAAAAAGCCGGCTTTTAAGACAATACAGGATACGGTGGAGGTACACACCGCCTATTACCGGATCATCTTCGATCTTACCAAGGGAGCTTCTCTTGTTCAACTCTATGATAAGGAAACCGGACGGGATTATGCTGCCGGCGTCGATGGCCTTGGTTCTCTGCGCGGTTTTAAGATCGCAGAAGACCGGTTTATCGGTAACGGTGTAAGCCGGGTGATCTGTGAATTTATAGAGAACGGCCCCTTGCAGGTTAAACTCCGGTTTATCGGTTCTTTCAATGACCTGGAATTCCATACGACCGTATCGGTAGGCATCAACAGCCGCAGGATAGATTTTGAAACTGCCGTTGTATTTAAAGAAGAAACCGCCATAGGCTATCCATATACACCGCCGCCGGAAGAGCAGTATTATGGCGTTAAGCGTTCCTCCTGCCGGGAAGACTATAAATTGGGTGTACAGTTCCCCCTGGGCGCAATGCCGGTCGAAATTACTAAAAGTGCGCCTTATGATATATATCAAAGCAAACTGACAGATACCCGCTTCGATTCCTGGGAGACTATCCGGCATAACATTATCAATGGATTTATCGATTTCTACCAGGAAAGCAGCAATACCGGGCTTACTGTTTTTTGTGATCATGTAAATGGTTATGCGCTGGTGGACAATCATTTCGCCCTGACCCTGGGGTTTGGGTATCATGGAAATTTTTGGTGGGGATACCAGCCGCTTAAGGGGACCTGCGCTATTGGGTACTCTCTGCTGCCCCATCCCGGAAACTGGGAAAAGGGACAGGTTCCTTTTGAAGACACACTGTATCGGGAACCGCTTCTGGTACAACGGCTATGCGGGGCGCCGGAAAAAGATTCGGGCTCTCTATGGAAATGCGAAAACACCAATGTAGAGACGATAACGGTATTACGAGACCTTGAAGGGTTCAAGGTACGCCTTTTCCATGCCGGCTATCAGGAGGAATCGCTAAGGTTTAGTCATGCCATACCCGGATTTAAGGGCGTTCCGGTACAACTGGATGGCCGCCCTTCTGATAGGGCGCCGGACCGAATCGGAAAATTGGAGATCCGTACCTTTATTTAGGCTACGGATCGAAATCATTCGGCTGGTGGCGGCCGGATTTTTTTTGGCTGTGGTGGTGCTTGGTTTGGAGGCGGTTTTCCCGGGCCGCGCGGCTGGGCTTGGTGGGGCGGCGGTATTTGGGAAGCCGGGCGGAGGCTATGATAAGGTTTTCCAGCCGGGCAAAGGCCCGCTCCAGGTTGGTCCGCTGGGAGCGTTCCTCGCTGGAGGCAATGACAATTTCATCTTCCGTGGTAATGCGTCCCGCCAGGAGTTCCCTCACCCGGCCCAGTTCGGCTTCTGAAAGACCTTCCAGTTCGCTTAGTTTAAGATGCAGGGTTACCTTGGTGTTGACCTTGTTGACGTTCTGACCCCCGGGGCCGCCGGAGCGGGAAAAGCCCAGGGTGGTTTTGGTGCGGATGGACTGGAGCAGCAGGAATTGGTCCATGGGGGTTCCTCCGGGGCGCCCTAGTAGCTTTGTTGGATTTCCGCTACGGATGCGGGAATAAACATTTGGAGGGTTTCCTTTTGGGTTCTGAATTTTTTCTTTTCCTGTGTTAATAAATTCAGATTGATAAGGATATCCAAATCCCTTTGGAGTGTCATGGCGGAGAGTTTCTGGTAGTGACGGATAACCTTGGGATGCACGGTCTTAATTTCATCAAAGGAAAGGTATTTATCCCCGGGAATATAATAGGCAAGCTGCCGGAGGCGTTCCAGTACTTTTTCATTCTTTTCATCTGATAGGGATTCAATGGTGTCGTGGACATAGTTGCTCCAGGTTAAATCGATTTGGTTCTTGTGGATAACTTCGAGCACCCCCTCAAGGCCGTCACGGAATCCAACCAGGGCATAAAGAAAAAAATTGGTGAGGTTTCCCGTTTCTGTTGCCTCCTGCAGCCGGCGGTAATAATCAGTCCGGGTTTCGTTATAGTGATTGGAGAGAATATGAGAGGCAATCTGGGGTACTCCGGCCCGCAGTAACAGATAGAATTCCAGGAGGCGGGCAGTTCTGCCGTTCCCATCGCTAAAGGGGTGAATCCAGGCGATATAGACATGGGTTACTATGGCTTGGATGAGCGCCTCATTAAAACGCTGTCCCGGCTGATAGTGAAATTGTGTTTTAAGCCAAGTACAGAGTTTTTCGATCATATTCTCTACTTGGGGGAAGGAAGGCGGACGGTACAGGCTACCGACAACCACGTTGTTGGTCCGAAAGACCCCAGGAGTGGCGGCAAAGGCCTCGCCGATGTCTTTCCCAACCATGGCATGAAAATTCTTTATGAGGCCCGCCGAAACAGCGGCTTTGGTCTCAAGGACAGGGTTCGAGAGATCCTCGAAAATGGTATTAAAGGCATCCAGGATGTTTTCCACCTCCTGTTGCAGGTATTTTTTGCTGGGGGGTAAATCCATTCCCCCTTGGATTGATTCTAACTCGCGCTCAGACAGGGTGTTCCCTTCAATCGCGGTGGTTGCCAGGGCTCCTTTGTTGAGGAATACCCGCAGTAGCTGCCGTAGGTAATCCGGCCGGATAGGCGTCTTCTTGATTGCCTGAATATAGGCGTAACACTGTCCCAGGAGGTTGGATACCGGTTCATTGATCTCCCAAACCGGCTTAAAGCTGATGTGTTCGTAGGTGTTCTTCATACTCTCCAGTATACGAAACCGGTGGCAAATTTCAACAAAATAATTCACAAAAAAAGAACAAAAATGCGGTAACTCTATATCAAATATAGACTTACCAGAAACAAAATTTTTACAAAAAAACTTACAACAGCCAGGCCTTCTTATGCCAAGCGATAGGAGGGGCGCCTTGACACCAATTTAGTTAAGCATTATTATATAAATATGCTTAACAATCAAGGGGAGAGTTTTATCACCGTCTGGAACTACTTCTACTGCCGAACGTCCTTGAACGAGCTGCGGTGGATACACCTGGGGGACTACTCCGCCGGGTTGTCGTACCACAGCATGCTGTACCTGAACATCATTGCCGCTACGCCGGATTGCACGGTGAGCAGCCTCGCGAAGATGCTGGGGGTTTCGACGCCCGGCGTGACGGAGAAGGTGAACGGCCTGGTACGAAAGGGGTTTGTCGAAAAAGTTCAGGACAGCGTGGACCGGCGCGTGTTTTGGCTGCGCCTTACGCCGGAGATTGCGGCGGTATATGAAGGGTGGAA
>JAITNU010000190.1 GCA_031290325.1 Treponema sp.
GCTACGGTCCTGTTCGTCGGATTCTTTGGCAAGGCGGGGGTGAGCCTTGCGACCCTGGTGATGACCATTTCAGTGCTCCTCCTCGGAGAAATCACCCCAAAGACCCTGGCCAAGGAAGCACCTGAACAATTCGCCATGTTTTCCGCTCCCCTGCTGAATCTTATTGTTTTTGTCCTTTCACCGGTCAATCGTCTGATGAGTTTATGGAAACAGGGTATTTTGAATTTATTCAAGGTACAGGGAGACCGGTCTGTTACGGAACAGGAACTCCTGACCTTTGTGGAGGAGGTGCGCCAGGAAGGGGGTATCAACGAGCGGGAAGAGGACATGATCCGGAGAACTATCGAATTTGACGATATCACCGCCAATGATATTTTTACCCCCCGTATTGATGTGGCCGCAGTATCCCGCTCCGATTCGATGAAGACGATTGATAAGCAATTCCGCGATACCGGCTATTCCCGGCTGCCGGTGTATAAGGATTCGATTGATAACATCATCGGGGTGATGCTCTTAAAAGATTTTCATCACGAGGTGCTCGGAAGACGACGGTCTCCGCAGAGTATCATAAAACCGGTGGTGTTCATCACAAAATCCATGAAGATTGCGAAACTCCTTAAAACCTTGCAGGAGAAAAAATCCCATCTGGCGGTGGTGGTGGATGAATTCGGGGGAACTATGGGGATTATTACCATAGAAGATATCGTTGAACAACTGGTGGGTGAAATTTGGGATGAACATGATGATGTGGTGGAACCGATAACCAGACTCGACACGAAAACCTATAAAATATTGGGTAATACCAGTCTGGAAACCATGCTTACATTTTTCTCGATACACGAGGAAGATGAAAAAAATAAGCTCGAATACCATCGGCACACCACCGTAGGTAATTGGGTCATTGAAAATCTAGGGGGTGTTCCCCGGGAAGGGGATGGCTTTAGGTTTCAACACTTGGTCATCACGGTTTCAAAGATACTCCGGCACCGGGTGATGGAAATTACGGTTACCTGGCCGGAAGCGCCAGACGTGGATATATAGAAGGGTAAAATAAGCGGGAATCTCCTGGGCCCCTTTTAAAGGACCCCCGGCTTTTGGTATGATGACCTATGATTCAATACCTACTTTTTGATTTGGACAACACCCTGTATTCCACTCGTTATGGTCTTGAGCGCAATGTGGACCGCCGCATCATCGCATATATGGCCAGCTACCTTGGCCTTTCACTGGAAGAGGCGGCAGAGCAGCGCCGGGAAGGCATCAGATTTTACGGTACCACCTTGGAATGGCTCAGGAACGAAAAGGGCCTAAGCGATGTTGAAGCCTATTATGCGGCAACTCACCCTGAAGAAGAGGCAGATACCCTCCCCCCGAATCCAATGCTGCGGAGCTTCCTCGAAAGCCTCCCCCTTCCACGGGCGATACTCACCAATTCCCCCCGGGAACACGTTGACCGGATCCTCAATAAGCTCGAAATCCCGGAAGACCTCTTTACCCATATATTTGACATACGACGGAACGGCTTCAAAGGAAAGCCCAAGGCGGAAGTTTTTTACCAGGTTCTCGCGGTCCTGGGAACCACGCCGGAAACCACCCTTTTCATCGACGATTATCCTCCCTATGTGGAGGGCTACCTTGCCCTGGGCGGGAAAGGACTGCTCCTTGATGAGGAAAACGCCTACCCCGACTATCTCCATCCCCGAATTCGAGAGCTGCGGGAACTCACCGGCTACTTAAAATAAGTGAGGAGATACTCTTTACTATAGCACCCCCTTTCGCTTCTTCCACCGGATGTACACCTGTCGGCCGGTGCTGTTTTCCTGGGGCCGTTCCTCGGTTTCAAACTGACTTATGGCCCGGAAAAGGTCTCCCAGCTTTTTAAAGCCGTAATTCCGGGGGTCGAATTCGCTGGACCGGAGGGTGATTTTCTGGCCCACCCCGCCGAGGTAGGCCCAGCCGGATTCATCGGCCAGGTCGTCCACCGTGTCCCGGAGTAGTTTCAGGAGGCGGCGGTCCACCTTGAACTCCTTGCGGATCCGGGCAGCCGGCTTCGTGTCGTCTTCATCCCCCTCACCATCCTCCTGCACATCCCGGAGGATTTCGGTGTAGATGAACTTATCGCAGACCGAGACAAAGGCCCGGGGGGTTTTCTTTTCTCCAAAGCCATAAACCGTACGGCCGCTTTCCCGGACTCGTGCGGCAAGACGGGTAAAATCGGAATCACTTGAAACAATACAGAAACCATCAAGCTTTTCGCTGTAGAGCAGGTCCATAGCATCAATGATCATGGCCGAATCCGTGGCGTTCTTTCCACTGGTATAGGAAAACTGCTGAATAGGCTGGATGGCATATTCCAGGAGTTTCTCCTTCCAGGAGCGAAGATTGGTACTGGTCCAGTCGCCATAGATTCGTTTGACACTGGCAACACCGTATTTGGCAACCTCATCCAAAAGCCCCTCAATAATGGCGGGCTGCGTATTATCCGCGTCGATGAGGACTGCAAGTTTAGCCTGACTCGCCTCCATCTGCGGGCTTGAAAAGGGCAACAAAGGCATATCATTCTCCAAAATATAGAAGGTTTAATCCGCTATAAAACACCATTTTTTTTACCTGCCGAAAAAGCTCAATTTACCGAATCTATGCATTTTACCGCTATTCCGCCTGCCCCCTTCCTCCATGACTTTGAAAATGAAAGCCGCAAAGGCATCACCGGCAGAACCGGAAAATCCCATAATCTGAAAAGGTTCATCCTGGGAACCAGCCAAAAGACCCTGGGCAAAGGCCCGGAATGACGCAAGCACCGAAGGCCCCAGGAGATCCGGGGTATCGTCCTTTCCTCCCCCGGCATCAATCTCGGAACATACCAAGGCCAAGGTCCCTGTTTTCCTCACCTTAAATATGGCGGTCAACTCCTTAACCAGAAAAAACCACCCCTTTATATGATCGTTTATCATGGTTTCAATATCGGCGGAAGCAAGTTCCCCTGGGCGTTTACGTACCGAAGGGGGGGCGCATACCAGAATAGCCTCATTGATATGCTCAAGCCGGTTTTCAGCGGCGATGATCAGGGTACGGGCCGAAACAGGACTTCCCGGATTCCAGAGGAGCGGAATCTGAGCCTCCCCTGGCGCAGTGGTCTTATCCTGGCCAGGATCGGAGACACGGTTGGGAATCACGGCGGTGGCAAAACGTTCAACCCGTTTTGCCGTTTCCGCCTTAATAGCAGCAAACAGAGCGGATTCATTTCCTGCGATTAAAATACCCCGGGTCATGCTTATAGTGTATATATCCGGCCTCATTAAAGCAATCACCATACAAACAGACCTTCGATACTCCTTCACTTTCCTGGATACATGGTGTTATAATAATGAAGCTATTGAGATATATCCAAGGAGCATCATTATGCAGCCATATCAAAGACTTGCGGCCTTAGGGACCGCTATCCCTGACATTGTACTTCCCCGGCCTGAGATGGATATCACAAAATGGGCGATTATCGCCTGTGATCAGTTCACCCAAGACCAGGATTATTGGGAGGCGGTGAAGGATACCGTGGGCGTGGCCCCATCCGCCTTTCATTTGATTTTACCCGAAATCTACCTTGAGGACGGTGACCGGGAGGAACGGATCCGCCGTATACATCGTACCATGGACGCATACATGGCAGCGGATATCCTGGCCCCGCCCCGGCGGGGTTGTGTCTACGTTGAGCGAAGTACCCCTCAGCATCCCCTCAGACGGGGACTCGTGATTGCGGTGGACCTGGAACAATACGACTGGAAGCCGGAAGCCCACTCCCTCATCAGGGCAACCGAAGGAACCGTCAAGGAGCGGCTCCCGCCGCGTATGGAAATCCGCCGGGGAGCGCCCCTGGAGATTCCCCATGTGATCCTTCTCATTGATGATGAGGAAGATGTGCTCTTACCCGGTTTGGGGGAACGGGCAAAAAAGAAGCTACCCCTGTATAACACCCCGCTGATGATGGATTCCGGCGGTATTTCAGGCTGGCTCCTCGACCAGGAAGCTGATTGGGCATACCTTGCGGAGGGACTGGAAAGGCTTGTCCAAGTCGGGGAGGCTTTCCTCTACGCGGTGGGTGATGGGAACCATTCCCTAGCCGCAGCCAAGGCGGTTTGGGAGGAATACAAAGCCCTCCATGCCGGAACTCCCAGATTAATGGAGCATCCTGGCCGCTGGGCCCTGGTTGAGGTGGAAAATCTCTATGATCCAGGTATCAGCTTTGAGCCTATTCACCGACTCCTGTTTGGCCCTGACCGTGGCGAAGTTCTGAACGCCCTTTCCACGTTACCTGGTTTCTCAAGCCGCCCTATCAACAGCCGGGAGGAACTTTCCCAGCTTGTAGGGGATCCAGAGGCTACTAACACCAGGCTCGGCCTCATTGCCAGCAACGCGTACATCCTCATCGAAACGGAAGGGCTTGCTACCGACAGCCTCCAGCCCCTGCTGGACAGCCTGGTCAAAGGCTCCTCAAAAAAAGCGATGCCCTATTCCATTGATTATATTCATGGGGAAGCGGGGGTATTTCAGGAGGCCCCGGATCCGGAACATCCCCAAGTGGGGATTCTCCTGCCCCCGGTTAAAAAGAACGGGCTTTTCAAAACCGTAGCTCAGAGAGGTCCACTCCCCCGGAAAAGTTTTTCCATGGGAGAAGCCTGGGAAAAGCGTTTTTATCTTGAATCTCGTAAACTTTTGTATTAATATATAAATACAGGGTTAACTTGCCGGCGTGGTGAAATGGCAGACACGGTAGACTCAAAATCTACTGGCCGTAAGGTCGTATGGGTTCAAGTCCCATCGCCGGCATTTAAATTATTTGTTTTTTCTTAATTAAAAATATGAATTTTGATATAACAACACCCGAGAAAAGCATATCAAAGTCATTCAATATGCTTTTCTGTTTGGCGTGTATGTTACATACCCTCGCCCAGACCCGTAGCGAAGGACAATTTTATACCATTGGTCCTCAAAACCACCCAGTCGCCCTTGAGGGGGATATCTTTTTTATCTATAAAAAAATAGAAATACGAAGAGAAATCAGGATCAGTAGGATCATAGACCCGGACTTCCCCGGTATCACCGTTCACCCAAATCCTGAAGGGCACCGAATAGGCAAGATTTTCCGGGGTCAACAGGCTCACGTATTGATTCAGATCAATACTCTGGATCAAATCCATCCGGGAATTGGAGTAACTGCGGTACACCTGAGCACTCAGGCCCTTGGGAATGGAGCTGCTACCGGGCTTTTCATCATAATTGAGCCACAAAAGCCAGGATTTTCCATTACCCCAGGATGGGCTATTATATACATTATCCACAAAAATATGCAGCCCAAAGCCACCGTGGCCATCTTCAGCACCCGCTTCATAACGGGCATTGAATTCGTAAATCATAGGTCCGCTTTGCGGAGCCTTGATATTCACCTTAGCAAGCCGTGCCTTTGCGTCATTCTGATAGAGCCGGTTATTAACCTCACCCCAGTCGCCTGACACAAAACGATGTTCCGGTAATTGGATCTGGGCGAACAATGACGCGGCCATACCAATAACCAACAAGAAAAAAACAAGTCGTTTCATATAACACTCCTTTAAAATTTATCCCTCCTAGGGATTTTAGCAATACATACCTTAAATATACTAACACAATATCTCAATAAAGTGTTACAATTTTCTCTCTTTTTTTATTTAAAAAGATATCTCATCCTTGTCAAACCCTAACCTAAGGCCCTGGTTGAATTAAGAATAGCCACCCTCCAGCAAAGAGGGACACCACCATGCCATCCTCAGTATAGCCAGGGTATGAACACCCCCTTTACTCCAAGGCAATCACATTGCCCATGATAATGAGGCAGATTTTTCAGGTCCATTCTGAAGCAATACTCAGAACAACTCGGCATCCCGGTAAACCTCCCGGCCCGACTTATTCCCTGAACATTGAGGCATCGGACCCTCCACCCATGTTTTACTATATCATTAAAGAGGATTTTTGCGCAATAGCCCCATGATTTTTTACTCCTCTCCAAGATGTTCCCGGGCATATTTGATGATGGAATTCACATGATCGTCATCCAAGGAATAGTAGATAATCCGTCCATCCCGCCGCCCCTTAACCAGCCTGACCCGTTTAAGATTAGCCAAATGATGGCTCACTGAGGACACACTAGCCCCAATACTTACCGAAAGATCAAATACACAAAGTTCTCCCGTCCCCAAGGCATAGAGGATTTTGAGCCTTGTCGGATCAGTGAGGACCTTGAAAAATTCCCCGAGACTGTCCAGATGCTCCTGGGGAGGCAGGTTCTCCGCCGCCTGATCGACCATATCCTGATGAAAAACCACCATTGATTTTGATTCATCCATAGGTATTCCCTTATTTAAATAAAAAGCTCCGCTCTGGATATTAAGATCACGTATTACGAATTGTCACCCAGTTTTTGTATTTCTCTGATAAACTCATCCACATCTTCAAAATGCCGATATACTGAAGCAAAACGAATATAAGCCACCTTATCTATGACTCCGAGCTTTTTTAGAACCAGTTCTCCAATAGCGACGGTATCAATCTCATGGTTTGTCTTTTCCAGAATAGCCGCAACTTCCTCAACCTCGTTGGCAAGGCGCTCAATGTTTATCTGGGATACAGGTCGTTTTTCCAGCGCCCGCAGGACCCCTCGTTCGACCTTACTTCGGTCAAAGGGTTCTTGATGACCATCCCGTTTAATCACCATGAACGGTTTATCCTCAATTCGTTCGTAGCTGGTAAAACGATGCCCACAACCATTACACTCACGCCGACGGCGTATAACTTGACCGTCGGCTAAAGCCCGAGATTCGATTACTTTGTCATCTAAATTACCACAATGGGGGCAGCGCATACTTTACCTCATTCCACGCCACAATCATTAAGGAACATCATCAACTCCCAGTGCATACTGCAAGAAATAAAAAAAAGCCTGGCAATGACCTACTTTCCCACCCCTCAGAGGGGTAGTATCATCGGCGTAAGAGGGCTTGACTTCCGTGTTCGGTATGGGAACGGGTATATCACCTCCACCATTATCACCAGGCAATTAAAAACTCATTAATACTACCCATGAAACTTATGCTC
>JAITNU010000229.1 GCA_031290325.1 Treponema sp.
CAAGCCTTCACCGGTAATTTTTCCCCGGATATGCCCTTTACTTTTTATTTCTCCGATGAACGCAAACCGATCATGTATGTGCGGGATATGACAAAGCCCCATGAGCGGAGCAGTCATGCTGCGTTTTTCAATGAATGTGCGAAACGAAAACCAAAGATCGAGGAAATCACCGGTTTTTATGAGTATCTCGTTGACAATGCTTATGTCAAGAGGTTCTATAAGGGCCTTGCAGGACGGCAGGACTTACCGGAACGGTATGATTTGATGTGGCGCCGGTACAATGATTTTTACAGCGGTATTATGACCGGTCTGACCTTGGTGTGTTTATCTGATTTTGTGCCAAAGCTGAAACTCTACGAACTCTGGACCGCAATACAACAATAACGCTTTCAAAGCAATACCGTTTACAACACAAAGGCTCGCCATCAGGCGGGTCTTTTTTTTGGCATTTTCAGCATACCGAATAACTTCTTTATATAATTCGTATTTGCATCTGGTACATAAAACCACTTATAAACGTACATTACCTGATTATTGTGTCGATACTTAAAAGTAATCATCTGGTACTATGAAGCGTTCATCCATAAAAACCTGGTCAACCCCGGTTGCCGACGAAACAAGCTTGCCCATCCCCTGCGCCCTCTGCGGGGGAACCCGGTTTACCACCCAGCTCTGTTGTGAGGGGTTCTCATACGTGCGCTGTACCGAATGTGGTCTGGTGCAGATGAACCCCCAGCCCCTCGTTACCGATGTGGCGGGGCGTTACCGGGAAGGTCATGGGGATGCATACCTCTCCTATGAGTTGGCGAACGAAAAATCATTCTTACGTCTCCAGGAACTTGCCCTGGAAGATGCGGGCTTTACCGGGCTGGAAGGGGCATTACGAGAAAAGGGTATGCCTTCTGTTTTGGACATAGGCTGTGCCACTGGGTCGCTGCTGGAAATCCTCAGGCAGCGGGGCTGGGCGGTCCGGGGAGTTGAGATTTGTACGCCTTCGGCTGAATATGCCCAGTTGGTACGAAATCTGGAGGTTCACACCCTTCCCCTGATGGAGAATCATTTTCCTGCCGGGGAATTCGATGTAGTTCTTGCGTCCCACCTCATCGAGCATCTCAATGAGCCTGCGGCTTTTGTGGGGGAAGTGTACCGCGTCCTGCGTCCTGGGGGACGCTTCCTCGTGACCACCCCGAATATTGCCGGTTTCCAGGCGCGGCTCTTTAAAAGCCGGTGGCGTTCGGCCATCTTTGATCACCTCTATCTCTTTTCGATTAAAACCCTCTCAAAACTGCTTACCCAGGCGGGGTTTACCATAGAAAAAACCGTTACCTGGGGCGGCCTTGCTGCGGGAACGGTCCCGGTTTTGATGAAGCGCTGGGCTGACCGGGCTGCTAAACGATTCGGTTTTGGGGATGTGATGCTTATCCGCGCTATGAAGTCCGGGGTCAACGCATAGAAAAATTAAAAAAAACGAGAAACCTATTGACTATCCTTTGTTTTTTGATTAATGTATATTAAACATACGTTTTTTATAAGAATTATGGGTTGACCGGTCCTCCGGAGGCTCAAAAAACTCTTGGTACGAGTTTTTTGGGCTTTTTTTATTTTTTTTAACTGAGGGAGTTTAAAAGGGAATGCTATGAAAAAGCGACTGTTAGTGGGGACAGGTTTTATCGTCTTAGGGGGATTGATTGCGCTGGGACCACAATACCTCTTCAAAATATGTGAGCAAACCCATCATGGCATTACCAAGTGCTTTTGGGCAGCACAAGGGGAAATCGGGATTGGTGCGGTGATTGGCGTCATAGGGATTGGGTATGTACTGTTCAAGCGGGCTGATATTCACCTTGGATTCAGTATCGCCCTTGCCTTAAACGGCATCCTGGCCTTCCTGATTCCCCATCGCTTGATTGGGGTGTGTGAACATCCAGACATGGCCTGCCGTCTGGCGACTTTGCCTGCATTAACCATCCTCAGCATTGCCACGGTCCTGCTTGCCCTTGTCAACATCGCAATGCTGAAGATAAACCGAAGGATAGGGCT
Organism: Treponema sp.; assembly: GCA_031290325.1. Classification (GTDB taxonomy): domain Bacteria; phylum Spirochaetota; class Spirochaetia; order Treponematales; family Breznakiellaceae; genus JAITNP01. Next base: position 2,041 of record JAITNU010000229.1, read on the forward strand.
ATGCGTAAACAGACCCTAACTTCTTTTCATATTGCAAAACAAAACTTAACGCGTAAACCCTTTCGAGCCTTTTGCCTGATAACCCTGGTTGCCCTCTTTTCCCTGGTGCTTTCAGGGGGTTCCTTCCTTGCCCTCAGCCTTATGAAGGGGAGCAAAAGTCTGTCGGATCGCCTGGGAGCAGACGCGCTGTTGGTACCTCACGGCTATGAACACAAGGTAGAAGGGGCGCTGCTTCGGGGTGAACCAAATGGCTTTTATTTTGACGGTGAAGTCGCCCAGAAACTCCTGGGAACTGCCGGTGTTGCACGGGCATCTCCCCAGCTTTTTATTGCGACCTTGGATTCCTCTCACTGTGCTTTCCCGGTTCAGATGATTGGCTATGATCCTGATTCGGATTTTGTCATAGCCCCCTGGCTGATGGGGACCATTCAAGGAGGACTGGTAAATGGGGAGGTGGTCATTGGAAGCAGCATTGATGCCATGGTGGGGGATGCCCTTGTCTTTTTCAATACCAAGTACAAGGTCCGGGGACAACTTGAAAGAACCGGCATGGGCTTTGATACCTCGGTATTTCTCAACATGGAAACAGCCCATTCCGCTTTAAAGGAATATATGTATTACAGCGGGGCGGAAGTACCGGATGCAGAGCACGCGGTTTCAGTCATAACCGCTGATATAGACGCTGGCTATCCTGTTGCTGAATTCGCCAGAACTATTCGTGACAGGTTTCGCAAAGAACAGGTAGGGGTGGTTTTGACAAAAACCATGTTTGGCAGTGTTGCCAAGGGCTTACACGTCTTTCTGGTGATCATCGCCATACTGGCAGGCATCTGGTGGCTTCTGTCTATTGGGGTGCTCACCATCATGTTTACCGTGATGCTCCACGAAAGGAAACGGGAACTGGGCATTTACCGGGCATTAGGGGCCACGAGGAAAAAACTGGTTTTCATCATTTTGTCTGAATCCTCCATCATCAGTCTTGCGGGGACGTGTATCGGCATTATCCTGCTCGTGCTCCTGGGTTTTCCCTTTGTTCCTTTGATCGAGCATACCATTGCAATGCCCTATTTGCAGCCTTCCCCGGGAATGGCGGTGGCGATCCTCTTTTTAAGCGGGAGTCTCTCCTTTTTGACCGGGACCTTGGCCTCGGTGCATGCCGCATCCAAAATAGGGCGTTTGGCGACCAGTGCCATTATAAAGGAGGGTGCGTAATGCTTTTGGACGTGCGGGAGCTGACCAAGGTATACCAGCGGGAAGGGGTGGACTTCCAGGCGGTTGACCATGCCAACATGGCTGGAGCAGCGGGGGATTTTATCTACATTACCGGACGGTCCGGCTGCGGGAAAAGCACGTTCCTCAATATGATCGTCGGGTTATTGAAGCCGAGTTCCGGCAGTATTGTTTTTAACGGTCAGGAACTGCATAAGCTGGATGACCGTGAGCTGTCGTTCCTGCGAAACACCCAGATCGGGTACATTCCCCAGGGACAGAGTGTTCTGGCAAATTTTTCCGTGCTGGATAATGTCCTGCTGCCCTTTTATCTGTATCAAAGAAAGGGGGACCCCCAGGACCGGGCACGAACTTTGCTGGAGCAGGTAGGTATCTTTCATTTGGCAAACGCCTATCCTGCGCAGCTTTCCGGTGGGGAACTGCGGCGGGTGGCGATTGCCCGGAGTCTTATCAACGACCCTTGTCTGTTGGTTGCGGATGAACCTACTGGAGATTTGGACCCTGAGACCGCCGATGTGGTCATACGTCTTTTTGAGCAGATTGCGGAAAATGGCACGCTTGTCCTCATGTCCACCCACCATTGCATGGAGCAAAGGCCCTCTGGGGCCGTGCAACAGGCGAAGGGCGGTTTAGCCCGCGTTGTTTGGGTGCGGGCAGATTGCGGCTACGCCCCCTGGGTCTCAGCGCAATAAGAAGCAAGAATGGTGGGTCTGGGAGGACTGGTCCTCCCAGCGGGGGTCCGGGGGCGGAGCCCCTGGCAGCTTATAAGGCGCAGCCAAAAAACGAATGGCTCGTTCTCCGCTCGAACCAAAGGTTCGGCGGGAACGGCCCGCTGGTTCTGTCGGGAGCCCCGACTCCCGCTTTTATGCTGTTCCCGGGTTTACGTGAAAAGCTCCCTTGTGGGGGTTTAGATACAAGCAATTTTTTGGAGGTATGAGATGAGAAAGCGTTTGAGCACAATGGGTATCCTTGGGTGCATGGCGATTTTGGTGTTTGCCGGTTGCAGTAAGAAAAGCACTGCTTCCGCCGCTGGGGATCCAGATGGGGGCCGGCGTGGGGATGACGGCTTGTTTGTCGTGAGAACGATCACGCAAGTCGTGTTCAACGAGTTCAACGTGGCTGATTTGCGGGGTTACTTTGCCGAGGAGGGGATCAAGCTCGAATATGTCGGCAGGGTTGAGGGGCTTTCCAATTACCAGCTCCTGGAACAAGGGGTCATTGACGTAACCGATGGTCATCCAAACCAGGTTGCCCAGGCACGACTTGCGGGCATGAAGGTCAAGGCGGTGGTGCCGGGCATGGTAGACCATCCCGACTTTCCCCATGTCCGCTATATTGCCAGGGAGCATGGTCCGATCCAGTCCCTGGACGACATCGTCGGTAAAAAAGTGGCGATCCAATCCTATAATTCCTGCTATGAAGGCTACTTGCAGTATTATTTGCAGCAAAGAGGCATCACAGGAGAGGTGGATTGGGTGGTCCTCGCGACGGGAGGTCAGGCGGAGCAGTCCTTGACCACAGGACAGATTGACATGACTACCTCCCATCCGCCTTTTGGCAGCCTGGCAATTCGCGCAGGGGGTAATAAGCAGATCGCCACATCCTGGGATATTTTGCACAGTCCCGGCTCAGGGCTTTCGGTCCGGGTCTTTACCGAAGATTTCATCAACAAGTATCCGGATATCCTCAGGGGATTCGCCCGGGCCATGTACAAGGCGCGGTTATGGATCGACGAGAACATGGATGAAGCGGTGCCCCTGGTGAGCGAATATCTTGGGCTTGATCCGGAAAAGGTCAGTGTTGAGTGGGACGGCCGCTGGTATGAGGAAACCCCGATCTTCAGAAAAGAGTATATTGATATATGGTTTGACCTGAGCGAGGCTCTTGGGTATTGGAAGCACGGGGACATTAAACCAGAAGATATCTATACCAACGATTTCGCGCCGGCTGCACAATGAGTGTATGGTTAGTTCTGAAAAAAGGGGCAGCCAAGGCTGGGTTTTATAGTTACCGGATGCTGTCGGTTATCTTGTTCCTGGTACTATGGGAGATAGCCACGCGCTTTAAGATGGTCAACCCGATTTTCCTGCCCCCTTTTACCGACATTATCCGCACCCTCTGGAAGCTGTCCATGAACGGTGAACTGGCTAAACATTTCACCATCAGCGCTCAACGGGCGCTGACGGGATTTTCTCTTGGCGTGGCAATCGCGGTTCCCCTGGGAATGGTTATCGGCTGGTTTCGAAAGTTTGAATCTTTTATTGACCCGTTGATAAATATTTTCAGAAATCTTTCGGTACTTGCCCTGCTGCCGGTTTTTATGCTGTTTTTCGGCATTGGCGAAGCCTCCAAGGTTGCCTTGATTTTCTGGGGGGTCTTGTGGACTCTGCTGCTGAATACCATTGCAGGGGTCAAAAGCGTTGATCCCCAACTGGTCAAGGCGGCCCGGGGCATGGCGACCCCCAAGTGGATGCTCTTCATGAAAGTCATCCTGCCCGGGGCAATGCCCTCAATTGCGACGGGCATACGAATTAGCGCCACTTCTTCGGTACTCATTCTCATGGCCGCTGAAATGATGGGTGCCAGAAAGGGGCTTGGGTTTGCCATTCATTTTTATGAGGGGCAAATTCGGATTCCGGAAATGTATGCCATGATTGTGGTGATGGCAATTCTGGGAATTTTGATAAGCTATGCTCTCATCTTTTTTGAAAAACACGCCTTTCGGTGGCGGGAGCAAATTGGCAGTGGTGAATAGGTTATTTTTTTAATTGTTTAAAAAATGAGAAACCTCTTGACTATTCCTTGTTTTTTGATTAATGTATATTAAACATACGTTTTTTATAAGAATTATGGGTTGACCGGTCCTCCGGAGGCTCAAAAAACTTTTAGTAAGGGTTTTTTGGGCTTTTTTATTTTGAGGGAGTTTAAAGGAGCGTACATGGGTATTTACAGCACAAGTCCTGAAATTGAGATTCGGGAACGGCGTTTACATTCGATAATCTCGTATAATGGGACGGCAAAAGACCTCTACGAACAATCAAGGAGCCGTTCTCTACGGCACAGCGAACGGTCCTACAGTCAGTGCAGTGCCTGCGCCGAGGGATGCACATCGGTGGTAACCCACATACGGGACTGTGCTGTGGTGTTTCACGCACCCATCGGCTGCGACGCGGGGATGTTCAACAACGCCCTGGTGTCCAAGGGTACTGCCAAGGCCCGTAAGCAGGAGGAATTCTCGCTGAATATGCTCAGTAGCAATATCCTGGAAAAGGACACTATTTTTGGGGCTGCGGACAAACTACGCGCCGCCATTAGGGAAGCGGATCAGCGGTTTCACCCCAAGGCGATGTTTGTTACCACCTCCTGCGCTTCAGGCATTATCGGTGAAGACATCGAAAGCGTGGTCAATGAAATGGAGGAAGTCTTGGGCTATCCCATCGCGCCCATTTATTGCGAGGGTTTTAAATCCCGCATTTGGTCTTCCGGCTTTGATGCGGCCTTTCATGGGGTGCTGCGTAAACTCGTAAAGTCCCCCCGGAAAAAGCAGGAGGACCTCGTCAATGTCTTTAATTTTGAGGGGATGGATACCTTTACGCCCCTCCTGTCACGCCTTAATTTACGGGTGAACTATCTGCTTCCCCTGGCGTCTCTTGAGCAAATTGAAACCATATCGGAAGCAGCCTGTTCAACCACCATCTGCGAGACCCTTTCGATGTATGTGGGGGCGGTTCTGGAAGAAAAATACGGTGTACCGGAAGTAAAAGCCCCTTCTCCCTACGGCATCGACTGGACGAATCAGTGGCTGCGGGCAATTGCGAAGCTTACCCACCGCGAAGAACTGGCCGAACAGCTCATCAAAGCGGATGGGGAAAAATACCACGATGAAATTGAAGCGCTGAAAGCAAAACTGGCAGGCAAGAAGGTGTATGTTATCTCCGGCGATTCCTTTGCCCATAACCTCGCCAATGTCGGGAAAAGCCTGGGGCTTGAATTGACCGGCGCCACCTCGCTGCACCACGACCTCCATACGGACAACCCCGCGTCGGTCAACACGTTGAGCGCATTGATAGAGACCAATGGGGATATACCGAATTTTTCAGTCTGCAATATGCAGCCCTATCAGGTCATCAAAATTTTGCAAAGGCTGCGGCCGGATCTGCTGGTATGCCGGCATATGGGCCTGACCTCCCTGGGTTCAAAGATCGGCATCCCGGCGATTTTTGAGGGAGACGCCAACTTCAGCATTGGTTACGAGGGAGTGGTCAAGATGGGGCGGCGTTTCTACGAGGCGCTGCAAACCAAAAAACTGGTGGAAAATATCGCCCGCCATGTTAAACAGCCCTACACGGACTGGTGGCTGGCAGAGGAAGATCCCTTCTATTTTCAGGTGAGGGCAGTTTCATGAGTTCTGTTATCGAACAGGCCCGCTACTCCTGTGCCTTGGCCGCGCAGCAAACGGTACTTGCCATTCCCGGAGCGCACCCCATTGTCCACGCCGGACCGGGATGTTCCGCGAAAGTTTCGGGCTTTGCCACCACAAACGCTGGTCATCAGGGCGAGGGCTATGCAGGTGGTAATATCGTATCCAGCACCAATTCCTGCGAACAGGAGGTGGTATTCGGGGGGGAGACAAAACTCAGGTCCACCATTGACGGGGCGCTACGGGTGCTCAAGGGGGATCTCTTCGTGGTGATGACCGGATGCACCGCAGATATTGTGGGGGATGATTCCATCAGCATTGCCCGGGAATTTGCCGAATTAGGCAAGCCTGTGGTGGGGGTTGAGACCGCCGGTTTCAAGGGAAATAGCTATTTCGGCCATGATCTGGTGGTAAACGCCATTATCGAACAGTTTACCGGGAATGTGCCCGCAAAGCCGCGGAAAGGGCTGGTGAACGTGTTTTCCATCGTCCCCTATCAGGACCCCTATTGGCGGGGGGATCTTGAAACCCTCAAAAAACTGCTGGAATCCATCGGACTTGAAGCCCATATACTTTTCGGTTACCAGGCAAAAGGCGCCGCAGAATGGAAGGACATTCCCAACGCTCAGTTTAACCTGCTGGTATCCCCCTGGGTGGGCCTCGGCACCGTAAGCCTGTTGAAGGAAAAATACGGCACCCCCTTTCTCCACTATCCGGTACTGCCTGTGGGTGCCCAGGAAACCAGCGCGTTTTTACGCACCGTGGCCGCCTTTGCGGGGATTGCCGAACCGGTGCTTACACAGGTCATCCAGAAAGAAGAAGACCGCTTTTATCAGTACCTTGCCTCCCTGGTGGACTTTCTGGCGGAATTCCGCAATAACCTGCCCACGGAACTGTATACAGTGGCCGACAGCGCCTACGCCCTGGGGACGAGCAGTTTTCTGGTGAACGAAATCGGCTTTATCCCCAAGGGGGTGTATGTTACCGACGGGGCCGCCGAAAGCCATATCCGCCCTATCACCCAAGCCCTGGCTGAACGGGATCAGGCCCTGGCGGATTTGCTTGTTTTTGAAACCGATGGCGGTTTGGTACAGCAGGACATAAGAAAAAAACTGGGGAAATCAAAGAAGGCCCTGTTTCTGGGGAGCAGTTGGGAAAAAGTCCTGGCCCAGGAGACCAATAACCTCTACGCCTTTGTAAGCCTTCCCCTGCCGGAAACCGTGATCCTCAATAATACCTTTGTGGGCTACGATGGGGGGCTTAAGTTGGTGGAGGAAATTTATTCCAATGTGTTCAAGGTCAAAACGACCACATCCCGGACGCAGTTCATCATTGATGAATAGGAGCAGAACATGAGTATTTATACCAGAGGTCCGCGGTGGCGTATAACATCGCGCTGACCTCTTCGGACGGGGAACATATTGATCTCCATTTTGGTCATACTTCCCATTTTTACATACTTCAGGTGGATGACACCGATGGTTCATGGGAGCTGCTTGAAGAGCGGGAACTTCAGGACGAGGGTCCCATGGACCCGGCTGCAGGCACTTCGAGCTGCGGCCTCGGGTGCGGCGGGCACAACGCCCAGCGCTTACAACGGGTGATCAACATCCTTGGGGATTGCCGCTACCTGCTTACCGCAAGAATTGGGCCAAAGCCCCAATCGGTGTTGAAGCGGGCGGGAATTGTGGCACTGGAAGCGCCTGCTCATGCCGGCTTGGCAGTATCAAAGGTGCATGTATATAACGCCAAATACGGGACCAGTGACGCAAAAAAACAGGAGACAGAGAACTGGTAATGAAAACAATCAGGCAAATTGCCATATATGGGAAGGGTGGCATCGGTAAATCGACGACCACCCAGAATCTTACCGCCGGTCTTGCCGAGCTGGGACGAAAAGTGATGGTGGTGGGCTGCGATCCCAAAGCGGATTCCACCCGCCTGCTGCTGGGCGGGCTGGCCCAAAAGACTACCCTGGATACCCTCCGGGAAATTGGGGAACAGGTGGAACTCACCACGATCCTCAAGGAAGGGTTCAAGGGAATCAAATGCGTGGAATCCGGCGGGCCGGAACCTGGAGTCGGCTGTGCAGGCCGGGGAATCATCACCGCCATCAGCCTTCTGGAACGGCTGGGGGCCTATACCGATGACTTGGACTATGTGTTCTACGATGTGTTAGGTGATGTGGTATGCGGCGGGTTCGCCATGCCCATCCGTGAGGGTAAAGCCAAGGAAATTTATATTGTGGCCAGTGGGGAAATGATGGCCCTCTATGCGGCAAATAATATTGCCAAGGGGATCCGGAAATTCGCCACCAAGGGGGGCGTCAGACTAGGGGGGATTATCTGCAATAGCCGCAATGTGGACCGGGAGAACGAGGTCTTACGGGCTTTTGCTCAAGAACTGGGAACCCAGCTTATCTATTTTGTACCCCGGGACAACATCGTTCAGCAGGCGGAAATCCGGCGAAAAACGGTTATTGAATACAAGGCCGATGCGCCTCAGTCCCGGGAGTACCGGGCCTTAGCCCGGGCTATTGAGGAGAACACCAACTTTGTCATTCCCCAGCCCATGACCCAGGAACGGCTGGAAGCAATTCTGGTGGAATTCGGCATCATGGATTTAGTTGAAAGCTATCGGATTTAGGAGCAGGGATGGGTACTATTGAAAGGCAAAGCTTAGGCGCCACGCTGTATTATTACTACCGTAAAAGTATCGCGGTTATTTTATTTCTGGTTCTCTGGGAGATGGCGCCCCAGATTGGCTTGGTGGACCGGACCTTTATTCCAACGCTGAGTGAAATATTCTCGACGCTGTGGAAGCTGCTGTGTGAGGGGAAGCTCTTAATCCATATTGTCGTGAGTCTCAGGCGGGCGGCTTTGGGTTTCTGTATCGCGATTCTCATTGCCCTGCCCCTGGGCTTCATGCTGGGAGGATGGTTTAAGCGTTTTGAAGAATATCTCAATCCGCTTTTAACGGTGCTTTCCAAGATCAACCCCTTTTCCATGTTTCCGATATTCATTCTGTTTTTTGGTATTGGCGAACTGACCAAGGTGGTGATCATACTGTGGGTCTGCGTGTGGCCCATGCTCTTCGGCACGATCAACGGGGTAAGAAGTATCGATCCGGTACTGGTAAAGGCAGCCTTGGCCATGGGAACATCCAAGCTGGCGCTGTTCTGGAAAGTCGTGCTCCCCGGAGCGTCCCCTAATATCTTCGCGGGCATCAAGCAGGGGGCAGGCTCGTCCTTCTTCATGCTCATTGCTGCGGAAATGATCGGCTCTACTGCCGGACTTGGCTTTATGGTATTGAACGCCCAGATCAACTTTCAGATACCGAGACTCTTTGTGGCAGTGGTTATTATCGCCATATTGGGGCTTTTGATTAATTACCTGATCGAGACTGTTGAAAAAAAAGCCTTGAGCTGGAAAGAAGAAACTGTGGTGAAATAGTGCGCAAGCAGGCATCGTTGATGCCTTTGCGTTTTTCGGTAATCTCTGGTTACCTGAAAACGCCATAATGTAAAGTGAGAGGAATGTTAGAATGAAAAAAAACGATAGGCTGGTACAAGTCCTGGGAGTGCTGGCGCTTATCCTGGCGGCCGGAACCCTGACCGGGTGCGCCAGGCGGACCGGCAGGGTGGTACAGGCCACAGTGAACAGCGAAGGCCAGGAAGTGTACAAGCTGAAAACCTGGTCACGGCTGGATTGTTCCGCCGCCCCCTTTATTATTGGTGATCGGTTGGGCATCTTTAAGGAAGAAGGTATAGAAATCATATATACCGGAGAGCTTACCTCTGCCCAAAGGATTCCTTCCATGCTGAGTGGGGATAACGATATCGGCGGAGGGCATCCGAATCTTTTGGCTGTTGCCCGTGCCGGCGGCGCTCCGATCCGCGGCGTGGCAAGGGGAGATACTGAACCTCCCTGGGAACTCACGGATCCCTATCTGCTGCACATGTGGTGGGTCAGTAATAAAGACGGCCACCTCAAGACCCTGGAGGATATCAAAACTTTTCCCGGTAAAATAAAGATGCAGTCGATTAGCCGGAATCAGTGCCAGGAATTTATGACCGATATGTTGCTGGAACGCCTGGGCCTTCCCAAGGACAAAATCGAATACATCCTGCTCCCTGACGTGGAAGGGGTTCTGGCGCTTAAACAGGGACTGGTTGATATTACCACTCCCCATCCCCCGTTTTTCAGGCCGACTATGGATACCGGCATCGCCAATGTGCTTATCACCAGCCGCGAAATTGCGGGGCTTGACGGAGGGACCACCCTGTGGGCTTTTACGGATGAATTTATCAAGAATAATCCCGAGGCGGTTAAGCGCTTTGTCAAGGCTATCAAAAGAGCGGAACGCTGGAACAATGATAACCCTGAACTGGCGGCACAATGGACCGCCGAAGTCATAGGGGTTCCGGTGCAGGCTAACCACTGGCATTCCCGGACCGGGGTCATACCGGAAGAGGCAATTCAGGTGTGGATAGAGGGCGCCATCAGAGGGGGAGCCTTGCCGCCGGATACAAAGATAAAACCGGGTGATTTTATTACCCACGAATTTGAACACTATGGCGATGAAACCCTGGCGGAACAATCAGGTCAGGGTGGTGATAAAGCAATAGTGTACCAACCTGATCAATATGGAAACGGGCTGGACAGTTGAAGTTGTACCACCATACCGCACTCCTTGCGGTATGGTGATTACATAAGGAGGGACGTGTGGCAGGTTTAATTGAAGCGCAGCAGGATATCGTACCTGAAAATGATTTCAAAATAGTTGCCCGGAATATTAACCGTGTTTTTCGTATTAAGCGAACCGGAGAAGCGCGGCGGGAATTTACGGCTGTGGCAAATTTGAACTTGAAGGTCAAAAAAGGGGAGTTTGTCACCATTGTTGGTCCTTCAGGCTGCGGCAAATCAACGCTCCTGGATATTCTGGCAGGACTTGCCGAACCGAGTTCCGGGGAGATCTTCATTGATGGGCACAAGATCGCAGGACCTGCGCTGGACCGGGGCATTGTGTTACAGGGCTACGCCTTGTTCCCCTGGCGTACCGTGCGGCAGAACATTGAGTATGGACTCGAAATCAAGAAGGTAAAAAAACAGGAACGCCGGCAGATCAGCGATAAGTTTATCGAACTGGTGGATTTGAAAGGCTTTGAAAACTGTTTTCCCTATGAGCTTTCAGGGGGTATGAAGCAGCGGGTCGCCATTGCCCGGGCCCTTGCCTATGACCCGGAGGTGCTCCTCATGGACGAACCTTTTGCCGCAGTGGACGCCCAAACCAGAGAAACCTTGCAGGACGAATTACTCAGTATCTGGGAAAAGACGGGCAAGACCATCATCTTTATCACCCACAGTATTGAAGAAGCGGTGTTTCTGGCGGATCGGGTTGCGGTTATGTCATCGAATCCCGGTACGATCAAACGCCTTGTCCAGGTTCATCTTCCCCGTCCGCGTCGGGTGAGCGACACCCGGAATTCCATTGATTTCAACCGGATCACCGGGGTGGTGTGGAACCTGCTCCATGACATTAAGATTGATGAAAACCGGGATACTTCCGGGCCGGTAGAGGTTTATAAAGAAGCTGAAAAGCGGAATCTGGATTCCGCTGCATTGTAAGGGGAAGGCATCATGGCAGAAGAAAAAGAGACAAAAGGAGCTGCCGAGCTGCTGAGAGAGAACGACTTGCAGCAGATTATCGATATTCTCGCATCTGTTCAACACGGGTCTGTAACGCTGATCATACAAAATGGAAAGGTGGTGCAGATTGAAAAGCATGAAAAAATCAGACTTGTATAAGGGAGGAACATTATGTCGAAGATTGCAAAACGACTGACGGATCTGGTGGGCAATACGCCGCTTCTGGAACTTGCCAATTTCAGTGAATCAAAGCAGTTGGGGGCACGGCTCCTTGCCAAGCTGGAATATTTCAATCCCCTGGCCTCGGTGAAGGATCGCATTGGCTACGCCCTTATCAAGGATGCCGAGGAGCGGGGACTGATTAATAAGGATACGGTCATCATTGAGCCTACCAGCGGAAATACCGGTATCGCCCTGGCCTTTGTTGCGGCGGCAAAGAAATACCAGATCATCCTTACTATGCCCGAAACTATGAGCCTTGAGCGGCGTAACTTGTTAACGGCCCTGGGTGCGCAGCTCATCCTTACCCCTGGTAGTGAAGGGATGAAGGGCGCCATAGCCAAGGCAAAGGAACTGGCCGCTCAGATCCCCAATTCCTATATTCCCGGCCAATTCGACAATCCGGCGAACCCCCAGATTCACCGGCTGACCACGGCCATTGAAATCTGGAACGATACCGACGGTGAAGTGGACATCTTTGTCAGCGGTGTTGGTACCGGAGGCACGATCACCGGTGTGGGAGAGGTGTTAAAGCAAAACAAGCCGGGGATCAGGATTGTGGCGGTAGAACCCTTTGATTCGCCGGTGCTTTCCGGTGGCACCCCAGGCTCCCACAAAATTCAGGGCATTGGTCCGGGGTTTATTCCCAATGTTTTGAACACCAAAATCATTGATGAAGTCTTGGGGGTTAAAAATGAAGATGCCTTCAGAACCGGCAGGGAATTGGCCTCAGAAGAGGGGCTGGTGGTAGGTATTTCTTCTGGCGCCGCAGTGTATGCCGCAGCGGAAATCGCCAAACGCCCGAAAAACGCCGGCAAAACCATAGTGGTACTGTTGCCCGACACCGGGGAACGGTACTTGTCAACGCCCTTATTTAATGAAGGCGGTATTGGTTGAAGCATTGAGCGGGATCTGGATAGGGTAGTACATCTGCTGTGGTATCAAGCACTACCCTATTAGCACAGGATCATTGCAAGATAGGATGAACAAAATTATATACCAAAAGAAACAGTATAAAGATTATCGGCGCTTATTGCTTGAAAAAATTAAAGGCATATCAAATGGATATATTTCGATTGTCAAGCAGGACAACAAAATAGTGCAAATTAATATATGCGATAGAATTGAAAACGGCAGCGTGATCCTATCGGATCAATCCGCAAATTGCGCGAATTATCACGAAACAGGTTAATCTCCTGCCGAACTCAAACGGTTTTACAATATAATCACAAAGAACGAAAACGAAAACTATAGGGTGGCCGGGAATCTGCACCCACCGGTCTTTCGGTGATGGCGAAAAAGCCCATTTAAAAAGGTTTCTCATGGTTATGACAAAATAATTGACTCTGAGCGTAAGATATTTTATACTCAAGAAGCTTCATGCAGGATACAGCAATTTCAAGGAGCAGCAATTATATGGAACTCATTAACCTGGTGGGCAAATCCTGTCCTATGAACGAAGCATTACACACGTTCTTTGAACATGAAGGACGCCCGGTTATAACCGTTATTGGCAGCGGTGGGAAAACTTCCCTCATCTGGTATCTCGCCCGGAAAAGGGACCGCTTGTGTACCCTGGTTACCACCACCACCAAGATGGGGGTGCCGCCGCCTGGGGCAAAACGGTATGATCATTTTTTAAAGTACGAAGCGGATGCATCCCAGGTCCCTGCTCCAGGCGTAACCCTTGCGGTGGATACCTCTGGCGGTAAATTGGTAGCCCTGCCGCCAGAGGCGCTGGAAGCGATGGTTCGCCAGTATGACTATGTGTTGATTGAGGGGGACGGTTCCCGGCAACTGCCCCTGAAAGCCTGGGCTGCTTATGAACCGGTGGTCCCTGACTATACCACCCTAACCGTGGGTATCCTTCCTCTGTGGCCTGTGGGTATGGCCGTTTCGCAGACCATCATACACCGGCTCCCGCTTTTTTCCGCCCTGACCGGCCTGGGGGAAGGCGAAGTCCTCAGCCTCGGCGCCCTGGTGCCAGTGCTTACCGGCGGGAATTCGGCCTTGGGCAAGGGGCTTTTCAGTGCTGCTCAGGGCAAACGGGTGCTGTTTTTCAATCAGACTGAGGATGAAAAGACCCTGGACCAGGCACGGGAACTCCTCTCCCTGCTCCCCCGGTCTTTTCTGGAGACCCTCTCGATGGTTATCGCGGGCAGCGTGCGGCAGGAACGGGCCGTTCTGCTCTGGAGGGCGGTATAATGGAGTTGACGCATTTTGACAGCCAGGGGAACGCGATCATGGTTGATGTGGGGGGCAAGCCCTTAACAAAGCGTGAAGCGGTCGCCAAGGGACACATTACGATGAGTCGTGAAGCCCTCGGTAAGGTGAAGGATGGGACCATGGCCAAGGGGGATGTGCTGGGGGTTGCCCGGCTCGCGGGGATCATGGCGGCGAAGAAAACGGCGGAACTCATTCCCCTCTGCCATATCATCGGCCTTGCTCAGGTACGGGTTGATTTTACGATACAGGAAGCAGCTTCCGGGATAGAAGCGGTGTGCATTGCGACGGCCCAGGGGCAGACCGGGGTCGAGATGGAGGCCCTGACCGGTGTTTCCGTTGCGCTGCTTACCATATATGATATGTGTAAGGCGCTTGATAAATCCATGGAGCTGGGAGGTATCCATTTATGCAGGAAAAGCGGAGGGAAAAGCGGTGAGTATTATCGCAGGGAAGCAATTTCAACTGAAACGCCATCAACCTAAGCGGGAAGGTCCTATGGAAAGCCCCTATGATTGATCAGTACGGTAGGACTATCGACTATATGCGGGTATCAATAACCAACCGCTGTAACCTGCGTTGCGTCTATTGTATGCCCCCTGGTTCCCCCACGCTTCCGGCTGGGGAACCCCTCTCATACCCCGAGATCCTCCGCGTCTGCGAGGCGGCGGCGGCCTGCGACATTCGGTTCATCAAGATCACCGGGGGCGAGCCTTTGCTGCGGGCGGGTTGTTCTGCCTTTATCGGGGAGCTGAAAAAGACAGGGGGGATAGAAAAGGTAACCCTCACGACCAACGGGGTGCTGTTGACGAAACACCTTGACGCGCTCCTTGAGGCCGGCATTGATGGCGTGAACATCAGCCTTGACAGCCTGAACCGGGAGCGGCTTAAGGGGATCACCTCTTTCGATGTGTTAGATCCGGTGATGGAGGCCATTAATGAGAGCCTCAAGCGTCATATTAACCTCAAGATCAACGCGGTCCTGGCCGGTACGGACCAGGAGATGGTGGGATGGAAGGAACTGGTGGAGCTTGCCAGGGATACGCCCCTCAGTGTACGGTTTATCGAGATGATGCCCATTGGTTACGGCAAGCAATTCATGGGATCCGGCAATGATCTGCTCCTTGACTATCTCAGGGTCGAATACCCTGGGATTGAAGGGGATACGTTGCGCCATGGACAAGGCCCGGCGGTGTATTACACTATCCCCGGTTTCAAGGGGAGTGTGGGGTTCATCAGCGCCATGTCCGGACGCTTTTGCTCGGTCTGTAACCGCATACGGCTCACTGCAGAGGGATTCCTGAAACCCTGCTTGTGTTATAAAGAAGGAATCGACTTAAAACCAATGCTGCAAACCGGCGGAGACCTGCGGCGGGGTATTGAACAGGCAATCGCCATGAAGCCCTATTCCCATTGTTTTGATGACCTTCAGAATACCGGGGAAAGGCTTGAACAGGAACCGATGATTGCTATTGGAGGATAAGAATATGGGAACCATAAAGGCTATTTGCATTAGTGACAAAAAAGGTACCGCAAAGTACGGTGTTGAAAAGGCGGAGTTCAAGGTGGACTTCGGGATTGGGGGAGATGCTCACGGGGGGAACTGGCACCGGCAGGTCAGCCTGCTTTCCGCTGAAACCATCGCGGCCTTTCGGGCAAAGGGGGCGGATGTACAGCCTGGTGCCTTTGGGGAAAACCTCATCATCGAGGGGCTTGATCTCAAACCGGTGCCTGTAGGAACCCGCTTTCATATAGGGGAGGTGCTCCTGGAAGTAACCCAGATCGGAAAGGAATGTCATACCCACTGCGCCATTTACCGGGTCATGGGTGACTGCATCATGCCCCGGGAAGGCTTGTTCGCCAAGGTGCTTCATCCGGGTACGGTCGCGGTCGGGGATGGGATAAGCGCAGAATACCCGAGCGACCGGTCCTTTACTGCCGCGGTGATCACCTTGAGCGATAAAGGTTCTGTGGGAGCCCGGGTTGATGAGAGCGGCCCGGTTGTTGCGGAATTACTGAAAACCGCAGGTTATGAGGTAGTCGAGACCATGCTGCTGCCGGATGAACAAAAGGAGCTGGAAGGGGCGCTGATAAATTTTGCGGACCGGCGGCAGGTGAGCCTCGTGGTAACCACCGGCGGCACGGGATTTTCAGTGCGGGACCGTACCCCCGAAGCTACCCTGGCGGTGGCCACAAGAAACGCCCCGGGCATTGCGGAAGCGATCCGCTATGGTTCCCTGGGGATTACCAAACGGGCCATGTTGGGACGGGGCGTCTCGGTGATCCGGGGCCAAACCCTGATCATCAACCTCCCTGGTAGCGTGAAGGGAGTACGGGAAAGCCTGGGCTTTATTATCGGGGAACTGGAACACGGCATACGGATATTGCGGGGAAGCGCTTCCGAATGTGGACAGGGGCCTGTTGCCCTACGCCCCTAAGTTTCTTATTATATTGTATAAGAGTCTTGTTTTTTGGAGGAACATTGATGAATCACGATGAATATATGCACGAAGAAGAGGAGGAGGAAGCTCAAGAAGAGGCCAAACAAGGTCCTGATCCGCTTTTGAATAAGATGCTTAAAACCCGGACCATCTTGCTTTCCGGGGAAATAAAAAAAGACCTCGCCGAACGGACTATCCGCCAATTGCTGCTGTTGGAAGATATGGGGGAGGAACCTATCCGTATTTTTATCGACTCCCCTGGGGGGGACGCCGACGCGGGGTACGCCATCTTTGATATGATCCGCTTTGTTAAACCCCCGGTATGGACTATCGGCATGGGCCTGGTTGCCAGCGCGGCAGCTATTATTCAGCTTGCCAGTCCTCAAGAACGGCGGGTGGGCCTGCCAAACAGTCATTACCTCATCCATCAGCCCCTTTCGGGCATTCGGGGGGTTGCCACGGACATCGAAATCCATGCCCGGGAACTGGATAAACTGCGGGAAAAGATAAACCGCCTCATTGCTGAGGAAACCGGCATCCTCTACACCCAGGTTGAACACGATACGGACCGGGACTATTGGATGAACGCCGAAGAAGCGGTCCACTACGGCCTCATCTCCCGGGTCGTTACCCACCGGAGTGAACTCGTATAAAGATTACACCGATGAGTGCGGATAGTATCGAAAAGCACCCTTCATCCGTGTTCATCGGTGGACTATTTACCGGTAAGGGTCGCAATATCCCAACTCGATGGCTGTTGGAAGGGTCGTAAGCCGAATTCGGGCAGTACCCCCAGGAGATGCTCAATGATATCCGCCTGTATTTGCTCGTAATATATCCACTGGGTGTTGGTACAGAAACAGTAGATTTCAAGGGGAAGTCCCTGGGGTTCTGGAGCAAGATAGCGGGCCATGTGGATCAGGTCCTTTGAAGTCTGGGGATGTTCCGCAAGATAGGCTTTCACATAGGCGAGGTACAGGTTTATATTCATGAATCCCTCGGTAAAACGACCGTCCACAATCTCTATACCTTCAGGAATATCCTCGGTCCCATTATGTTGCACGATTTCATTGCGTTTCGTGGTTATATGTTCAGAAAGAAGCCTCAGCTTTGACAGACGGCTCATTTCATCATGAGAAAGCAGCCGAATCGTACGCATATCAAGAAAAATCGCCCGTTTTATACGGCGCCCCCCTGAAGTAAACATGCTCCGGTAGTTTTTAAAACTGTCTGAAACAAGGGCGTAGAGGGGAACCGTAGTAATCGTATTGTCCCAGTTCTTAACCATGATAGATTGCAGGGTCATATCAATAACACTTCCATCCGCCTCATGTTTAGGCATTTCAATCCAGTCCCCAATACGCACCATATCATTGCTGGAAAGCTGCATACTGGCCACCAGACCCATGAGAGGGTCCTTAAAAACCAGCATCAGCACCGCACTCATGGCGCCGAGTCCGCCGAGAATACCGAGGGGAGATACATTAGCCAATACGGTAATGGCCAGGATGATGCCAATGATGTATACCAATACCTTGATCATCTGGAGATAGCCCTTAATAGGCCGCTTCTTGGCGTTTTCATCATTGGCGCTCTGATATATCAGATTCAACCCATCGAGAACCGCCGCAACCGTATGAGCTACCATAACCGCCAGGTAAGCCAGGAGACAGCGGGATATACCTTCAGTCAGGATACCCTTGAAAGGTACAAAAATAGGGAACAGCATGTACAGTAACACCGGGGAGATGATACGGGCAAAACGCCTGAAAAAACCGCTTTCAAGCAATTGATCATCCCAGATGGCCTTGGTGTGTTTTACGACAATGGGGATGATCTTGGAAAAGGTGAAACGCACCAACCGTTCAGACAACGCGGCAATACCCAGGAGGCAGAGCACGGAAATACCGATACTGATACCCTCTGAAAGGTGGTCTAAACCCTCCACTTCCTCATAGAGGATAGGCGACATAATACTATTGATAAATTCTACTACATTCATAATGATTCCCCTATCATCGGAGGCCCCCTTGCAGACGGGACATCATGGCCTGGGCTGCTGCAGGGTTCCGGTTCATCTTGGACATCTTCTTCATCATGGTCCGCATCTTCTCAAACTTCTTGAGGAGGCGGGCCACTTCGGCCACGGAGGTACCGGACCCCCGGGCTATGCGGGTACGGCGGGAGGGACCTATGATGAGGTGGTTCGCCCGTTCTTTCCGGGTCATGGAGGAGAGCATGGCCTCCTGGGCTTTGAAATCCTCCTTATCGATATCCTCCTCCCGTATCTGTCCGGCCATACCGGGGATCATATCCAGCATGGATTGAAGGGAACCTATCTTCTTGACCGACCGGAGCTGGTTCAGCCAGTCTTCCAGGGTAAAGGTCTCCTTCTCCATCTTCTGCTGCAGGGCTTCCGCTTCTTTTTTATTAATAACCCCCTGGGCCTTTTCCACGAGGCTCACTACATCCCCCATACCCAGGATACGTCCGGCGATACGGTCCGGGTGGAAGGGTTCAAGGTCATCGGGCTTTTCCCCGGTCCCGATGAACTTGAGGGGCTTGCCCGTGATGGTCTTGAGGGAGAGTGCCGCGCCTCCGCGGGTATCCGAGTCGAATTTGGTGAGGATAACCCCGGTGAGGCCGATTTTTTCGTCAAAGGTCTTGGCAATATCCACCGCAGACTGGCCGGTCATGGCATCCGCCACCAGGAGGAGTTCATCCGGGCTTGAGGCATCCTTGAGCCGGGCAAGTTCCGCCATCATGTCCTCGTCTATCTGGAGCCGTCCGGTGGTATCAATGATCATAGTATCGATCAGGTTCTTCCTGGCCCAGTTGAAGGCTTCCCGGTACACCTTAACGCTATTCCGGGCACCATCCTCTTTGTAGACCGGCACGGCTATTTGGCCGGCGAGGATCGCAAGCTGTTCCATAGCCGCAGGCCGTACCAGGTCGCAGGCCACGAGCATGGGCTTTCTCCCCTCTTTTTTAAGCCGCAGGGCCAGCTTCGCGGAACTGGTGGTCTTTCCTGACCCTTGAAGCCCCAGCATGAGGATCACCGAAAGGGTATCAGGCCCTTTTAAGCGGAGGTCCTGTTTGGCATCTCCCAGGAAGGACACCAGCTTATCATGGACGATCTTGACAAACTGCTGTCCCGGATCCACCGAGCGGAGGACCTTCTCCCCCTTGGCTTCTTCTATGGTGGCATTGACAAAGCGGCGAACCACCCGGAGGTTTACATCAGCCTCCAAGAGGGCCATCTTAATAATATCCACCGCATCATCAATGTTTTTTTCCGTAATTGTTGCCTTGCCTGAAATGAGGCGCAGGGCATCGGACACTTTCTGGGTAAGTTTATCTAACATAGTAACTTATCATAATCCTAATGACCTGCTCATACAAGATCAAACGCAGGAGGTGATCCAGAAAGTATACTGGACTAGCAGATGACAAAAAAGGCAGAAAGAGATACTATAGAAAAATGTCTATAACCATAGAACTCTACTGCCCCCCTTGTCATAGTATGAGTATAAAGAAAAATGGAAAAAAGCGCAATATGATATCCCTGAAATCGACGAATTTTGGACATATACTGCTTTAGTATTGAAAATAACACCGCTCTATCCGATTTTTTGATAATTACAGTCCTTAAGCAGTATAATACCGCATGATACGCATTGTTTCTCGAAAAAAACGAGACAATCCCGTGAAAGCTTTTGATATGACCTTCTTTTACCTCAATTTCGGCTTCATGTAAGGTCATCATACTTGGTAGATCACCACCAAAATTTTTTTTACAAAATCGCTTGACACCAATTTTTCTTTCTGCTAAAATAAATACATGTATTTCGGGGAACGCCTAAAGCCTGCGGGCTTCATGGATATGTATAGTTTGATGCCTACCTTCGCTTTAAGCGACTTAACACACCGCTATAGATTCATAGAAAGGGTCGGGGGGGGGGGGGGGGGGCGGGCGCCCCGGGGCCGGCGGGGGGGGGGGGGGCGGGG
>JAITNU010000025.1 GCA_031290325.1 Treponema sp.
CGTGGGCAGCAATTCGCCTTCTGTAGTCAGGTAGGTACATTCGTACCGGTAAAATCCTCTGTCAAGCGCTGTTTGTACCGCCGCTATCCCCTTGAGGTGGGATAGGGAACCGTCGCTCTGGTATTCTGGAGAAAAGCCCTTGGGGAAGGTCTTAAGAAACTCCGCTTTGTCCGTCACGCCGAATATACGTAGCGTTTCCCTGTTGCAATCAATGATGTTCCGGTTTTCATCCCACATAGTACAGATGTACGGTGAGGTGTCCAGCATTTGACGCATACGCTCTTCGGCTTCGCTCTTTTCGTTCTGGGCGGCGATGAACTCCCGCAGATCACGGGAGTAGGCCGCCAGACGGTAACCGCCCTTCCAGGAGATTCTCCTTAAGGTGGTCTCCACCGGCAGGGGCTCACCCTGGGCGGTTCGGTACATCCAGTCAAAACGCTGGTAACCGGTTTCAAAGGCCGCCTTGCCGAGCCGCTTGGACTTTTGGATGGTTGGCTCCCCGTCGCTCTGATATTCGGGATTCAAATCAAAGAACCTATTGAGATAATCAGACTTTTCTTTCACTCCAAGGAGATCAAGGGTCTCCTGGTTGCAGTCGATCATGACCGCGTTTTCGTCCCAAAGGGTGCAGGCAAGCGGGGTGGCATCCAGCATTGCCCGGACACGTTCCTCCGCTTCCCGGGTCTCTTTTTCTTTTTCATAGATGCCGCGCAGGTCCCGGGAATAGGCCGCCAGGCGGTAACCGCCCTTCCAGGAGATTCTCCTTAAGGTGGTCTCCACCGGCAGGGGCTCGCCCTGGGCGGTTCGGTACATCCAGTCAAAACGCTGGTAACCAGTTTCAAATGCCGCCTTGATCATCCGCAGTGCTTTTTCGCCGGTCGGTTCCCCATTGGGTTGAAATTCGGGATTCAAATCAAAGAAACCATTGATATAATCAGATTTTTCTTTCACTCCAAGGATATCCAGGGCATACTGGTTGCAGTCGATCATGTTGCCGTTTTCGTCCCAGAGAGAGCAGGCCAGTGGGGTGGCATCCAGCATGGACAGGACACGTTTCTCCGCTTCACGCGTCTCTTTTTCCTTTTCGTAGAGTCCACGCAAATCGCGGATATAGGCGGCGATGCAGAATATACCGTCCCACTCAACCCTGACCAGGATTACCTCCGTCGGCAACTCCTCGCCCGAAGCGGTCCGGTGCATCCATTGGAAACAACTGTATCCGGTTTTGAAGACCTCCTGAATACGCCGGTGTTTTTCAGTGATGCTGTGCAGGCCATCGCGCTGGTATTCCGGCATCCAGTCGTAATACCGCTCAAGAAATTCCGCTTTACAGGTCACTTCAAAAAGCCGGGGCGCCGCGGCGTTGCAGTCAATGGCCAGACCTCTATCGTCCAGAAAAACACAGGCAAGGGGCATCGCGTCCAGCATGGTCCGGGTCCGTTCTTCCGACTCAGAGTTCTTTGCCTCAATACCGTCATGGCATAAAGCGAGTACGCCGTCAAATACACCCTCATCGTCAACAAGGCGGGACCCCTGGATAGTAAACCACCTTTTTTCCCCTATACCGGGAAAATTCATGAGAACTTCGGAGTTTACGGTTTGATTGCCTTTTTTAAGATATTCAAAAAGCTCCAGGACAGGCCCGACATGCAGTTCATCGAGACTTCGTCCGTTGATGCTCTCAAAATCATCAACCCCCATAAGTTTCAGAAACGCATTGGAACAGTAGACAAGGCGGCTTTCCCGGTCAAGGAGGGCGCTCGGTATATTTTGAAGAAGCAGCCTCATGTACCTTTCAGGCGTCTTCTGCTCATTCAGCCTCTTAGTATCAGGATTATTAGGTCCGGCGGCACCGGTAACACTCTTTTTCATTAACAACTGCTCCCTGATTGCGTTTCATTAAAAAGCGATGCTACCGTATGCCAACTGAACACGATATTATTCACCGCCAATATTATTATATTAAAATATTCCACTTATTTCAAGCCACAAACTTCTCAATAGAGCCAGTAATTCAAAGTTTCAACTTTTGGAATGGCGAGGTTCAGGCGGAAGGCCACACATAAAGTTCAAGTACGTGAACACCAGGCCAGAAAATATCCACCTTCCAAAAAAATCGCCACAGCAAGCTGCACTTCCCGCCTGCCGGGGAGCCAATCGCTGAACCATAAAAGCCTTCTTTTTAAGCTTGTGTTGAGTAAATATGACACTCTTTTGAGGAAATGTCCACTATACGGGGTGAAGCGAAATACGCCCCCTCACATTTTTGTAAAATATGTATAAAAATGATTGAAAAAAAATATTATATATGTTAAAATAAACAAAAGGGCATGAACTACTATTTCCGGTACTTTGCCGCATCTTCATGGGTCTTCAGGGTTTTTAACAATGCAAGGGCAATCTTGTGAAACGCCTGTTTATAATATAACAAAAATCGTGACTATTCTCCGGTTTTGATCATCTCGGCACTGCTCTGGAAATTATCGCTATTGAGGATACTGAGTGGATCGTTTGGTGGTTATTCATGCTATGAAACTGAAAAAACAGGTTCACCATTTATTACAGGGAGTAGCTTAATGATAAAGAGCTGGTTAATGCGTAATGATCGGCTTCTGTTCAGCGGGATATATATCTTATTCCAATACGATCCACAAGCTGAACAATTTGATTGATGTTACGTTTGAGGTGGAATACACGACGCTCTGCGGGTATACACAGGAGGAACTTGAGTCGTACTTCGTACCGGACCTTAAGGAACTGGCAGTGGCACATAATTGCGGCGTGCCTGATGTGTTGGAAAAAATACGGTACTGGTACAACGGGTTTTCGTGGGATGGGAAAATCTCGGTGTATAATCCATTTTCAACCCTGTTGCTTTTGCGGCAAAAAAACTTTACGAATTTGTGGTTTGAGACTGGAACGCCTACCTTTCTGATCAATCTTATAAAAGAACGCAACGATGTGAAGCTCTTGCTTGAGCCAGCATTTATGAAGCAGGCGGATTACAACAACTTTGATTACCGGACCATGGATACAAAGCTGTTACTGTTTCAGTCAGGATACCTCACGATAAAGGAAGCGGTTAAAAGTTGTTTTAACGAAGAACTTATTTATACGCTTGACATTCCAAATGAGGAAGTCCGGCAGTCACTTATGAACCACCTTACCAGTAGTTTCGCTGTTTATTCGGTTGTGCAAACAACCGCAGCACGAGAGCGTATGATGGAAGCGCTTTTCAAAGGCGACGTGACTGTATTTGAGACAAGCCTCAAAGAACTGTTTGCCAATATCCCGTATCAACTGCATATCAAGCGAGAGGCGTATTATCATTCCCTGCTATTGCTGTGGCTGAATATGCTGGGCTTTCATGTTGATGCTGAGGTTTCTACCGACAAGGGGCGTCTTGACGCGGTGTGGACTTGGGAAGATCGTGCGGTGATTGCCGAGGTGAAATACGCAGGCAGGGGCGCGGTTAAGACGCTTCTGGACACGGCTATGGAACAAATCAAGGGAAAAGGGTATTACGAGCGGTACACCCATCGCCGGATTGCTCTGCTTGCCGTGGCATTTGCCGGAAAACGTATTGCCTGCCAGATGCGAGAGTTTTCACCTCTGTAACGCGCACTGTTTTAACGGCTTGATGCACTGCGTTTTTTAATGAGTGCGCCAAAAGAAGGCAGAAAATGGAGAATTTCTTTGAGCTTATTTCAACTTATTCGTCCACAGCCGCAGCTTATGGGTTGCCCAGTGGACAATTAAGATCCGCAGACGGTTATAGGCGCTCAGGTCATCATCCAGGATCGCCTCGGAGAGAACCATCTGGGCTATGGTATCGGTCAAATTGTCAGGGAGTTCCAGGATCCACCGGGAAAGGAGGGCGCCTTTGAATTCCTGGATATAGGCTGCAACCGCGGATTGCAGAGCCTTGGCTTGCTTGTCGCTGAAGGCTAAGTCGGACTTCTTCCATAAGCCCCAGCCGCTGTGGGCCGCATGGTAATACTCGTAGGCTGATTCAGCATCGTCCAGGGCCAGGGTCGGCGCCAGGGACTCATCTTCCAGGAAGCGAACCAGAAGAGGGTAGAATTGGTTTTCAATATCCAGGATGCTGGCCATAGCCAGGACCACCTCATCCCGGAGATAGGGCGGGGGATCCGTAGCCCGGAGTATATCCAGGAGCACTGAAAGGGAATGGGGGGACCGGTAAATGCCGAAGGCTTCCACTCCCATGATCTTAAGCCGGGGATTGGTAGTTTTAATGATGATAGTTTCAATCTGGGGGCGGAAGGCTTCATCTTTGAGGCGCGCCAGGGCGATGATGGCTTCTCCGGCAAGCATATAATCATGGGAGGATGCCAGTTCCCGCAGGAGGGGTATGGCAGTGGAAAAACCGTGTTTCCCCAGGATCCGGGCGGCAATGTAGGCGGTGGTGTAGGGATGGTTGACCAGATCCGCCATGAGGGCCGTTTCGGCTGCTTCGTTGAGGGTATCCAGGGTTTCCATGGCCCGCAGGGATTCCATACGGGTCGCAAGCCGGGGGGATTCGGCTCGCTCCAGGAGCCCGGTGATGGCTAATTGGGAGGGGGTATCATGGAGGGCATCGAGGATGGCCTCTTCTTCTTCAGAATCACTGGTCTTGTCCAGACGATCCAACAGGGAAATGGCCCGGAGGTCCCGGAACGAAAAGAGCACCTCCAAGGCCCCCCGGAAGGGAAGCGCTCCCAGGGAAACCAGCTTCTTTTGGAGAAACAGGACCACCATGCTTATGGCAATGAGGATGGCGTAGAGTATTTTAAAGGCCCCCAGGGAGGAGATTCCCCAGGTCTTGATGAGATCAAGGAGGATACCGGCGACAAAGGAGCCGCTGGCGCCGGCCACCCCAAAGACGAAAAAGTAGAGAATCCCCATATCCAGCATTAATTCCCCCGGAACCAGGGCAAGGAAGTAGGTCTGGCCTATGCCTTCGGCGCCGAGGAAGCCGAAATTCATCATAAAAAACAGAAAGCTGAGAAACAGGATCATCATGTAGGGCTGGGCGGTCAGGCCCATGGGGACGAATATAATGGGGATCATGCTGACCAGGCCGATGATGACGCAGAGGATGAAGATCGGTTTGGCGCCGATGCGGTCTATCAGGAACTTGATTAAAAGGCCAATCATCAGGTTCCCCAGGCCGCCGAAGACGGTATACAGAGACACCATACCATCGCTCTGGAAGCATACTTCCTTGCTGTAGACCAGGATGAAGGCCCGGGAAACACCGGAAACCAGGGCCATCAGGAAGAGGATGAGGATAAACTGTTTGAGGGAAGCGCTTGAAAAGGCTTGCCTGAATATATCAATGAATTTGATGGGTGGTCCCTGGTCTTCCAGCTCCGGTTCAGGGATTTTCCGTACCAGGATACCGCTGCAAATGCCGCAGCCGATACCAGTGGCCATGATAATCCCATAGAAGTACAGGGGGGGATCCTGCCCCAGGACCAGGGCGATGAGAAAGCCCGCAAACATCCCCACTGCGCTATTGATGATCTGTATCAGGGTCATATAACTGCCCCGGTCAGGACCGGAGGCCAGATAGCTCAGGACCGGGTTATTGCTGATCATGCCGATGCCGCGAGCCATATAAAAGAGAAAGACCCCGAGGAGGGTCAGGTTCATGGCAATATCATGATGCCCCTGGGAAACCATGAAGGGCACGAAAAGCAGGGGGACCATGCAGACTGACCTGCATATCCAGGCGACACTGAAGATATTGACGATTGAAAAGCGCCGGGCCAGCATCTTTCCCAGGGGCAGGAAAAAGTAGGATACATAGAGCAGGGCATTGATGACCCCGATATAGGTTGAGGATACCTGGAGCCTCATGGCAAAGAGGGTGATGATATTGCCTACGAGGAATGCCCAGGACAGGGCATTAAAGATATTAAAAATATTATACAATTCCCGGGCCTTACCGAGGCGGTAAGGTGAAAGTGTAGACGCCATATATTAAGTAATACTCATTGTTACCAAAATTTTCAAGGGTTCTGTAGGATACGCTCCTGAGCATTGCATTATGATCAACCTCCTACTATGATTGAGTATGCTTTTGCATAGTAATAAAGGCCCTGGTTTTTGTCAATGGGATTGCCCTGTCCTTTTTTCTCTGCTAAACTAGATGTACAAAATGGAGGCCAAACTATGAAAAAACTACCCCTGGGGATGCAGGACTTTAGACAGATCGTTACCGGATTTCTACCTTGTGCTACCTCTTTAAAGGGGAAAAGGAACGGTTCTTTGAAGGGGATTGTGAGAGCTGAAAAAGGGGCCGGTGAAGACCTCCGCAGAGAAAGGATCGGGACTATGGGAAAAGTACGCTGCTGCCCTGTTCCCCGCGTTTATCGGATTGAAATTGATCCGGAAAAGCGGAACTTGAAAGCGTACAGTCTGGAATTGGAGAGGAGTTAGCTATGAACAAAAAAATCATGGTATGGCCGGTGCTGTTTCTGGCGCTGACCATTGGGGTAGCAGACGAGAGCCGCTATGCCCTGGTCATTGGTAACGGGGACTACAGCAATGTGGGCAAACTCGCTAATCCCGAGAATGACGCACGGGATGTGACCGCCGCCCTGTCTGGGCTATCAGGTGGATTTGCGCGTCAACCTCGCATACCTCCCGATGATAGACGCGGTGGACGCCTATATGGCGAAGCTGTCCGCACGGCCAGAGAACGAGGGGGTTTTCTGGTTCGCAGGGCATGGCATACAGATACGGGATGAGAATTATCTGCTGCCGGTAGACGTTACGGTAACGAGTGAAAGCCGTGTGCAGGGAACCTCGTATTCGCTGAACCGGCTCCGCATTTGAGGAAGCGCATAACAAGGTGAACATCGTGATACTTGACGCGTGCCGGAACAACCCGCTCCCTGCGACCGTGCGGCGTTCCTCGACGCGGGGCCTCGCGGTGATAAACGATGTACCTGCTGACCTGTTTGTGATGTTTTCGACCGCCCCTGGGGAGACGGCGCTTGACGGTCAGGGTAAGCGAAACAGCCCATTCGCGGAAGCGTTTTTGAAGAACGTAAATTCCCGGGAAGGGCTTCTGTACATGGCGGCAGATGTGATGCGGGACACGGCGACATTGACGGGGAACCTGCAGCAGCCGTTTTTTCGCGGAAGCATCGTGAGCGACAAGTACTATTCGCTGAACCGTGCAGGTACGCCGCAAGTCGCTCAGCCAGCCCCGCGTCCCGCGCCACAGTGGGGGGAAGAGGTGATAGAGACCGGCAATCTGACGGTGAGCACGATAACATCCGGTACGCTGGAGATACGGCAGGGGAGCGAGGTGATAGGCAGCCGTTCCATAAGCGCAGGCGCCCGGCTTCCCATCAACAACCTGGCGGTGGGGACGTATACGGTGCGCATAAGCTACAGCGGAGGCCGGACAGAAGAGAAGATCATAACGGTGAGGAAGGACGGGACCGTGGTGGCGGCCTTTGATTACCAGCCGCCGCTTGCTACATCTGGTCCAACGCTTACCCCGCAGCCTGCGGTAACGCCCCAGCAGACCCCTGGATCCCGTCCCCCGGAGCGGCCTGTTCCTGATGGCTTTGTGCGGATCCAGGGCGGGACGTTTATGATGGGAAGTCCTGCGTCGGAAGCTTCACGGAATAGTAATGAAGTCCAGCATCAGGTAACGGTGAGTAGCTTCTTTATGGGGAAGTATGAGGTAACTCAGAGAGAATATCAGGCGGTGATGGGGACCAATCCGAGTTTCTTTAAGGGCGACAACCTGCCTGTGGAAAAGGTAAGCTGGTTTGAGGCAGTGGAATACTGCAATGCCCGAAGCCGCAAGGAAGGCTTGACGCCTGCGTATACGATAAGCGGGTCTGGAGATAGCCGGACGGTAACGTGGAACCGGAACGTCAATGGCTACCGGCTGCCCACTGAAGCTGAATGGGAATACGCCTGCCGTGCGGGGACCACGACACCATTTAGTACGGGAAGCAATATCACGACGAACCAGGCGAACTATGATGGGAACAATCCGTACAACGGGAACGCCAAGGGAACTTATCGAGAGAAGACGACAGCGGTGGACAGTTTTGCGGCGAATGTGTGGGGTTTGTACGACATGCACGGGAATGTGTGGGAGTGGTGCTGGGATTGGTATGGGAGCTATTCGAGTGGCGCTCAGACTGATCCAGTGGGCGCGTCCTCGGGCACGTACCGCGTGCTACGCGGCGGGAGCTGGTACTTCAATGGCCGGAACCTGCGCTCGGCGTTTCGGGACTTCGACACTCCGTCTGCCCGGGGCAGCGACCTCGGTTTCCGCCTAGCTCGCCCCAGTTTATAAGCCCAGCAAGCCAGGCATAGTAGCTGCGGCGACATGCCCCCACCCAGCCGGTAGGCAGGGGGCATGGAGCAGCAGTACGGGAGGGCCAGCAGGAATGGGGGGGGGGGTGGGGGGCATATTGCCCCCCAAGATTTTTCATTTATGGAGTTAAGCACAACATCATAAACTTAAGAAGTCCAAGCGTACTACTGAGAATCGGGGAGTCATCATTGCTCTTAACCTTTATCTCTTTCACCCGCAGAGTAGTACTATTGCCCGGCACGGTAAGTTCCACATTCCCCGCCAGATACACCGCGTCAACAAAATCAGCATCGGTAAACGTACTAGTATCCAGTCAGTGATGAAAATGGGAATGATGGGACGAGTAACAGAAAAAAGAATGTAACCGCAGAGGACACGGAGGAACGCAGAGAAAACCAAAGATTTGAAACAAAAACTCCG
>JAITNU010000079.1 GCA_031290325.1 Treponema sp.
GGTTAGATCTCCTTCCCCTTCGGAGATGTCTTTTATGGCGCCGGCAACCACGTTAATGCGGTTTGTTACGGTAGAAGTCACTATGAAGAAAACAATCACCGCAGCTATAACAATCGCAAGAACAATGATAAGAATGGTTATTTTTGTTAAGGTATTCACCGCCGCCAGAACATCATCCTCTGAAACCGAGGAAAGAAGCGCCCACGAGGTCGTACTCGTTCCCACAGAGAAGGGATAACTCTCAAATATACGTCCGTTGTTTGACCCCGAATCAGCCTGTCCGGTTTTCAGGGTTTGTTCTGTCTTAGCCGCTGCCTGCTCGCCCAAAACACTTAAAGATTGGGGATCGCGTATTTTTTTACCGATCATAGCGGGGTCGTAGTGGGCCGCTATGGTGCCGTCATTGGCGTACAGGACAGCCCGCCCGGTACCATAGGGTTTTATACGGGTAATAAGCTCCTGAGAAGAGGTAAGATCGAGCATAACGCCGCATCTTCCGACAATTGTACCCTTTGTGATAATAGGATAACAAATACGCGCGGTGTTTATTTGCCCCTTTGATGTGGGGGTTTTATAGGGATTACTGAAAACAGCAACCTTGTTTTCGAGATTGGCGAGTATATCATTGTACAATTCATACTGAGACAGGGGGCGTTTTTCAATCGTCCCGGTTCTGCGGGTGTACCAGGTCATAAATCTTCCGGACGAGTCGGTCCCCGGCGCATTGGAGTATACGGCGTCATTATCATCCAGGACATTGGCCTTCCAGACGGTCCATATTCCCAAAAAATCGGGATTTGATTCCATGATGCTGAGTAAAACAGAATTATAGCGGTCGCGCCGTTCCTCAGCCAGTACTTCCTCATAGGCACTCATGATCTCTGCAGCCGTTTTGGCTGTGCTGAAGTACCCGTTATACTGGTCTTGTAAGGTTACCGCATACAGACCTGTCAAATTTTTCATATTCTCAGAAGCCGCTTCTGTTTGCAGGTTTCTTGCGGTGGTCAATAAGATGATCGCTACGGTTGCCACAAATATAGCCACCAATAAACTAACAACTAAAGTCAATCTCGTCTTTAATTTCATAATCTTCTCCTTAAAAAGACAGTGCTAACCATTAGCTTATCCTCATTTGATACATATATTCAGAATATCTCCGCATCAAGGGCAACTTCTATCACGCCCTCTTCCGTGTCCCTGACGCAGACGTGAGTTCATACTTGCTAAAAGAAGCGGGATTCCCCAGCATCAAGGTACAGGTTCACCCAGCGAGACCACCCCCTGCGCTACCGCTATGACCGGCGAATCGCCCGCCGGTCGTTTCCAGCGGCTCAACCGGCGAGGAACACCTCATCAGTAGCACCATCCTGCGGCCATAAACTAAACCAAGGTTTACTTGTGTCTTCATATTAAAAATATCCTACTTCCAAATGAAAGGCAATATCGAAAATTACAAAATCTGACAACAAAAGACCTCTTTCTGCTCAAAACCACACGATACACAAAAATACTCCTTTTAATCTATAAATTCCACCATCTTCGAGGAATACACTTCCTCTCCTTCGGTGATAAGCTTACTCGTTATATGATGCAAACCTGGCGCAAAGTCCCGGGTGTTCTTGAGCACGGTTACTCCTGCGGCATCCAACACCCACCTGACAGGAAAAATTGAAGATTGTATAAAATTGCAGGGAATCGACAATTCACCGGCTTCTACTGCTTGTTTCATAAACTCATTCCTTTATCATAAAAGAACTGAATTCGGACATTCATAGTTAGTATATCCTAGATATCTAGTGTTATTGTATATTAATTGACATTTTTTGTCAATAAATTCCGACTCATTCATAAAAAAATAAAATACCTGTAATTTGATAAAATTATCAGAGCAGTTTTGACCCATAAACCACCACCGTCGCCCTGAACGCCACTACTTGAGATTCGGACAAAATGTATGTAGTATAGTAGGTAATAGTTGCCAATGGCTATTCCGGGGCACTATAAAGGAAGGTTAGTATGGAGCAATTGGATTTTCCTGCTGATTTTGTATGGGGAACCGCCACTGCCAGTTACCAGGTTGAAGGAGCTGGGCATGAAGACGGACGGGGTGAAAGCATCTGGGATACTTTTGCCCGGATTCCAGGGAAGGTGTATGCCGGGGAAAACGGGGAGGTAGCCTGTGACCAGTATCACCGGTACCCGGAAGATATTGCCCTCATGGCGAAACTGGGCTTTAAGAGTTACCGCTTCTCCATTGCCTGGCCCAGGATACTGCCTGGAGGTACCGGCCCGGTTAATCCCCAAGGGGTGGCCTATTACCGCGCCCTCTGTGCAGAACTCCATAAATACGGCATCAGCGCCTGTGCCACCCTGTACCATTGGGATTTGCCCCAGGTCCTCCAGGATACGGGAGGCTGGACAGAGCGGTTCATTGTCGATGCCTTTGAGGAATTCGTCAGGGTCTGCTTTGCCGAACTTGGGGACTGTGTGGATCAATGGATCACCATTAATGAACCGCTCTGTGTTACCTACCTTGGGTACTATTTTGGCGTACACGCCCCGGGGATCCAGTCTCTCGATCTCGCCCTCAAGGCGGTTCATCATGTCAACCTTGCCCACGGGGTGGCGGTTAAAGCCTATCGGAAAACCGGACTCAAGGCCCCCATCGGGATCACCTGGAACCTCAGCACCCCCCGTCCCGCGACAAACCGCGAGGCCGACCAGCAGGCAGCCCGCATCGCCCGGTCCATAGAGGCGGAAATGTTCGCCTTTCCTGTGTTGGGTAAGGGCTACCCGGAAATCCCCTTTACCCTGCCCCTTCAAACCGGTGATTTGGCAACCATTGCCCAGCCAATTGATTTTATCGGGATCAATTACTATTGTGAAAACGCCGTTGGGTATGATGAAACAGCTCCCTTTAAGTACAGTACTCAACCTTGCTGGCAGGACAGTTCCGACATGGGCTGGCCCATCGTGCCGGGGGGACTCGAACGGCAGCTCAAATGGATACACCAGGTGTCAAAGGGCCTGCCCCTCTATGTTACGGAAAACGGGTATGCGGGGAAAGATCCTATCGAAGCCGACGGCAGGGTCCATGACCGGGATCGGATTGGGTATCTCAAGCAGCACCTGGCGGCCTGTGCCAAGGTGATTAAGGAAGGGGTGAACCTCAAGGGGTATTATGCCTGGTCCTTCCTGGATAATTTTGAATGGGCCTATGGGTATAGCAAACGGTTCGGCATTGTACACGTGGACTATGCCACCCTGAAACGGACCCCCAAGGACAGCGCCTATTTTTTCCGGGACGTGATCGCCGGTTATGGTGAATGAGGAAATAAATGATAGCAATTGAACTAATACAGGGTGATATTACTAAACTGTCGGTGGATGCCATCGTGAATGCCGCGAACTCAAGCCTTATGGGCGGTGGCGGTGTGGACGGCGCCATACACCGGGCCGCAGGACCGGAACTGTCAGTTGAATGCCAGGCCATCGCCGAAGCGCGGGGCAGTTGTCCTCCCGGGGAGGCGGTGATCACCGGGGCAGGGCGGCTGCCCTGTAAGCGGGTGATCCACACCGTAGGCCCGGTCTGGTATGGGGGCGGACAGGGAGAGGCCGGCCGTCTGGCCTCCTGTTACCGGAACAGCCTCCTCCTGGCGGAAAAGGCGGGTCTTAGCAGTATCGCCTTTCCCAACATCAGCACTGGGGTCTACGGCTATCCCAAGGCTCAGGCTGCAGAGCTTGCCCTCAGCTCGGTTAAGCAGACCCTCCCTGAAACTCCGGGAATTAAAAAGGTTATCTTTGTCTGTTTTGGCCAGGAGAACTATGAATTGTACATGCGTTTAAAAGGTGATGCTTATGAATAAGATGATGGTTCTGAAACAACATATCCTGCTTATATGCTTTGGTATCGTGATAATCGGTGGTGCCGCTGCCCAATCAGGGGGCCGTATCATGTATGTGGCGGTAAAAACCCTGGCGTTAAAATCCTCCACTGATTTTTTTGCCCGTGATCAGGGGACACTGTCCTATGGAGACCAGGTTACGGTGCTTCAGCAAGAGGGAAAATGGGTTGAAGTCCAGTCCACTGCTCAAAGCACGGTAAACGGGTGGACGGTATCTACCAGTGTAACGGCTAAACGTATCACTTCATCCGGTGGGTCAACCTCGGCTTCAGCCACTGAAATTGCCCTGGCAGGGAAGGGATTTAACGCGACCCTTGAAAACACCTACCAGGCCAAAGGGCACCTCAACTATGCCGATGTTGAGGTTGTGGAATCCTTATGGGTTTCCAGGGAGGATTTATACGATTTTATCATAGAAGGTCATCTGGCACAGGGAGACACGTATACCTTTGTTCCCGCTCAAACCGACGCTATAAGCCCGGAAGATGCCTATTATCTCGGCCGTGCGGTAGGGGCCACCATTCTTACGCGGTATAAAATCTATACTGAAGCGCCCGAATTAACGATCTATCTTAATAAAATTTGCAATACCCTGGTCATCAATTCCCCCAAACCAGAGCTGTATAACGGGTATCATGTTGCGATTCTGGACAGCCCCGAGATCAACGCCTTTGCAACCACCGGAGGGCACATCTTTATAACCCGGGGGCTTCTGGAATGTGCGAATTCCGAAGATGCGCTGGCCTCAGTTATTGCCCATGAATTAGCCCACATCCAGCTTCGTCATAGTATGGATGTCATAGAGACAAACCGGCTGGCCCAATCCTTGCAGGGAATCGCCTCTTCCGCTGCCAAGAATGCTGCCGCCGGTGATCCGGCCCTTGTTTTTGATACTTCAATCAGGGATGTTGTTAATACTATGGTTATGACAGGGTATTCTCAGGAACAGGAATTTGAGGCTGATGCAACGGCCCTGTCCCTGTTAGCCACCGCCGCTTATGAACCATCAAGCCTGATTGATATGCTTAAAGTGCTGGACAAAAATCAGCCCCGTCATGCCGGAGGATTCAACAAGACCCACCCTGCTCCGGTGCTCCGCATAAGCCATCTGAGCTGGACCGTTCGGCGCTACTCCGTACCGGATACCCGTTCATTTCGCTGGGACCGTTTCCGTGCGACTCAACAGCAGGATTAAAAAACATTGTGCCGCCGCTCTTATAGCCATCTCGGTGTTTGGAGCGGTAAGCCTGGCCCAGGTTTCAGGTTTTTTTGACTATCTTGAGTATAAAACCTACGATTTCCGGGTCCGCCTTTTAGCGAATACCAGCCGGCCATCAGACGATATCCTGGTGGTGCTCCTCAATCAGGCAAGCAT
This sequence comes from Treponema sp., assembly GCA_031290325.1. GTDB lineage: Bacteria > Spirochaetota > Spirochaetia > Treponematales > Breznakiellaceae > JAITNP01. Next base: position 5,281 of record JAITNU010000079.1, read on the forward strand.
TGATTGGGCAAATCAGGAACGGGGGTGGTCCTGGCCATGGCCTCGGAAAGCCTATGCGGAATTCATTGACTATATGCAGCATGCCGGCGCTCAGACGGTTGCCTTTGATGTTATCTTCTCAGAGCCTTCGGTGTATGGACCGGAAGATGACGCCGCCTTTACCCAGGCTTCCGCTGATTTCGGCAGGGTCGTGCAGACTGTTTTTTTCAGTACTCAATCAGGAAAGAGTCTTACCTGGCCTGAGGGTTTAGATAAACCCCTGTTCCAGCCAGATGCATTTGATTTGTCCCCATACGATCTCCTCCAGCACACTATGAACGATACCCAGGTCGGCGCCCAATTCCCCATTGAAGGACTCCTGGAGGCTGCGGGGAGTATCGGTACCATCACGGGAACCGCCGATTCAGACAGTATCTTCCGCAGGGCACAACTCTTTACCCTCTTTGACCATAAGGCCGTACCGGGCCTTGCCGCCGCCTCGCTGTTTGCCTCTGGAACTGAGGCGGGGCTTACCTATAATGAGCGGAAGCGCTCCCTTGAGTGGGGAACCTATACCATCCCTGTTGATAAACAGGGCATGAGCCTCCTCCGGTTCAGGGGAGACCTGGACCGGTATATACCTTACAGCGCCGCTGAAATCCTCCAAAGCGCTGAAGCATATACTCAAGGCCGGGAACCGCTGCTCCCCCCGGAAGATTTTTCCGGCAAGTACATCTTTTTTGGTTACTATGCCCCCGGGCTTTTTGATATGTGCAACACCCCCATATCGTCGGTGTACCCCGGCGTGGGCATGCACATCACCATGCTGGATAACCTGCTGCAAGGAGACTTTATCCATGAAAGCCCCGGTTGGGTTGGTATCCTCATGGGCCTTGCCGCCATCCTCCTGGTGAACCTTCTCACCCTGTATTCCGGCCGTATCCCCTTGGCCATAACCGGAGGCGCGGTACTCCTCATGGTAATAACCGGTTCCGCCCTCGCCGCTTACTACTACGCCAGCCTCTGGCTCCCCATGGTGGCGCCTATGGCCGCAGTGGTCCTCACATTTCTCACGGCGACCCTGTATAACTACGCCACCGAAGGCAACCAGAAGCGGTTCATCAAATCCGCCTTCAGCCAATACCTGAGCCCTGCGGTTATCGACCGGCTCCTCGCAAACCCCGGGCTACTCAGCCTGGGAGGTGAACGCCGGGAGATCAGCATCTTCTTTTCCGATGTTCAGGGCTTTACCAGCATCAGTGAACAGCTCGATCCCACCAAGCTCACCGAACTGTTAAACGATTATCTTTCCTTTATGACCGATACCATCCTCGAGTCAGGAGGTACTATCGACAAATATGAAGGGGATGCCATCATCGCCTTTTGGAACGCACCGGTTAATCACGAAGACCATGCTGCCCGTGCCCTGGCATCCTCCCTCAGTTGTCAGCAGAAACTCGCAGAACGGCAGGACTTCTTCGCGGAACAATACGGCTGCCGCCTGTTTACCCGTATCGGACTCAATACAGGGTACGCAGTGGTGGGAAACATGGGCTCCACCAAGCGCTTTGATTACACTATGCTGGGGGATTCGGTGAACCTGGCGGCCCGGCTTGAGGGGCTGAATAAACAATTCGGTACCTATCTTATGTGCACCGAAACCACCTTTACCCAGGCCCTCCGTACCCAGACGGTCTTTGGCCGCAAACTAGCCCAGGTCACCGTGGTGGGGAAACATGAACCAGTTACGGTGTATGAACCTATGTCTGAAATGGCGTTCCGGGAAAAAAAACCGCTCCTCCAGCAATTTGACGAGGCCCGGGATCTTTTTTACCACGGTTCATTTGCCCAGGCCCTTACCCTGTTTGAGGCTCTTACCGAACAGGACCCCCCCAGCTTCTTCTACGCCGCCCAATGCCGGTATTACCTGGAACATCCATCCGAATGGAAAGGGTTTTGGCAGGCCACGAGTAAATAACAATCACTTTTCTTTCTTATCCTTTGACCCGATAAGGGTAAAAGTTAAACCGCTTTGATACCGGCAATCCGGGTTTGCCGGATTTGCAATCTTCCCATTGGCATAGAACCCAATAGAACCGGTTGAAAACTCTTTGGTCGTAGCATAGAGCCTTCCCCATTCCTGACCACCATCTCCCACTACAATTATTTGCAGGCTCCCCGGGGCCTTATCATCACGTATTGCCATGAATAACTCCTTAATATAATAGTAACACTTAATATAAACTAAAAAAACTTATTATGGAAGGGGATTTCGTAGCAAAAGGTACAAAAAACCAGAAAATTAGCAGGGATAGGACTCGAACCTATGACCTCCGGGTTATGAGCCCGACGAGCTGCCAACTGCTCTACCCTGCGTTGAACTTAGTTTTAATATACTCAATGCAAAAAGATAAGTCAAGTGATAAACGCACATTTTTCAATTTTTTTTAGCTCAACCGTATTTCGTCGTTGGCCAGTTCCTGCCGCCTAATGTCCCGGAAACGCTGCACAATACCCTCAGTGGTGAGCTTCGCCTTTTCCTCAGCGCCAATGTCCAGGATGATTTCCCCGCTGTCCATCATGAGGAGCCGGTTCCCGTATTCCAGGGCATGGGTCATGTTGTGAGTGATCATCATCACCGTAAGCCGGTGCTCCCCGGCAAACCGGAGGGTGAGGTTCATAATAAGCTCCGCGTTTCGGGGGTCCAGAGCCGCAGTATGTTCGTCCAGGAGGAGGAGGCTCGGTCGGGACATCACCGTCATAAGGAGGGTCAGCGCCTGACGCTGTCCCCCTGAAAAGAGTTCCACATTGTCGTTCAAGCGGTTTTCCAGGCCCATGTCCAAAACCCGCAACTGCTCCTGGAATTGTTCACGCATCCGTTTGTTCAGGCTTATCTTAAGCCTCTTGTAGCCCTTCTTATAACAAAGCATCATATTATCCGCCAGGGTCATCTTGCCTGCAGTCCCCAAGAGGGGGTTCTGAAAGATCCGGCCAATATACCTGGCCCGTTTGTATTCTGCTTCCCTGGTAATCTCCCGTCCGGGGTGGTCCACTCCCATAAAAATACGTCCCGAACTGGGTACACAGGAGCCGGCAATCGCGTTGTACAATGTGGTCTTACCCGCCCCGTTTGAGCCGATGATGGTAACAAAATCCCCGGACTCTACCCTGAGATCGACAGACCGCAGGGCAATATTCTCATCCGGTGTTCCAGAACCAAACACCATAGCGAGGTTTTCAAGCCGGAGCATGGGAATCTCCTCCAGGGGGCGGCTTCACTTTTTGGGACCGGGGTTTACTCCGAAACCCGGTCTTTGAAATGAGGATACAGAGGATGATGAGGATACCGGTAATGAGCTTGAGGTCGTTGGCAGTCATGTGGAGATGATACCCATAATTCCGGGCAAGGTACATGAGCGCCCGGTACAGAATGGACCCCAAAATGACCCGCAAGGTGAGGGCGCTTATCTTGTTGGAACGGATGAGGAATTCCCCAATCATCAATGAGGCAAGCCCTGAAACGATCATGCCGCTCCCCAAGTTCACATCTGCAAAGCCCTGGTACATGGCGGTGAAGGACCCGGCAACCGCGACCAGGGCATTGGACAGGCAGATACCGGTCATCTTGAGGATATCCGGATTCATCCCCTGGGATATGATGAGCTGGGGATTGGCACCGAGGGCGCCCAGGGATAAGCCAAAGTCGGTGTGAAAAAAGAGGTCCAGGACTATCTTGATGATGAGGACCACCAGGACGCAGTACACCACAATGGCGCTTTGGGGCGGCATGAAGGCTCCCGCCCAACTGGATATCCGGCTGAACAGGGTAGGGACCCGGATGAGGGACAGATTGGCCCGGTTGGACATGACCCGGAGGTTCACGGAATAGAGCATAGTCATGGTCAGGATACCTGAGAGGAGGTCTGGAATTTTGAGCCGTGTATGGATGAGGGCGGTAACCAGCCCTGCCAGGGCGCCTCCGGCAAAGGCCAAAGCCATAGCCAGAATAGGAGACACGCCCTTCAGGAGCATCACCGCCATGATAGCCGCCCCCAGGGGAAAGGAGCCGTCCACGGTCATATCCGCGAAATTAAGCACCCTGAAGGTGATAAACACCCCCCAAACCATAATACCGTAGATGAGTCCCTCAATAAGAATCCCCTCAATCATAAAGCATAAACATCCTATTTAGTGGTCAGTTTTCCGTTTTCAAAAACATAGTTCGCCATGGAACGATACTGCGCCGGAATGGCGATACCGCAGTTCTGCGCCGCGTCAAGATCAAAGAGGAGGTCTGATTCCGACGGGTCAGTGAGGAATTTCACCGGCATATCCGCAGGCTTCTTGCCGGAAAGGATATCCGCCACCATGTTCCCCGTGGCAACTCCGGCCTTATAGTAATTGAACCCCGAAGCGATCATGCAGCCGCCGTTCAAGGCCCCGGTTACATCCCCTGAGAATATGGGCTTTTTGGCAGCACTAAATACCTGCACCAGGGCAGGTAAGGCTGAGAATACCGTATTATCCGTGGTGAGGTAGATCCCGTCCACCCGGTTTACGATAGCCTCTGCCGCCTGCCTGAGTTCCGCCGAAGTATTAATGGCCTGGGTTACCAGCTCCAAGCCCTGTTCCTTACAGGCCGCCTCTACCAGGGCAAGGGCGGAAATGGAATTCGCCTCGGAACTGGTATAAATATAGCCCAAGGTGGAAATGTTGGCGATTTCCTTAAATAACTCGATATGATCCTCGGTAGGGATGGCGTCCGACAGGCCCGTCACGTTTCCTTCCCCATGGGTCAGCGTGGTAACAAGGCCAGCGCCCACAGGATCGGTTATTGCGGAAAAGACCACCGGCGTATCCTTTAAGGTATTAGCCAGGGCCACAGCAATGGGCGTGCCAATCCCCACCGCCACCATAACCTTATCACTCTTAAATTTGTTGGCAATCTGGGCCGCGGTGTTTATATCCCCATTGGCGTTCTGTAAATCAATGACCGCGTCAATCCCCCGTGCCTTGAGGGCATCCACCACCCCCTGCTCACAGGCGTCCAGGGCTTCATGCTGGACGATCTTGGCAATGCCAATACGGAGCCCCTTTGGGGAGGGCTGTTGGCCGCCTGCGGACATCAATAGGATCGCCGTGATACACAACCCCATAACCGTCAGTAATTTCTTCATTAGTATACTCCTTTGTATGCATTAGGAATCATCATGATGCTCAACACTAAACATCAGGGATTCCGCGTGTATATTTATGCAATATATCAGGATAGATAAAAATATGCAAGTGGTCGGCGATACTCAGTTCAGCTCCCTGGTAAAGGGTGAGGGAAAGACTGATGTTCTGCTTCCCCCTGGGAAAACCCGCGTTTTTTAGTAAAAATCATCTGTTTTTTGATAGATTTAAAAAAACATTGACATAAACCCCAGGGTTTTATATTATTAGTGGTACACCACCAAAAAGGGGGAACCCATGCAAACAGACAGGCAAAAGCGTTTAGGGGTGAGATACTTTAATACAACCGGTCTGTGTGTTCCAGAGGAACACTATATGGTTAATATCAGTGGAAAGCTCACGCAAATCAAGGCAATGGTGGATAGGGGCGATTACTTCACCATCAACCGGGGACGGCAGTATGGTAAGACTACGACCTTGCGGGAACTTCATAAACGGCTGGAAGCGAAAACGCCGCCAACGCAGTTGGTACAGTCCCCGAGTGAATACATCTGTATCCGTATCAGTTTTGAGGGGATTAGTATCTCGGCATTTGAACGGGTAGAGGTGTTTTGCCTGATCTTTATGGAACTGGTACGGGAGGCGCTTGAACTGTCTGGTACTGTAGAAGATAGCTACGCGGCGAGTTGGGTAGATGAAACCGTTACGGACTTCACCCCATTAAGCAGGCATATCACGAAACTCTGCCGGAACAGGAAAGTCATTCTGATGATCGACGAGGCGGACGCTTCAAGCAACTATCATATCTATATCCGTTTTCTGGGTATGCTCCGTGCCAAATACCTCCAGCGAAGAGACGGTGCCGCCACCTTTCAAAGCGTGATCCTTGCCGGGGTCTATGATATCAAGAACATCAAATTGAAGCTGATAAAGGCAGGGTCATACACTCCCCAGGCTGTCGAAGGATCGGTATACAATTCGCCGTGGAACATAGCGGCGGACTACGAGGTGAATATGTC
>JAITNU010000197.1 GCA_031290325.1 Treponema sp.
CTCCCCGGCTGTATCTCGGCGGGTAATGATTACGCGGATGCCTTTCGTATGGCGCATGAAGCGTTAGCCTTGTATGCCGACGGCGAAGAGCGGCTCAGAGAGCCGCGCAGTCTGGAGGATATCATAGACACGTGGGAAGATTGGCCTGAATGGGAGCGGCAGTACCAGTTTCAGGTAGTACAGATTCGCCTGTACCCACTTGCCGAGGCGGTCAAGCTTTGTTCAGAAAAAGCGTTTGCCATTGCCGGGTAGATTACGGGGGCGCTTGGGGGACGGGGTGTTTGGCAATCCGTGCTATACTCTGGTTTTATGCCTTAACCCCGTGAACGGGTGCATTCTTTTCGAGCCAGCCCAGGGCAGTTATGGCGTAAGCTGCCGCGCCCTGGGATAAGACCGCTTCGTTGAATATGGCCTTGGGATGATGCATGGAATAGGCGTATCCCTCCTCAGGGCTTCCTGCGGAAAGCATCAGCATCACGCTGGGCACTTTCTGGGTAACAAAGGAAAAATCCTCGGAACCCCCGAGTCGCGGTATACCCAGCTCCGTGGGATTGATAACCGCCTTGCCAAAGACCGACCCCAGGATCTGCCGTACATCAGTGGCTACCTTGGCGTCGATGAACACCGAGGGACAGCCTTCGATGATATGAGTCTCCGCCTTGGCGCGGAAGGTTTCCGCAGTCTTGATGGCCACCTCCTGCACCCGGTTCAGGATGAATTCCCGCACCTCCGCGTTGTATGTACGGATGGTCCCCTTCATAGAGGCCGTATCGGGGATGACGTTGTTCACCTCCCCGGCCTTGATGATGCCGGTGGAGATCACCGCGGTCTCGGCAGGGGCGATTTCCCGGCTTATGATGGTTTGGAGGTTCAGGTACAGATGGCTTGCCACGAGGATGGGGTCCACACAGTGTTCCGGCATGGCCCCGTGCCCGCCCTTGCCCTGGATCGTTACCTCGAAATGGTCCGACGCCGAACTATAGGCGCCGCCTCCGGGAATCAGGATGGTCCCGGCGGGAAAGGGCATGCCCACGGCAACGTGGAACATGGCCGCCGCATCCACCTGGGGATTATCCAGAATTCCATGTTCAATCATGCTCTTGGCGCCGAGGAGCAGCTCCTCACCGGGCTGGAACATCAGCTTAACCGATCCCTGAATCCTATCTTCATGGGCTTTAAGCAGTTTTGCCGCTCCCAGGAGCATGGTAGTGTGGAAGTCATGGCCACAGGCGTGCATACAGCCATTGGTTGACCTGCACGTATCATCAGACGCTTCATCAATGGGCAGGGCGTCCATATCAGCCCGGATAAGGAAACACTTCCCCGGTTTTTTGCCCCCAGCCACCACCGACAGGCCGCCAGGACCGGCTGCTTTCGGTTCATACCCCATTTCTTCAAGTTTCTTCTTGACAAACACCGTGGTTTGAGGTAATTCCATACCGATTTCAGGGTGTACATGAAGATGCCTCCGTATGCCTACCAGTTCTTCCTGTAAGACCTGAGCCTCTTGGACCAAATTGTTCATAGTATCTTCTCCAATTTATCGTTTGTTTTTATTTATTTTTTTCAATCCACGCGCTCCCATGGAACGTGACCAAGCGCTTTTCTTAAACTATATTTAATATATCAGACTATAGAGCAGGTGTCAAGAAAATATATCATTTGTTTTATTGTTCTATAAATAAAAAGTAATATATGCTCTACTGATAAAGATAATCTATTTATTTAAAAAATATGCCTTGTATTGAGCCTGCATCTGATCTATACTGAATATAAAGGGACTAGATTTCCCGGAAAGAGGAAACAGTGTTCCTAATACAATCAAGATAAGGGAGGTAATACCTGATACAGTTTGAACATGTCAGTAAAAGGTATGGCCATACTCTGGTGCTGGATGATCTGCATCTGGAAATCGGCACTGGTGAGTTTACGGTATTAATCGGGCCGAGTGGCTGCGGTAAAACTACTATGTTGAAGACGATTAATCGTTTGATTGAACCGGATGCGGGGAAGATATCTATTGATGGCAATGATATTTCCCAGATTGATAAAGTCGCGCTCCGGCGTTCCATCGGTTATGTCATTCAGCAAATCGGACTTTTTCCAACTATGACGGTAGAGGAAAACATTTGTGTGGTGCCAAAACTGTTGAAGTATGACAAAGAGAAAAGCAGGCAGATTGTCCATGAATTGCTGGCCCTGGTTAATATGCCATACCAGGAGTACGCCCATAAATACCCCTCGGAAATGTCAGGTGGTCAACAGCAGCGGATCGGTGTGCTGCGGGCCTTAGCCGCTTCGCCGCCCATCGTGTTGATGGATGAGCCTTTTGGCGCTTTGGATCCCATGACCAGGGCTATATTACAGGAAGAGATCGTCAGACTACAGAAAAAACTGAACAAGACCATCGTCTTTGTAACCCACGATATGGATGAAGCCCTGTACCTGGCGGATAAAATCGTCTTCATGAACCGTGGGAAGGTTGTGCAGGTGGCTACGCCGGAAGAGATGCTGGAAAATCCGGCAGATGATCTTATCCGGAGTTTTATGGGAAAGCGAACCAAGGACAATGAAGCGCTGCCCCAGACTGCAGCGGATTTTATGCGCACCAATATTTACAGCGTTTATAAAAATTGGGGGATCCGGGAGGCGATAGATCTGATGGCCCGCCGCAAGGTGGACACGCTGCTGATAAAAAATTTGGATGAAACCTATGCGGGAACGGTTTCCATCATCAATATCAACAAGTCGGGAAAAACAGAGAAGACGATTGAGCGGTTGATCACTCAGCAGCAGCCAGTATCGTATATTGATGAAAATGCCCAGGAATGTTTCACTAAACTGGTGAATAGCAATGACAGTAACTATGTGGTGGTGTTGAACCGCGATCAAACCATCGCGGGGATCGTGACCAAATCCAGCGTCGCCAAATCCCTGGCTGACGCGGTATGGGGGGAGTTGCCATGATCCATTTTTTGTCCCTCTATGGTACCCGTTTGGTAAGGGCCATTGGTACCCATGTTCTGTATGTGATGGTTTCTGTGGCCTGTGCCTTTGTCATTGCCTTTTTCTTAGGCATACTGCTGTCCCGAATACCCCGCCGGGCAAAGCTGATCCTGCCCCTTATCTCGTTGTTTCAGACGATTCCGGGCATCGTGTTTATCGGCATTCTGTTTTTATATCACGGCATGGTGCCCTCCACCGTGGTGATTGCCCTGACCATGTACGCCATCTTCCCGATCCTGAAAAACACCTTTGTGGGGCTTACCGGTGTTGCGGAAAGTTACAAAGAAGCGGCCCGGGGCTGCGGTATGGCTCCCCTCCAGGTCCTGACCAGGGTCGAGATACCCCTGGCCTTGCCTTCCATCATCAGCGGTGTGCGGATCTCCACGATTTATACCGTGAGTTGGGCGGTACTGGCGGCGATGATCGGGCTGGGAGGCTTGGGAGAATTGATCTATGCCGGGGTCAGCAGTAACAACAACGTGTTGATTCTCGCCGGAGCAGTGCCTGCGGCAGCAGTGGCGCTCTTGTTCAGCCTGCTCATTGATGTGCTGCGGCGGCTGTTGATTCCTAAGCAGGTGAGGAGGGATAATCGGTGAACTCAGAGATGATTATTGAGCATATAACGATTGTTGGAGCAGCGGTAGCACTGACTATCCTGATTGGGGTGCCCCTGGGGATCTTCGCGTACTTTTATGTCCGTATCCGCAGGGTGATCCTCTGGTTTGCAGAGGTGTTACAGACTGTGCCGGCCCTGGCCCTCCTGGGGATCATCATGGTTTTCCTGGGAGCGGGCAAGCCGACGGTCATTATCGGCTTGCTGTTGTATTCCCTGTTACCGGTGGTGCACAATACCTATGTTGGTTTAAGTGAAGTGGATCCGGCGATTAAGGAGGTGGCTTTTGGTATGGGGATGACCCGGCTGTACTGTTTAATCCACATCGAACTTCCCATTGCGTTCCCCCTGATCTTTACCGGTATCCGCATTGCCACGGTGACCGCGGTGGGTACTGCTGTATTCGCGACCTTTGTAGGCGGTGGCGGTCTGGGTAGCGTGATCTACCGGGGAATCCGTATCTCCAATCTGGGCATGATTGTATCGGGAACGCTGATCCTGATCATCATGGCCATGGGCTGCGATGGTATCATGGCCCTGGTGGAGCGCAGGTTGTACTGCCGCTTTACCCCCAATCGTTTATCACGAAACAAAACAATCCAAGAACAAGAAGGAGCAAACACCCTATGAAAAAAATGAAAAAAATGAAAAAAATGATAATCATGCTTGTGGCCATTATCGGGGCCTCCACACTTACCTCCTGTGCCAGATCGGAGAGTAAAAAAGATACTATCACCATCTATGATGGACAGTATTCAGAAATGAAGATCATCCATCAGATGGTGAAGCTGTTGGTTGAAGCCTATACCAGCGTCAAGGTGGATATCAAAGGAGAGATGGCGCCGGTGAATTCCTACCATGAAATGGTCAAGGGAACCGCCGATCTCATGAACAGTTATGACGGCACCCTGCTGACGACCTTCCTCCACCTCGATCCCTCGGATGTGCCTGCGAACATGAGCCTCTATGATTTTGTCAATACTGAGGCGGCTAAAGCAGAAGCCGGCAAGAGGGTACGGCTCCTGGAAAAACTGGGGATCAACAACACCTACGCGATAGCAGTACCCCAAAAGATCGCCGATCAGTACCAGCTCAATAGGATTAGTGATCTGATTCCCGTGGCAGACCAACTGGTTTTTGGAGCGGAACATGACTTTTTTACCGAAGAGGGGAGTGCGAAATACAACCCCTTTGTGCAGTTTTACGGGTTACATTTTAAGGAAGCCCGGCAAATCGATATCAACTTGAAATACTCCGCAGTGGAAAGCGGCAATATCAATGTTACCTGTGCGTATGCCACCGACGGGCTGAACAAAAAGCATCAATTGAAGATCCTGGCGGATGATCGGGTTTTTTTCCCGGAATACAATGGCGCGTTGCTGATCAGAGAGGATCTGTTTGAGCGACTCCAAAAAACAGCCCCGAATTTGGAGGAAGTACTCTCCCAGATGGCCGGCATATTCACCGATGAGGCCATGATAACCCTGACCTATGCGGTGGATGTAGACGGACGGAAGGAAGTGGATGTTTCCCGGGAATATCTCCAAAAACAGGGGCTGCTTAAATAGCACCGTGCTATCCCAATATCCCCCTGAGTATCCCTAAGCCCTGGTCTATCTCCCCATCGGTGATGGTATAGGGCGGAAGGAAGCGGAGGGTGTTAGGCCCTGCCGAAAGGATGAGGAGTCCTTTGGCAAGGGCGGCTTCCAGTACCGGCCAGGCTGGGGTGGTGATATCCACGCCGATCATGAGGCCCCGGCCCCGGACTGCTTTAATCGCCGGATGCTTCCAGGATTTGAGGGTTGCCTGTATCTTTTCCCCTTTCCCGCTGATCGTTTTGAGAAAATCGGGGTTGTTCACGGTTTGTAACACCACAAGCCCAGCAGCCGCGGCCAGGGGGTTCCCGCCAAAGGTGCTGCCGTGATCACTGGTCTCAAACACATCCGCTGCCTTCTCCCCTGCGAGGACCGCCCCCACAGGGACTCCCCCGGAAAGGCCCTTGGCCAGGGTAACGATGTCAGGCTTCACCCCATAGCCTTCACAGGCCAGGAAGGTTCCGGTCCGGCCTACGCCGCACTGGATTTCATCAAACATGAGGAGTATATCCCGTTCGGCGCAGTATTTCGCCGCCGCTTTGATATAGGCGTCTTCCTGGGGGAGTATGCCGCTTTCACCCTGGATGGCTTCGATGAGGAGGCCCGCCACTGAAGCAGGGTCCAAGGCCCGGTCCAGGGCAGCCTGGTCCCCAGGAGGAATAAAGAGGAACCCTTCGGTAAAGGGGCCGAAATCCTTATGAAACTTGTCCTGTCCTGTGGCGGAAAGGGTGGTGATAGTCCTCCCGTGGAAGCTGCCCTGGAGCGTTACGATCCGGTGACGTCCTGGTCCGTATTTTTTCAGGGAGTACTTCCGGGCGATCTTACAGGCCCCCTCGTTGGCTTCTGCCCCGGAGTTACCCAGAAAGACCTTCCGCATCCCCACGCAGGCGGCGACGAGCTGTTCTGCAAAGGCAACGGACACAGCGCTCTGATAATAATTGCACACATGGTTAAATTTGGCTGCCTGCTCTGCAATGGCCTTGACCAGCGCCGGGTACCCATGGCCCAAACAATTCACGGCAATGCCGGCAGTAAAATCCAGGTACCGCTTCCCGTTTACATCGGTCAGCCAGGCCCCTTCCCCTTTGGCGAAGGTTACCGGCAGCCGGTGATAGGTATTCATAAACACATCAGACATGATTGTTCCTCACTTCTCACTATTTTCTATCATGGTTCCGATCCCCTCATCGGTAAAGAGTTCGATTAAGAGGGAATGGGGAAGGCGTCCGTCGATGATATGGGCCTTCCGTACCCCCTTGTCCAGGGCGAGACCGCAACAATCCACCTTGGGGATCATGCCCTTGCTCACGATGCCGTGCTTTTTAAGCCCCTCAAGTTCTGTCCGGGTAATCGCCTTGATCAGGGAATCCGGGTCCTGTACATCCCGGAGGAGGCCCTGTACATCGGTCATCAGGATGAGTTTTTCCGCCCCCATTGCCCCGGCAAGCTCCGCGGCAGCACTATCGGCGTTTATGTTAAGGACCTGCCCTGCCCCGACCCCCAAGGCTACTGAGGAAACCACGGGAATTACCCCTGAGTCCAACAGGACCTTCAACATCGAGGTATCCACCGCTTTAATTTCCCCCACCAGTCCCAAGTCTTCCCCGGCAGTATGGAGCCGCTCGGCCTGGAGCATGGCCCCGTCGATCCCGCAGAGCCCCACGGCCCGGCCCCCGGCTTGCTGAATCAGGGAGACGATATCCTTGTTCACCTTGCCGCAGAGGACCATCTGGACGATTTCCATGGTATCTGCATCGGTGTAGCGAAGCCCTTGAACGAAATGGCTTTCCTTTCCCACTGCGTTGAGCATGGCTTCGATCTCCGGGCCGCCCCCGTGGACCAGTATGGTCCGTATCCCTATACAGGCCATAAGGATCACATCCTGGATAACTGCGGCCTTGATATCCCCGTTGATCATGGCATTCCCGCCGTACTTAACCACCATGGTCTTGCCCCGGTACTGCTGCATATAGGGCAGTGCCTGTATGAGCACACTGATTAGTGAATTTTTCATTTTTTCCTCAAGTTTTTCCTCAACTAAAACGACGCGGGGATAGCGGTAAGCCCTGCGGTTTCATCAAACCCACTGATGATATTCATGTTCTGAACCGCCTGTCCTGCTGCGCCCTTGACCATGTTGTCAATGGCGCTTGCCACAATGAGGGTCCTGCCGCTTTGATCCAGATGTACCGACAGGTCACAGAAATTGGATTGTCGCACCCGGCTCGTAGCCGCAATACTCCCCAGGGGCAGTACCCGCACAAAGGGTTCATCCTGGTAAAATTCGGTGTAACATTCCCAGATTTCCCTGGTTTTCTCCTCAATCTCCCTGGCCGGCGGACGAGGTGCCGGGGAACGGGGAACCGCAGCCTGCCAGGTATCCACCAGCGGCAGGTAGATGGTACTGAGGATGCCCCGGTTCATGGGCGCCAGGTGGGGGGTGAAGATGAGTTGCGGCCCCTCCGGTTGCTCCACCTTGAGCATAGCCTGGTAATTCCGGATGATTTCCGGAGTATGCCGGTGGCTCCCCACCTTGTAGGGAGAAACCGAATCGGCACATTCAGGGTAATGAAAGGCCCGTGCCGGCTCCCGGCCTCCACCGGTAACCCCGGAGGCGGCGTCCACGATGATAAGCCCCGGACCCACAAGGCCCTTTGCCAGGGCAGGAAAGGCCCCCAGGGACGCTCCGGTAGGATAACAGCCCGGATTTCCAATGATCACCGGACCGGAAGCGGCCAGGGCCTTTATCCGGCTGCGGTTCAGTTCTGGAAGCCCGTACACCGATTGCCTGCGCAGCCCAGGGTACTGGTAGGGCTTCCCGTACCATGCGGAAAAGGTTGCCTCATCATCACCAAAACGAAAATCCGCCGACAAGTCAATAAAGGGGATGCCCTTGTCCATGCACGCCTGAGCATAAGGCTCCCCCACCCCGTGGGGCAGGGAGGCGAACACCACATCCGAAGCGGCAATCACCGTTTCAACCTTGGTAAGGGACGCCGAAACCTTCCCCAGTAAATTGGGATATATATGTTCAATCCGGTCGCCCTCATAGCTTACGGACGCAAGGGCAAGTCCCTTAATCTCTGGATGCCCCGACAGGAGCCGGACTAATTCGACTCCTGCATAGCCGGTTGCGCCGATAATTCCCGCGATCATATCATCAACCTCCTCAATGATCAGAACGATGCTCATCAATACTATACCTTATATTTGAACTTGTTTATAGGGGGAACGCAGGGTAATTTGGTTATCCTGACAAGATTTGTTGCACTTAGTTCGTAACTGGTATAGAATAAACTGATGAAGCATGCTGTTTTTTCTATGGAATCCATGATCCTTATCGGTTCGGGGGGACGGAATTCAGGTAAAACGACCTTGGCCGTGGAATTGATACGCCGCTGGAAGGATCGCTTCCCCATTACGGCACTCAAGGTTACTACTATTGCCCATGAAGGCGGCGTTTGCCACCGGGGCGGAGAGGGCTGCGGGGCCTGTACCATTGGGTCAAAGTATGTGCTGGAGGAGGAACCCGGTTTATCCGCCGGCAAGGATACCGTTCAGTTGCTCCAGGCCGGTGCGGCTCAGGTCTTCTGGCTCCGGTCCCTGCACGCTGCCCTCGGGGAGGCATATACCGTTTTCCGGGAAAAAGCCCCGCCAGATACCCTCATTATTTGTGAATCCAACAGCCTGCGGGAAGTGGTCATGCCCGGTTGTTTTATCATGCTCAATTCCGGTACCGGGGATGCAATCAAACCCAGTGCCGCGGCAGTGGCGGAGCTGGCTCACATCACCATGAGAAGTCCGGTTGGACCGGATGCACTGGAAGGGCTGCTTGCACACGTGCTGATTGAGCGGACAGCAGCGGGATGCCCGGTGGTCCGTCTTGTTGGTTAGGAAAAATAAATGGAAAAAATAGATCTGGAAAAGGCCCTGGAATTGGTGCTGGCCAGGGTTATGCCCATCAATGAAACCCAAGGTATCCCGTTAACCATGAGTCTGGGACAGGTGACCGGGGAACCTATCTATGCGCCCCTGGACAATCCCCCCTTTAATCGTTCCCCTTTGGATGGTTTTACCCTGAGAAGCGAAGATACCTGCACCGCATCTGCCGATAGTCCGGTCCGCCTGGGTATCGCAGGGGTTGTGTATGCAGGGAAGCCCTGGGATCGGGTCCTCATGCCCGGGGAGGCGGTGCGGATCATGACCGGGGGCGTCATCCCTGAAGGCGGTGATTGTGTTGTCCCCAAGGAAGAGGTGCGGGAAGATGGGACCACGGTCCTGCTTTCCCGTCCTCTGGAGCATTACCAGAACTATGTGTTCCAGGGGGAGGATATCCGCAAAGGACAATTGCTCATCCCCCAGGGGGAACGGCTGTGCTTTATACACCTGGGTATCCTTGCCACCATGGGCCTTGCCGTTGTATCGGTGATACGTCCCCCGCGGATCGGGATACTCTGTACCGGGAGTGAGCTGTCTTCCCCTGGGAAGCCTTTGGTCCCGGGGAAGATATACAACAGTAACGAGGTGCTCCTGGGCAGCCGCCTTGGGGAACTGGGCTTCACCCCGCGGATCCTTCCCAGTATGGGGGATACTGCGACACCGGTAGCCCGTGAAATTGGGGGGCATATTGATGATGTGGACCTCTTTATCACTACCGGCGCGGTCAGCGTGGGGGATAAGGATATCATGCGCGAGGTGTTTGATATCTTAGGGGTGGAACGCCTGTTTTGGCGTATGACCTGTAAACCGGGGGGCGCGATACTCTGTGGGGTGTACCGGGGGAAGCTGCTGATGTGCCTGTCGGGGAATCCTTTTGCCGGCCTTACCACCTTTGAACTGCTGGTAAAGCCGGTGCTGGCTAAGTTGACAGGGCGTACTGATCTCTGGCCGCAGCGGCAGCGGGGGATTCTGCAAAATACCTTTTCCAAGGAATCGGGCAGGCAACGGCGCTTTGTTCGTGCCCGGCTGGAGAAGGGCCTCGTAACCCTGCCGCAAGGACATTCTTCGGGACACTTGTTTTCTCTTTTAGGATGTAATTGTCTCGTGGATATTCCCCTGGGGAGCGGCGCCTTGTGTACGGGAAGCGAAGTTGAAGTGATTATGCTTGAGTGAGGAGTGTGGAGTGCGGAGTGATGTAAGGCCGATAGTTAAAATTTTCCTGGCAGATCCCGGTGGAAAGCGTGAACCCTTTTGTGGTCCGGGGATGATAAAGCTGCTTTTATCCATTAAGAAAAGCGGTAATGTTCGTCAAGCCTGTGAACTCATGGAGATGTCCTACAGTAAGGGCTGGAAATTGCTCAAAGGACTGGAAACCTGGCTTGGGTATCCGGTCGTGATCCGGCAACAGGGAGGTGAGGGTGGCGGTAAAGCGCATCTAACCAATGATGGGGAGGCCTTTTTAGAAAGATACCAGCTCTTTTTCCAGGAATGTCAACAAAAGGTGCAGGATATCTTCGAGCATTATTACGGCAGAGGCATGCTTATCTAGGAATTTATTCAAAGCATTTTCCTGGTACCGCTGCATATAGTATCAGGAGGCTTTCCATGAATACGTATAACCGCTTATACCGGTATCAGATGCCCATGGGAGTATTGATTTCCCTGCTCGTGCTTGGCGCTTGTGCTGTATCGAAATCAGAGGTGTCATTTGACCATTCCGGTACGCTGAGGATTGTAACCTGGAATGTGCAGACCCTGTTCGACGGTGACGAGGCGGGAACTGAATATGATGACTACCGGGCAGCAGCGGGCTGGACCGGGGAAAAGTATAGGGCACGGCTGAATTCCCTTGCCCAGGGGATTGACCGGATAGTAGCCCACGGCCCGGATCTTATTGGTCTCATGGAAACGGAAAATTCCCAGGTTTTGGCGGATCTGGTAAACGGACCCTTGGCGGTTTATGGCTATCATTGGACAGCTTTCACTGCTCATCCAGGGGCTGCCTTGGGAATCGGGGTGGTAAGCCGCTTCCCCCTTACCGAAACCAGGGTCCATTCGATCACTGTCCAAGGGGAAACCATCCCCCGTCCGCTCCTGGAGGTCCGGCTTCAACCCCAGGATACGCCTGTGGTCCTGTTTATCTGCCATTGGAAATCAAAACTGGGGAGTGCCACCGAATCCTCGCGCAGGGCCTCGGCCCGGGTCATACTGAGGAGACTGCATGAGCTTGAACAGGAAAATCCCCACTTGGCCGTGGTGATCATGGGGGATTTAAATGAAAACCACGATGAATTTTACCGGAGTGATCCTTCGATCCTAAGCGCCCTCCTGCCGGATGATCCAGAAGCGGTGGAACGTACCATTACTACCAAACAAATCTCCCGGGAACAGCAGGACTTTCTCATCCTCAGCCCCCACAAACCACCCAGGCCGGAACATTTTGCCGCTGACGCACTGACCCTCTATTCCCCCTGGGGCACTGAACTACAAGGAGGTTCCTATTATTATCAGGGCGCCTGGGAAACGATAGACCATTTTTTACTGCCCCCTTCTTTGTTTGACCTGAGCGGCTGGGACTTTGATACTTGTATGGTGATAAACCAGGAACCTTTTATCAATGCCAAGGGGCATCCTGCTACTTATAACCCCCGCACGGGTAATGGTCTCAGCGACCATCTGCCCCTGATGCTTACCCTGAAGCGGGATACCACGGAGTAGGGGAGCCTGTTGCCTGCTTAATCATGCACAGAACTTCGTCCCTTGACGCCTGCCGCCTGTTCCTTGATAATACCGCGCATGGCCATTGCCGCATCCCCAGTATTTTTCAGGGTGATGTCTGTATAAATAACCCTCATATTTGCCTCCATGCCTTCACTTTAGCCCATTTCTCCCCTGCTTGCAAATTGCCCCCGACAGGCCCCCGCTCACCGTACCTGCTGCACCCACTCTTCGCCGTGGACGCCCTCCAGACAGCGGTCTACGGGGTTTACCCGCAAGTCCATGTCCTCAAG
>JAITNU010000220.1 GCA_031290325.1 Treponema sp.
AACCAGTACCATCCTTTGTTTTTTCCATTTTTTTTCATTAAACTCCTTTCACTGGATAGTCCTGTTACGCACAATCAAAGGGCAAACAGGTTAAAAATTGGTGAGATAGCATATTCCAATCAGCAGGATGGCTCGCAGGGACGCAGTATCCACCGCGCCGCTGTTTACCGGATGGAGATGACCCAGTTGTCCTCCATACCACCAGAAAAGCCCCACCTGAGTGTCAATCCTGAAGGTATACTCGGTAAAATCTTCCTGCTGACTTTGGGGACCAAAGAAAAGATAGGCCAACTCTTCAAGAATAGCGCCGAAATCAACAATGGCCTTTTGATAATCCCCTCCTTCGATCCCGGTGATAAACCCCGGAACCCGCTGCCGCAGCCGTTCTTTACGGTCCTCATCAAGTTTATTATTAACCCAGGTCTTTTGGATTAAAAGGTCCAGATTATTCTGAAAATGCCCTAAGAATTTATGTATATCCATTTCATAACTGAGGGTATCGGCATTCCCCAAGAGGTGCCGGTAATCGGCGCCAATCCCCAGAGTCTCGGCAAAGGCAACGGCAGTCTCCACCCTTGGCTGTGTAAGGCCTTCCATGGGGAACAGCGCCTCAGCAATCTGCCGGTATTCCTGGGGGATAGCTTTATTTACACCTGGAGAAGATCTGAACATAGCTTACAACCAGAATTCATACCCAATGGTAGCATTGACACCATGACGCCGGAATAATTTTGTCGGATCTCCACCATCTTCGACACTAATCTCGTTGAAATCAAACATATACCGGCCCTGGAGGGTCAGATACCCCGGCCCAAGGCCAAATCCCACGGACAGCCCCCCTAAGATTCCCCAACTGCTCATAAAACCCAGAACCGGTTTACTCAGGGTGTAGTCTTTGGTTTCTGTACCAGAACGAGTCAAATTCCCTAAGGGTATGGATATATAGGGACCGGCAAAAAGATTTATCCCCCCAATACCCAAACGTACCAGCACCGGGATGTCCAGGGACATATATGAAAAATCGTCATTTTTGGTAGTGTTACCACGAGTATATTCGGCGCTTATACTATTTATCTTCAGATTCCCTTCAAACACCAGCCCTATAGGACCGGAAACACTATGGGTCCCAAAGTAAACCGAATATTCCTGCCCGATAATGGGGATACTGCTACCATTAGGAAAAGAATCCTCATTCAATGAATTGAGCAGATACATAATACCGCCCCGGGCGCCGAGCACAAAGTAAGCCTTCTTGGGGGGTGGCGGGGTTTGAGTATAAGAAGGAGTAGGATTCAGGAGATATTCAATACCCTTGTCTTTTCTGAGTCTCGTCCGGGAAGACGCGAGAAGCTCACCGCTTTCAACATCAATGGTTTTAATGGTTAACATATACCCATTACTAATCACAGAAAACACACCGGTAATAACTGAATCTGCTCCGACTTTCTGTCCCATAGCCTTCATATCATCATCACTTACTTCACCAGAGTACTGAAAATTCATTTCCTGCGCCACTTTGTCAAGGTCTGCCCGGCTAACGATCTTGAATTTGCCGGTGTCAACAAATTCAGTCTCAAGATTATTACGCAATTCGAGGGATAATTTAACGGTAGGGGAATTGATATCGTAGATCGCGATTTTTTCCCCTTCCGGAATTTTACGCTCAATTTTCTTTTGCGCCGCCCGAACGGCCCTGTCAAGGGTCAGGCTTTGCCCCATGACACAAGTAACTCCAACAACCAAAAAACAAAGTATCATGAAGCATTTCTTCATAAATCTTACCCCTTTTGTTCCTAAAATGTAGATAAGAACTATAGTAAATCAAAAAAAATAGCAATGTCAAGAGGCATACTTACCTTTCCTATCCCATTGCCGCCCGCCGCTCCTGGATCAGATGCAGCCGCTCCTCCAGCTCCATTCCCCGCCCTCCGGCGATGAGCCGCTTCAGGGTATCCAGACTTCCCTCAAACTGCCCGATCCGCCGTAAAAGCTCCCCCCGGTTTTCCAGAAACAGCTCAGTCCACATGGGGGCGTTGAGCATGGCTATCCTGGTGAGGTCCTCAAAGCTGCCGCCCCCGAACCGGGTAATCTCCGTATCAGCCTCGCAGTCGATGAGGGCCGCGGCAATGACATGGCAGAGCTGGGAGGTAAAGGCGATCTTCCGGTCATGCTCCACTGCGGTGGTTTCTGTGATACGCCCAAAACCCATGCGGTAAATCAGGGCTTTAAGAAAGGCCAGGTTTTCAGGTTTATTCCGTTTGAGGGGGGTGAGTATGTAGTTCTTGCCTTGAAAATTACAGCGTTTCGCATGAACATAGCCGCCCCGCTCACTCCCCGCCATGGGATGCCCTGGTATGAAGTCCAGGTCCTCCCGCAGAGTACGCTCCATGACCGTAACGATGCTTCCCTTGATGCCCGCAATATCGGTGATGAGGGTCCCCGGGAGGAATGTGGCCATCCAGGTTTCCATAAACCGGAGCAAGGTGGAAGGGTTGATGCACAGGAACACCAGGTCGCAGTGGCCCAGCATGGGTTGGGGGGACGTAAACCCCTCGTCAATGACCCCTTCAGCTTCTGCCAGCGCCAGGGTAGCCCCGTCCCTATCAAAGGCCACGATGCGGCCCCCTTCCCCGATGATAGAACGCAGGGCCAGGGCTATGGCCCCGCCCATGAGTCCAAGCCCCACCATACCTACGGTACACGTTTCAATAGGTTTCATACCACTGGTCCGATGTTTTTTCCTTCAATGCTGGCGTACTTCCGTAACGCCTCCATGAGCCCCGCAAAGGCAGCAGGGGTGATGGATTGTTCCCCATCGCAACGGGCGTTTTCCGGGTCGTTGTGAACCTCCAGCATGATGCCATCTGCCCCGGCGGCAATAGCGGCCTTGGTCATGGCAGGTACCATCCAACTGATCCCCGTGGCGTGACTCGGATCCACGATGACCGGGAGGTGGCTCAACTTTTTCAGTGCCGGGATAATGGAGAGGTCCAGGGTGTTCCGGGTGTAGGAGTCGAAGGTCCGGATCCCCCGCTCACAGAGGATGAGATCCTCGTTCCCCCCGGCCATGATGTACTCCGCGGCCATGAGGAGTTCTGTTATGGTGGCAGCGTAGCCCCGCTTGAGGAGTATGGGTTTACGGCAGTGGCCCAGTTCTTTGAGGAGGGTGAAATTCTGCATGTTTCTGGCCCCCACCTGGATGATGTCCACCTCATCAAAGACCTCAAGCTGATGGATGGCCATGAGTTCTGTAACAATGGGAAGCCCGGTCTCCCGCTTTGCCTCCATGAGGAGATCAAGCCCTTCGCATCCGAGGCCCTGAAAACTATAGGGACTGGTCCGGGGTTTGAAGGCCCCGCCCCGGAGGAAGCCCGCCCCGGCCTGTTTCACATCCTGGGCGATCCCGATGATCTGTTCCCTGGTTTCCACCGAGCACGGCCCGGCGATGATCCCCAAATACCCTGCCCCAATATGCCGTACCCCGCCGTCCCCGCCGCGTATATCGATCCGGGTATCCTCGGGGTGAAAAAGCCGGTTTGCCCGCTTATAAGGTTCCTGAACCCGGATAACCTTTTCAACCAGATGATGGGCTTTCAGCGCCTTCTCATCAATTCCCGTGGTATCCCCCACGAGACCCAGCACCGTCTGGGATGCCCCTTCAGAGAGGTGAATCTTCACCCCCTGTTTCTCAAGCCCGGCGGCGAAGTTCCGCACTGCCTCCGGCGCCGCACCCTGTTTCATTGCGATAATCATAATAACTCCACTTGTGTCTTGACGTCGGTATCATACCTTGATAAGGTAAAGATAGTAAGGGATCCCGGCACCGGTGATTCCCCGGGAACGAGGTGTGCAATTGACATCCTATAACAGAAGCATTACACTAACCTTATGAATATTTCCACATATACAGTTAAGCCGAAACTTCCTGATGCCTTAAAGCCTTTAGAAGAAATAGCCCGTAATCTCTGGCTTTCATGGAATTTTGATGCAATCCAGCTCTTTATCCGTCTGGATTATGATGTATGGCTTCAATCCCAGCAGAGTCCGATCAGGACCCTGGGCATGGTAAGTCAGGAACGGCTTGCAGAGGCAGCGGAGGATGATTCATATCTGGCCGCCCTCAACGAGGTGTACTCCCGGTTCCTCCGGTACAAACGGGGGGAAACCTGGTACCAGGGGACACGGAAGGATGTGGTAGCCTATTTCTCCATGGAATACGGGATGGATGTTTCCCTGCCTATCTATTCCGGGGGCTTGGGCATCCTTTCAGGGGATCACATGAAGACATCCTCGGACATGGGGCTGCCCCTGGTGGGTATCGGGCTACTCTACCGGCAGGGGTATTTTAAGCAGGTGCTCAATGCCGATGGTTTCCAGCAGGAGAGTTATCCTGAAAATGACTGGTACAACATGCCGGTGGAACGGAAGGTCAATAAAAACGATGAACCGATAAAGATCACCGTGGACCTGGCCGGCAGGAACGTGACGGCTCAGATCTGGGAAGTCAAGGTTGGCCGGATTTCCCTCTATCTCCTGGATACCAATATTGATGAAAACGCCCCGGATATCAGAAACATCACCGCAGCCCTCTATGGCGGGGATAAGGAGACCAGGATTCAACAGGAGATACTCCTGGGTATCGGCGGGATTCGTGCCCTGCGGGCCTTGGGGATCAACCCTGCGGCAACCCACATGAACGAAGGTCATTCCGCCTTTCTGGGGCTGGAACGGATCCGGGAGATCATGGTGGAAAAGGGCTTCACCTTTGACGAGGCCAAAGAGGTGGTATGGCCCACCAATATCTTCACCACCCATACCCCGGTTCCGGCAGGGAATGAGCGGTTTGACATCGGTCTTATGGAAAAATACTTCCGTTCCTGGCTTACTATTCTGGGCATATCCTGGAAAGACTTCCTCAGCCTGGGCCGGGTCCATCCTGACGATGATCACGAGACCTACTGCATGACCGTACTGGCCATCAAGCTGGCGGCCTACGCCAATGGGGTCGCCCGGCTCCACGGACTGGTGTCCCGGGAAATGTGGAAGGGGCTGTGGCCTGGACTTCCCCTGGATGAGGTGCCCATCAGTCATGTAACCAACGGGGTCCATCCCCGGACTTGGGTTTCCAACAACATGATCGACCTCTTAGACCGGTATTTTGGTCCCCATTTTGATGAGGAACCCACGGACCTGGCCATCTGGGACCGGATGGACCGGATTTCCGATGAGGAACTCTGGCGTACCCATGAACGGCGGCGGGAACGCCTCGTGGCCTTTGCACGGGACCGGATCCGGCAGTACATCATCCATACCGGTGCGGTGGAACGGCGGATTGAACAGGCTGAAGACGCCCTGTCTCCCTACGCCCTCACCCTGGCCTTTGCCCGCCGCTTCGCCACCTATAAACGGGGGAACCTCCTGCTCCGGGACCCGGAACGGCTGCTCAGACTGGTCCGGGACAGTGACCGGCCGGTGCAGCTCATCTTTGCTGGCAAGGCCCACCCCATGGACATGCCGGGGAAGGAACTCATCAGGGAGATCATTCACTTCGCGGGAAAATACGACGTTACCAGTCGTATCGTGTTCCTGGAAAACTACGACATGACCGTTGCGCGGTATCTCACGAGCGGGGCGGATGTGTGGCTCAATACTCCCCGGCGTCCCCTGGAGGCTTCCGGGACCAGCGGCATGAAGGCTGCCATGAACGGGGTCCTCAACTGTTCTATTCTGGACGGCTGGTGGGATGAAGCCTACACCCCTGATGTGGGCTGGGCCATTGGGCACGGGGAACAGTACGAAGACACCCAGATGCAGGACGATGTGGAAAGCCGGGCGCTTTACGATCTGCTGGAACGGGATATCATCCCCCTCTTCTATCAGCGGGGACGGGACGGACTCCCCCGGGAATGGATCAAGCGGATGAAAGCCTCAATGCGGGCAATCGGGCAGTCCATGTCCAGCCACCGTATGCTGATAGATTATTCCAATCACTTCTATTTCCCGGCCTTAGAGAACTACCGCCGGCTATGCAAGGATGAGTATGCTGAATCAAAGGCCCTGGCCGCTTATTTTGCCAAACTCCGTCAATCCTGGGAGGGCTTGCGGATTGTGAAACTGGAATCCAACGCAAAACCGATCATGCAGCGTGGTGATTCCCTCACGGTTACGGCGTCTATTGAACTGGGACCCTTCACCCCGGATGAACTACAGGTTGAACTCTACCACGGTTCCATATCGAATCAGACCAGTTCTCTTGAGAACGCCCGGCGTACCGCAATGAAAGCGCTTAGTCATGAAGGGACCTGTTACCAGTATCAGGTGCAGATCGAATGTATTGATACTGGTTTCCAGGGGCATACGGTACGGATCATGCCCAAGCACGATGCCCTGGTTCACCCCTATCGCTCAGGGTTTATCAAATGGGCGTAGTGCCGAAATAGTGAGGAGTGAGCAGCTTGGAGTGAGGTCTGGTTGAGAATACCTTCCGCTCATTCCCTGCTCTCCCTTTCATAACGAGTAGTAAAAAGTAAAAATCACGGCGGTAGCCTAGGTACCCGCTTAAACAAAACAAGGAGCTTTTATGCCTTCTGCTTCAAGTACTCAGTTTCGCTATCTGGATCTGGTAATGGTCTTCTTTGTGGCAATTCTTATCACCAGCAATGTGGCGTCTTCGGCAAAGATCGTGGACCTGGGGTTTTCCCTTTTTGGGATTCCCCTGGCCTTTGACGGCGGTACCCTTCTCTTTCCCCTGTCTTATGTGTTTGGGGATGTCCTGACAGAAGTGTACGGATTCAGGGCTTCCCGCCGGGTTATCTGGGCCGGTTTTGCGGCCCTGATCCTGGCATCCCTCATGTTTTTCCTCCTCCGCCTGCTTCCTGCAGAAGCGGCCTGGGAAGCTTATGCGGGAAGCGCCGCATTCAACGCGATTCTCGGGGGCATGAGCACCGGCGGCATTGCCCTGGCCAGCCTCCTGGGGTACTGGGTTGGGGAGTTCTCCAATTCGGTGGTGTTATCCCGGATGAAAGTGGCCATGAAAGGCCGCCTGCTCTGGGTCAGGACCATAGGCAGCACCCTGGTGGGGGAATTACTGGACAGTATCGTCTTCGTGTTTGTGGCCAGCCTCACCGGCGTTTTCGGCTGGGAACTGTTTGTTACCCTGGTACTCACGAACTACCTGTTTAAGTGCCTCATAGAAGCGCTGATGACCCCCTTCACCTACCTCGCGGTCTACAAGCTCAAGAAGGCCGAACAGGTGGATACCTACGATGTGGGAGTCAAGTTCAACCCCTTTATCGCGGCATAAAGGCGGTCCCCGCAAGAAGGTGGCCCTTACTTCTTGCTTATATACACCCCTAGCTCTTCAATAAGCTGGGAATACTCCTTGAGTCCCGGCTGGAGCTGCTCAGGGTTCATGGCTTCGTGCCGCTCCTTAGACTTCTGATTGAACCGTTTGGAATGTTCTTCGATTTTAAGGAGCTGCTTTTCGATTTTATCAAGGAAATCCGTGTCCTTCACGGAGGTCGACTTATGAAAGGCATCAAATTCGTACTTAACCACTTCGTCATTCCGAATTTCACCTTTAAAGGTCCGGTACAGGTTGAGCTTGATCCCCTTTTTCATATAGGCGAAACGGCCTTCCTTTTCAAAACGCCGGATACTCACCAGGATATAGGCGGAATTTAAATACCGAAGCTCCCGGAACACCGCGCCCCGTTTCACAAAATCATTGTCCTCAGCCACATAAATGGTCTCATCAAACCCCTTGATACGGTTAAAGAGGCGTTTCGTTACAAAGATACAAAAACCGAACGCCTTCGGATCGATCCGGAGACTGAGTAACACCGCAATATTGATCAGCCGGTGAATAACCCGGTCCAACTGATAGTCCGAAAGGGGTCTGATTTCACCGGTGGCAAGATCGATATACCGATCCTGCATCTCATCATACACGTTCCGAATAAACCCGGGGGGTAAAATCGTATCAGAGTCAAGGAAGAAGAGGAACTCCCCCTGGGCAGCACGGGCGCCGGCGTTTCTCCCCACTGCGGGAAGCCCGCCGTCAACGACCTTGCAGCCATAGTGCAGCGCGATCTCCCTGGTCCGATCCTTTGAATGGGCATCGGCCACGATCACTTCGTATTCCTCAAAATCCTGGTTTATAATACTTTCCAGCAGCTTGGGAAGCAGTTCTTCTTCATTAAGCGTAGGAATGATAATACTGACTTTCATCGCTTCACATTATCCTGTTAAAAATATGGTGGTAGATCACTTGGTGCTTATTATTATAGCCCATACCACCGTGCCGGTCAATCACCGCTGAACCAGCGAACGGCCTTCCCGCCGGAAGGTATCAATGGTATCACGGCAAATCTGTTCCAGTTTCACCGTCATGGCATCAATGGTCCACGCCTGGGCATGCACCTTCGCTTCCGCAACTTTACGCTGATACAAGGCATCGTCTTCAAGCAAATCAAAGACCCGGCGTATAAATTCTTCAGGGTCGTTCTTTACCATAAAACCGCCGTTATCCCCATTCATCACCATGAGGGTCCCCATAGCGCCTATGGCCACCACCGGAATGCCGGAAAGCATGGCCTCAATGGTTACCAGGCCCTGGGTTTCCGTTAAGGAGGGAAATATGAAGATGTCGGACATGCCGTAGGTCAGGGCCAGGTCTTCCCGGTCAAGATAACCGGTAAAAATACAATGCTCCGCGATCCCCAAGCGTTCACATTTCTCCTGGAGGTAATACAGGTCAGGCCCATTGCCGACCAGGACAAAGATGACCTCCTGGTGTTTATTGATGATCCGCGGGGCTATCTTGAGCAGGAAATCAATGTTTTTCTCTTTGACAATACGACCGGCAAATAACAAGACCCGCTTACCGTTAAGGCGGGGGTATTTCTGGGTCAGCATATCCCGAAACTGGGCAATTGCAGCCTTATCACGGCTAAACAAAGTTGGATCAATGCCAGTGGGCAGGAGCTCAATTCGCTGCTTTACCTTGTATTTTTTCACCACCTCCAGAATCTGCGGGGTTGGAACGATGATCCGGTTTGCCCGGCGCAAGGTGTTTTTAAGAACCCCCCGGGTTATTAATGAGAGGATGAAGGGCGGCAGGGGCACGTAGTTTTCAATATAGTCTTCCCAGAGGGTGTGAAAGGTATACAGTATCGGCAGATTATGCAGCCACGCGTAGTGATACCCAAATTCGGCAATGACAAATTCATTGTTAATATGAATGATATCGGGATTAAAGGCTTCAATCTGCTTGGATACCCAGAACCATTTATGAAATTTCGCTAACCGGTCTTCCGGGGAAAACATGGAGGGCGTGGACGGTACCCGAATCACCTGGGGTTGTGGCTGGCGGTCTTTTTTCTCTGCAAGGGAAACGGAGATACGCTCCACCACCGATGACTCAGGGTAAAAGGGACAGATAATCATCACCTCGTTCCCCCGCCTGACCAGGGCATGGGCAAAGGAATCCACGGACACGGTTATCCCATTCACCCGGGGCCAATATGTATCGGTAAACATCACCGTTTTCATGAACCTAGCTCCGGGCGTTCATAATGAGCATCTGCAAACGGTTTTCGATATTCGCGAAACTGGTATCCGGATCATAGTCAAGGGGAAGTATCTGAATATGGGGATACACTTCTTTGAGCCGTTTCACCACCCCCCGTCCTGCGATGTGATTGGGCAGGCAGCCAAAGGGCTGGAGAATCACAAAAGAACGGACCCCCCGGGACGCATGGTGGAGTATTTCCCCAGGGATAAGCCAGCCCTCCCCAGAGGTGAGGGTCCGGTGCATGATGGGGTCGGTCGCCGCCGCTCTGAGGGCAATGGGCGTGGCAGGTTCGTACAGGGGATGACGGCGGGCGGTCTTTTCAAGGTGTTCAATGGCAACGTCAAAAAGCCCGGAACCGATATACGACCCCAGGACATCGGCAAAGGGATAGCTCACATGGAAGTCCTGCATCTCAGAGAGCTTCCGTACATACTCGCGGTGGAATACGTCGAGCATACGGGGGAGGATCACTTCCATGTTGTGCTTTTCCAGGTAATCCTCCACAAAGAAATTGGAACCAGGATGGTAGTTCAAAAGATACTCGCCGGTGATGAAAACCGGAGGCTTAGGTACCTGCCGGTTATAGGGAATGGTACACAGGGCGTCGATACCTTTTTTATACGCAGATAAAGCGCCGCTGATGCCCCGCTGCCGCATCCCTTCGGCAACCGCATCTATCCCTGCGGTAAACACCTGTTCCGTTTGCCCGGGATTCACTTCGTAAGGACGAATTTTACGCCGCAGCTCTTCCAGAATATCCATGATGACCGTCCCCCAGAGCATCCGCATCTCAAAGGCAAGGCCCAGTTTGAAGCCGGGGTACATGTTTTTGGTATCCAGCTTATCCGTAGTCGCTATCGGTACCTGGCTAAAACCTGCCGCGTCCAGGGCTCTGCGGGCAAGGCTGGCGTAGTGAGACAGACGGCAGTCCCCTGGGTACTTCGCCAGGGCAATAACCACTTCATCGGGCTTATACAAGCCCTGTGCCAAAACTGCCAGTCCCTCGCCGATATTCATCTGCGCGGGAAAGCAGATGTCATTGTGCACGTATTTTTTCCCCAGCTTCATCGCCTCCCGTCCCCCCAGGGGCAGGGGTTCCACTTTAAAACCCTGCCGCCGGATCGCAGCGCTGAGGAGCTTGCAAAAGGCCACGGATACATTCGGAATGAGGAGGGTCTTGTGGTGCCAGTCTTGCCTGGTGAATTTGACCGGATAAGGATCTTCAAGGTTCCGTAGCGCGGCGGCCTGCTGCTCCCGCCGGGAGCGGATAGTCTCGATAAAGGACTTTATTCTGAGATTCAGAGGGCCTACCACGTTACTCTCATCGAGTTTCAAGATAAGCGGGGCCTTGCCGGAAATGGCGTTCATCAGCCGGATAAGCTCATCGGTTAAAACAGCATCATGGCCGCAGCCGAAACTGACTATCTGGACATACTCAAGGGCGCTGTGCCGCGCCGTGAGGATAGCCCCTGAGAGAACCCGTGCGTGGAAGTTGTTCATAATTTCGGTACGGGTCATACGCAAGTCCGTATCGTTCAGGCCCGGTAGTGCATCCACCGTGAGCACCGGTATGCCCAGGCGGGTAAAATACCGGGACAGATCGTGATTGACAAAGGTATCGTTATGATAGGGCCGTCCTGCCAGCACCACGGCGAAGTTCCCCTGTTTTTCCGTCTCCCGGATGATCCGGTCACCCGCTGCAACCAGCTCTGTGCGGAAGGCCGCAAGCGCCCGGTCCCCTGCGGCAATTGCCCTGCCGCTCAGGTGCGGGGGAATGCCAAAGGTGTTCAGCATAAAGTCGCAGATCTGGCGGTTCCGGTCCTTTGGTTTGAACCAGTGAAAGATGGGGGTATCGAAAGTAGTGTTCCACCGGCGCTGGGGATCGTCAGAATGTTTTATCACCAGAGGATAGCCCTTCAGCACCGCGCATACATAGTTGCTTAAAGGCTCGGTGTTTTCCGAAGGCATACGAATGATCATGGGCATGAAAATCCGGTCCACCTTCTGGTCAACCAAATCGCGGATGTGTCCGTGGGTGAGCTTGGCAGGAAAACAAACCGTATCGGAACTCACAAAGGGGAGTCCCTGTTCAAAGGAACTGCGGGAACTGGGGGCGGACACCTGGGTTTTGAAACCCAGGGCATGCCAGAAGCTTGTCCAAAACGGCATACTGTTCCAAAACTCCAGCACCCGGGGAATTCCGATGGTGATGTTTCTGGGGGGACTTAAGGGCACCAGAGGATACTCCTTAAAGAGGAGCTGTTCCCGGGTTTTCATAAGATCCGGAACCGATTGCATCTGGGTGGTAAGCTGCCGTACTTTTTCACGCACCTCCGCGGTATCAGGCGTTCCGGTGATTTCACCCCGTTCGCAGCGGTTCCCCGTAACAAAAGTTTCCCCATTGGAAAAGGTGATGATGGTACGCTTGCAATTATTAGCGCAGAAGGTACAGCCTGCGTTTGATTGCTGGGTATAGCTGAAATCTTCCATGCCCGAAAGGCCGATGAAGCGGGAACTGAAACCGGCGCCGGTTTGGGCAACCTGCTTTTTCGTGAGGAGGGCGATACCAATAGCCCCCATTTCCCCTGGGTAGGGGGCGCGAATAACCTGCTGACCGGTGTACTGTTCAAGGGCACGCAGCACCGCGTCATTTTTAAAGGTGCCCCCCTGCACGACAATCCGGTTCCCCAGACTGGAAAAGTTTGATATACGGATAACTTTGGTAAAGACGTTTTCGATGATCGAACGGCAGAGGCCCGCCATGATGTCGTTGCGCTGCTTCCCGTTCCGCTGTTCATTGATGATACAACTGTTCATGAAGACCGTACAGCGGCTTCCCAGGTCCGCGGGGTTCCGGGCGGCAAAAGCCATATCGGCGATGTGGTCCACAGGAATATCCAGGGATTTCGCGCAATTCTCCAGAAAAGAACCGCATCCTGCGGAACAGGCTTCGTTCAAGGTGATGCCCGTAATGACGCCCTGGCTCAGGGTAATGGCTTTCATATCCTGACCGCCGATGTCGAGGATAAAGCTGGCGTCCGGCACGTACTTGAGGGCCGCCTCCGCGTGGCATACGGTTTCCACACTATGGTAATCAGCGCCCAGGGCCTTGGCAAAGAGGACTTCCCCATAACCGGTGGTGCCCACCGCGATGATCTCTAAAGGTCTCCTGTGTTCCTGGTATTTCTTGTCAAGATCCATGAGGGCCTGGCGGATAAGTTTGAGGGGATCCCCGTGGTTACTGGTATAAAAGCGGTCCACCACCTGTGCATCCTCGTCAAGGAGCACGAATTTGGTGGTGGTGGAACCGGCGTCGATTCCGAGGTAGACCCGCAGGGGGGATCCCGGTTTTACCAGCGGCTCAGGCGGCGTTTTATGCCGCTCCTGAAATTCCCGCTTTTCTGCTTCACCAGAGAAGTAATCCTTGTTCCGGTCAGGAAGGTATTCCCGGTACGCGGCAGTGGCACTGAGGGCGGTTTCCGGCGCCACCGTGGCAGGGGCATCGGCAAAGAGATCCCCCAGGGAAAGGGCCGTCCCATAGGCCACCAGGGTTTCCGGGTCTTGGGGCCTGATGATATCCCCTGCATCCAGCCCTAAGCGTTCCTCAAACACCCGGATAAGCGTCGGATTAAACCTGAGCGGGCCTCCTTCAAAAATGATAGGGGGCTTTAACTCCAAGCCCTGGGCCAGTCCGCCTATGGTCTGCTTTGCAATGGCGTGGAAGGCTGAAAGGGCGATATCCTCCCGGCGTACCCCTTGATTGAGCAGGGGCTGAATATCGGTTTTGGCGAACACCCCGCACCGGCCGGAAATTTCGTATATATACGA
The DNA here is from genome assembly GCA_031290325.1 of Treponema sp. Lineage (GTDB taxonomy): Bacteria > Spirochaetota > Spirochaetia > Treponematales > Breznakiellaceae > JAITNP01. The sequence continues at coordinate 13,403 of JAITNU010000220.1, forward strand.
CCCCTTTACCGCAAAGGATTCAAAATCCTCCACCGGAATTTGCAAGAGATGGGCCACTTCATCAATAAAAGCGCCGGTTCCTCCGGCGCAGCTTCCATTCATCCGCATATCCGAAGCCACAAGCCGGCCGCTTGCCGCATCCTGGTAAAAAAAGATGATCTTCGCGTCCTGCCCCCCCAGTTCAATCGCCAGCCGCGCCTGGGGGTAGAAGGTCTTCACCGCGATGGAATTGGCCACCACTTCCTGAATGTAAGGGGCCTGGATCAGATCCGCAATGGTCCTGCCTCCGGAACCGCAGACCGCAAGGCGAAAAACAGCCTGGGGATAGCAGGAGAACACCTCCCCCAGCAGGGCATGAACGGTTTCAATTTGGCGGGCATTGTGGCGGGTATACCGGGAAAAGAGCATACCCTGGGTGTGCGGATCAATGACCACGATTTTCGCGGTGGTAGAACCAACGTCAAGGCCGAGCCACAGGGTCGTTTTATCTTGTACCATTCTATATAATCTTTGGTCCCGTCAGGGCTTCCAGCAACACGGGAATACTCCGTATCCCCTGAAAGAAAATACTGAAATCACGGTACCAGCTCATATTGCAGTCGTTACACGGGGGCTGATGCAGATCTTTTTCTTCCATAGTTAAGATATTGCCCAGTACCTGGGGAAGCTGCATACAGGGACGCACATCAAAGAACCAGTCCACAAAGAGCACCCGATCACCGCCGAAACAGGGGAACTGTATGGTAGCGGGATCTTGCAAATAGCTGATGATATTCCGCATCGAAATCACCGAGTTGATGATCCCGTATTTCCCGCTTTTTCGCAGCGCTATCGCCTCGGTAAGCCCGTGGATCACCTTTTCACGGGAAAGACTGATCCCCTCACCTCCCAGGGGATACACCTGGGATTTTGAAAAAGTCGGGTAATTCAGGCAGACAAAATCATAGCCCATATTCTTTGCCCGTGTACAGACCTCTTCAAGTTTGTCGTAGTTATCGTTCCAGATAAGCACCGATGCCATGGGTTTAAGGGAGGTCTTTTTGACCAGTTCCAGGGCTTTTGCCATTTCTTCCATGATGTTGGGGATTTGACGGGATTCGGCCATAGTAACCGGATCCCCTGAATCAAAGGAGATACTGATGATGTCGCAGCCTGCGTCGGCAAGGCGTTTGGGCATATCATTCCGCATCAGCAGTTGAGGCGCAGCATTTAACACCGAAATGTTCATCTTTCGCCTGGTTGCCTGTTCAACAAAGTCGATTACCTGGGGGTGCAGGAGGGGTTCACCACCGGTGATGGTAAGGTGGGACACCCCAAAACCGGCAAGCCGGTCAATGGCGGTGAGGGCTTTTTCTCTATTGACAAAGACCTTCGGCTGCTGTTTCCATATCTCACAGAACGAACATTTCGCTATGCACGCGTTGGTGATCGCGAATTCCGAAAACCGCAACCTGCCTTGCAAATAGTTTTTTGCAATATTTCTGTTTTTACCTCGGGACATTTCATAACCTCTTAAATGGTGGTTTAATCTGGATTGACAGGATGATTTCAAAACCCTGTTCAAGGGTATCTGAGCTATGGCCATGGTTCTGTACGATAGTGTATGCCGGCTGAAGCGAAACATTAAGCCAGGCGACCGGGGACCATTTACCCAGGAGCGTTACAGTATAGGTATAGGTGGGAATGCCTGTGGGCGACCTCACCACATCCGCAACCTCGTGGGTGACGCGATACCCATCATTATCGAAAATATCGGTACCTGACTTTTCCCCCTGGGCTAAAAAAAGAAAGGAACCTTCGAGAGACCACTGGGCCCTATGGTGATAACCGGCCCAGAGCGTACCTGCGATGGAATCCGGCCCAAAGGGGGTACCGGTCCAATAACGGACGGTGAGGCGATCCACCTCCGCAAGCTCCCGGTAATAAGACCAGCCCTTATCGTACTTCACATACATATACGGGTAGGTGTATACCCCCTCAAGCCCGAAGGTCCAATACCCCTGTGGAGCGGGCACAGAAAACTCAGCTCCGGCCTGAAAGCCCAGGGCGTCAGGGGTGAGGTCTTCTTCCCACCGATCATGTTCAATCGCCAACTGTAATTGGGTTATCCCAAAGAGTCCGTACAACCGTACATGGTTCCAGGGTTGATATTCGATTTTTGCCCCAAAAAAAGATCCCGCCCGTGACGCGCCCGTCTTTTCAGCAGGAGGATTATTGGCAAGATCAGCGTTGTAATCGTCGTAGGTTTCCCAGGACTCCATACTATGGAAAATCATCATAGGATTCAGAAAACGCAGTTCCAGCGGCGCGTTGACCATCACCCCTTCCATTGCGGAAAGGGAAACCCTTTTATGTGGCCGCATGTGCAGATAATGCATGTACAGATATTTATTGACCTCAAGCTGCATGATTTTCGCCGCGTATTTGATGTACGGCGAAAAGAGCGAGAGCTCCGCGTAACTGACTTTTTCCATGTAATCCGAAAGCAGAATACTGCCGGTCCTGGTTCTCCCGAAAAAATTATCCCCGATTCCTATGGCGAAATGGACCCCCGACGCCTTACCAAAGGGCACACCCACACTCAAGTAAGCATGTTTAGGAAAATGCATATCAAATTCCGGCGCCAGATCAAAGGGGATATTGGTATGATTATCATGCAGCGATGCGGCATACTCATTTTCCCCGAAATAGGGGTCCATTTCAATGGTAATATAGGGACCAAAGGAAAGGCTCAAAGGGGCGATAAACAAAGGCTGCCGGTAATAGTGATCATAGGTCCACTCCATTGCGCTGTTTGTTTTAAAATACAGCTCTGGCCACACCGCCATGTCCACCCCCAAGGTCAATGCGCCAAGCTGATACGACAGCCAGGCAGACGAATGTAGGTACGAATCAACTCGTGCATAGAGCAGCTTCCCGCTGGGCGAAAGGGACCCTTCGTCAATTTCAGTGAGCATCCCTTCAATCTGCCCAATCGTCAGCGCAGAGTCCGCAAAAAAGACTATTCCCTTTTCCTGGGAAAGGACAGCCAAGGCATCGTACACCCATTCACCAGGGTCCACTATCTTCTGAGCCGGAAGTGAAAAAAGGAGGGAAGCACAGCATAAGACCATAACAAGACAAAGTAGTTTTCGTGTAATCATTTTGTTCATAAAACTGAGCGGCACAGCTCAATACCTACCTTTATATATAACTATTATTGGTATGAGATGTCAAGTGGATTGCCGGGGAACCGGTACTTGACCGAATCGTTTCCGCTATAGTATGCTGTTTCTAATTGGAGGATTGATCATGGTTAAACGATGGTGTTTTTTTATCAATTTAGTGGTTTTAATGGCCGGTTTTTCACTTTCCGCCCAGACCCATATATCCGTTCCCCTGGATAATCCTATATATTACCTGCTTGATCAGGCCCAATTGCGGGGCTTGTGCGCCCCCCTCCCCGGGGTAAAACCCTATTCCCAGGCGGTTATTGTAGACGCAATCAACGAAATTCTGAGTTCCAGCGCAAAACCAGGCCACCTCAGTGAAACCGAGCGGCGCATCCTGGAAGACGCCAAGAAGGGTTTCACTAAAGCGCCCGCAGGGCTTGATTGGCAACGGGGAGCCTATCATTTTGAAACCCAGATGAAGAAGAGCGGCTTCCGGTTTTCCGGGGATGCGGGTATTAGGCTGGAATCGGTTTTTTCAGGGGGCCTGTATTCTGGAGACGGCGCCTGGGGTACGGACTTATGGCTCACCGGCTATGCCAATGGGGATATAGGCGATCATTTTTCCTTTGGATTTAATTTTTCAGGCGGGTTTATGCGCGCTCCCCGCGATGAGTTGGGAACATATCACACCTATTACGATGGATTTATTCATAATGAAAATGAACCTTATATCGATCAACAAATCACGACCTATAGCCAGCCGAAGGCGTTTTTTCCCTACACCTATCAAAAACGCTGGGATGGGTTTATGTTTGGTTTTGGTGAAATTTCCGCTGGGGGTATAAAGAATTGGCCTAACAATATGGCCATGAGTGTGAACCTGATCTCTGAATTAGGGGGCGAATTCTTTGGCCAGGCCCTGACCTACCGCTTTGGGCGTATCAAGCGTGAATGGGCGGGGATGTCGGAAGGGAGCAGTCTGGTTTTTAACACTGCTGCACGGCCCTTTGTGGCTTTTGAGGCAACCTTCAACCCGGTGTACTGGTTTAGTTTTTCAGCGTTAACCGGCGGACTTGAATATTACAACGAAAAAGGGATAAACGATTCTGCATGGACCAGTCAGAATGCATTTTCCATAGAGCAGCTCGAATTCAACTATAAAAATTACGTTCATTTTGATGTGGGAAGTACCGTCATCTGGCCGAAACGGTTTGAATTAGGTTATATTTTCCCGATAAATAACAACTTCCTGTATCAGTATAACATCGGTGACTTTGACAACATGGGTCTTTTTTTTGATATAAAAGCCCAATACCCTGGTATAGCAGGTGTGTGGTTTTCCTTCTTTGCCGATGAAATCGAAGTTTCCAGTGTGTCAAAGATGTTTGAGCTTGACAGGCACATGTTCGCCTTGCAGGGTGGTGCGAAAGTGGCAATACCGTGGCTCCCTTTTGCTTCTGCGACCTTGAGTTACACCAAAATTGAACCCTACTGTTACACCCACACCCGCATCTTTGTGCCCTGGGATAATGATGCTGATAACAAGATGCCTATGGAAACCTCGTATACCAATAACGGTGAAAGCATCGGCTACTATTTACCGCCGAACTCCGATGAACTGTTACTCCGCTTTGAAACCATGCCCTTGCCCCGTATCAGGGCGCATTTTCAGTATCAAATGATACGCCATGGCGCTGATTTCGGAAGCAGTGCTGTTGATGGGAGTTCTTTTTTATCTGAACTTGATCCCGATGGCCGCAGTGAGAAACAGGAACTCAGAAAATACTTTTTACACGACGGCGCGTACCAATGGACGCATATTATCAAGGCCGGCGCCAGTCATACCTTTGCGAAAATACCCCTTCAAGTTTTTGGCGAAGCAGGGGTGGTGTTTTCGGCTTTTACCAACATCGAAGCCAATTCAGGAAGCCCATCGTCCTACTCATTTATTGATACAACAGAGTATCCCACATCAACCGGTGTTATCATAACCCTTGGGTTACGGCTCTTTCCAGCCTGGTAGAGAGAGGGATGCAGGAACTTAGGTCCTCTCATGGCAATCCCACTATCCCAAACTCGTCCTTTACATTCGTTTCCGCTCTGCAATTATCCTGCGTACCCGTTCAATGAACGCTGCTTTGGAAAACTGTTGCACCTGTTCGGTAAAGGCTTCGCGATTACTAAACCGCGCTTCTATCGTTTCAAATGTATCCATGGCCTGAATAAGCGATTCTGATGTCTGTTCCTCAAAAAAAACGCCGGTAACATCTTCCTTCACCGTATCGAGAACGCCACCCTTCCGGTACGCGATGACCGGACAGCCTGCCGCGTTTGCCTCAATGGGAACCAGCCCCAGGTCTTCAATGCCGGGGAACAACAGCGCCTTTGCCCGTGAAAACAGCCTCACCACTTCCGCATCGGATATCCGGCCAACAAAGCTAATCAGCCCTGATTGCTCATACCGGCGTATATCTTTTTTCTTTGCCCCTGACCCGGCGACCACCAGGTTTCTGCCGGAAGCAATACAGGCGTCAATAGCGACATCGGCGCGTTTATAGCCCACGAGTTGCCCGAAAAACAGGTAAAAATTTTCCGGCTGACGTTCCACCGCCAAGAACTTTTCAATTGCCGCCGGCCCATAGACCACCTCGGCGTCACGGTTGTAATACCGCTTGATTCGCTTTGCCACATAATGCGAATTAGTGATAA
>JAITNU010000055.1 GCA_031290325.1 Treponema sp.
ATCTTTAGCAAATTGCTAAAGATAATATCATTATAAACTTAACAATATGCTAATTGTCAAGGACTTTTATTAGCAATTAGCATATAAATATGGATTTAAAGCAAATTTTCGTGATCAATTTAAAAAAACTGAGGAAAATCGAGAGGATCTCGCAGATGAAACTGGCTGCAAAATGCGATACCGACGCGAGTTATATAGGACAAATCGAAATTGGCAGAAGATTTCCCTCTATAGAGTTGATTGAAAAAATGGCCCGTGCTCTGAAAGTTGAGCCGTATCGCTTCTTTATGGATGAATCGAGTAATGATTGCGAGGAATTAGACGAAACCATCAATTTTCTGACCAAATTACCTAACTCAATCAGACTGGATATGATAAAACGCTTGAATACCGCGATATGCGACTGCATTCACCAGACCCTAAGCCCGTAATGGGTATACGGCTTATTGCATAAAAAACCATTTTTATAGTATAGTAAAAGATAATAAACAATGTTTAATCATACCGATAAAGGTGTTGAAGGCCGCCAGGGGCCTTTTCAGCGCCGCTGTAAAGGAGCCGTCATGGGTGAACACGAGGAGGGGGCAGACCAGTGTATCCCGCAAGGGAGTGCCGGGGGTTTGTACCGAGAAGAAGCTGAACATGATTCCTGCGGCATAGGGTTTGTCGCGGATATTAAGGGCCGGGCGTCTCATACCATTCTGAAACGAGGACTGGAAGTTTTAGAACGGATGGAGCACCGGGGCGCGGAGAGCGCCGACAACAAAACCGGTGATGGTTCCGGGGTCCTCCTGCAGATCCCCCATGGATATTATAAAAAATGTATCGCCGGTCTTCCCGAGGCGGGAACCTACGGTACAGGGTTGGTGTTTCTTCCTGGTTCCCCAGAGGCTGGGGAACGCCGCAGGGTAATCTGCGATCTGTTAGCGGAACTGGCCGAAGCCACCGGATTTTTGCCCCCGATATGGCGGGATGTGCCGGTCAACAGCGGTGTTATCGGGCCTATCGCCAGCAGTGTGGAACCGGCGGTAAAGCACGTCGTTTTGGTCCCCAAACAGGGGAAGCCGGATAGCGATGGGGAGACTGGGGTCTCTGATTTGGAAGTGCGGCTCTATATCTTGAGGAAACGGTTTGAGAAGGCCCTTGCCGGAAATGAGGACTTGAAAAAAGCAGGTGTCTATGTTCCCTCCCTTTCGTCCCGGATCATCGTGTATAAGGGTATGTTCATGCCCACGCAGCTCAAAGATTACTACCCGGAACTGCAGGATGAGGCGCTTACCACTGCGGTGGCCCTGGTCCATTCCCGGTTTTCCACCAACACCTTCCCCAATTGGCCCCTGGCCCAGCCTTTCCGCCTGGTAGCCCATAACGGTGAAATCAACACAGTCCGGGGAAACCGTTTCTGGATGGCCGCACGGGAGGCGCTCTTCGCTCATCCCCGCTTTGGGGAGGCCCTCAAGGACATACTGCCGGTGATAGAGTCGAATAAGAGCGATTCTGCCAGTTTTGATAATGTGCTGGAACTCCTCGTCATGTCCGGCCGCAGTCTGCCCCACGCCCTGATGATGATGATTCCCGAATCCTGGAACGATAAGAACCCTATTTCCCAGGAACTCAAGGACTTTTACGAATACCACGCCTGTATCATGGAGCCCTGGGATGGACCGGCCTCCATAGTGTTCTGTGATGGCCGCTATGTGGGGGGTACCCTGGACCGTAACGGCCTGCGACCCTCCCGGTATACCATCACCAAGGACGACCTCATCGTGATGGCCTCTGAGACAGGGGTGCAGGATTTTACGCCTGATGAGGTGGTGTACAAGGGGCGACTCCTGCCGGGGAAGCTGCTTTTGGTGGATCTGCTTAAGGGCCGTATCATCCCCGATGCTGAGGCTAAACGGGATGTGTATCAGCGGAAGCCCTACTCTCAGTGGACAAAACAGGTCATTACCCTGGAACAGGAACTTGAGGTCCATACACCGGAGGGCGCTGTGGTAGAAAAGTACGGCGAAGCTCCTTTGGGGGATCCCCAGTTCAAGACCGATGGGGCGGTGTTGTTCATGGAGCGGGCCTTTGGGTATACCCGTGAAGACCAGGACCGGCTGCTCATTCCTATGGTTGAGGCCGGCCAGGAACCCACCAGTTCTATGGGTACTGATACACCGCTGGCGGTCTTCTCCGACAAGAGCCAGCGGGTGTACGCCTATTTCAAGCAGGTCTTCGCCCAGGTAACGAACCCGGCTATCGACTCCATCCGGGAGGATCTGGTTATGACGCTGACCAGCTTCGTCGGTCCCCAGGAGAATCTGCTTGAGGAAACCGAATCCCACTGCCGCAGGATCAAGGTATGCAATCCCATTTTGACCCCTGGAGATTTGGAAAAACTCAAGGCCCTGAAGCCGAAGGTGTTTCAGTCTAAGACCCTGGACGCTACCTTCTATGTGTCTCTTTTAAATGACCCCACGACAAGTCCCCACTCCTCATTAGAAATAGCTTTGGATCACCTGGTTGCCGAGGCTATCAAAGCGATCAAAGAGGGCAGCGTTCTGCTGATCCTCTCCGACCGGGGGAGCCTGTCCCCGGAGGCGGGGCGCTGTGCGGTGCCGGCCCTTTTGGCGGTAGGCGCGGTCCATCACGGGCTCATCAAGGCGGGGCTGCGGATGAAGGCATCGATCATTATTGAGTCGGCAGAGCCGAGGGAGATCATGCACTTTGCCCTGCTCTTTGGGTACGGTGCGGACCTGGTGGTACCTTACGGCGCGCTGGTGTCTCTCGCGGCTATTTGCCGGAGCTTTGACGGCAAGCGGATAGGGGACTTTGCCCATGTGAAGAAGCAGTACCTCAAAGGACTGCAAAAGGCAATGCTGAAGGTGATGTCCAAGATGGGAACCAGTACGTTGCGGTCATACCGGGGCGCCGAGGTGTTTGAGGCCCTGGGGCTGCATGCTTCGGTGATAGAAAAATGTTTCCGGGGTACCCTGAGCCGTATCGGCGGCGCGGGATTCCCGGAACTGGAAGCAGAGGCGGTGGCCCATTACCGGGCTGCCCGGGAGTCCAGGATCGGCAGTGAGCTGGAGGTATCAGACTACCTTATGGAAGGGGTGGGTCAGTACCGGTGGCGCAAATATGGGGAACAGCACGCATGGAACCCTGACACTATTCACCTCTTGCAGTGGGCCACCAGGACCGGTGATTTCAGCAAGTTTCAGCAATTCTCCGCTGCGGTGAATGCCCTTAATCAGCGGCCTCATGTGATACGGGGCCTCCTGGACTTTGTCTCTCCAGGCACAGTGGGACCGGCGATTCCCCTTGAGGAAGTGGAGGACGTGGAAGCTATTATGAAGCGGTTCACCACCGGGGCCATGTCCTTTGGTTCTATTTCCCGGGAGGCCCACGAGACCATTGCCGCGACAATGAACTCTATCAAGGGCAGGTCCAACTCCGGAGAAGGGGGAGAGAACCCGGAACGCTTCGCGGTCCGTCCTGACGGGACCTGGACCAGGAGCGCCATTAAACAGGTTGCCTCCGGTCGTTTCGGTGTTACCAGCGAATATCTGGCCAATGCAGTGGAACTCCAGATCAAGATCGCCCAGGGTGCCAAGCCCGGCGAAGGGGGGCAGCTTCCAGGACATAAGGTGGATGTCAACATAGCCCGGACGCGGTATTCAACCCCCGGTGTTACCCTCATCAGTCCGCCTCCCCACCATGATATCTATTCTATAGAAGATTTAGCGGAACTCATCTTTGATCTTAAAAACGCCAATCCCACGGCCCGGATCAGCGTTAAGCTCGTGGCCGAAACCGGGGTGGGTACCATTGCCGCCGGGGTTGCCAAGGCCCATGCTGACAATATCCTCATTTCCGGGTACGACGGCGGAACCGGGGCCAGCCCCCAAAGCAGCATACGTCACGCGGGAATCCCCTGGGAATTGGGGCTTGCCGAGACTCACCAGGTCCTGGTGCGGAACGGACTACGGAGCCGGGTGCGACTCCAGACCGATGGCCAGCTCAAGACCGGCAGGGACATTGTGATCGCCGGGATGCTTGGTGCCGAGGAATTCGGTTTTGGTACCTCAACCCTCATCGTCTTAGGCTGTGTGATGATGCGTAAGTGCCATGAGAACACCTGTCCCATGGGTATCGCCACGCAGGACCCGGAACTGCGGCGGCGTTTTAGCGGTAAGCGCGAATACCTCATCAACTTTTTCCGGTTCCTCGCTGAGGAGGTGCGGGAAATTATGGCCTCCCTGGGGTTCAGGCACTTTGACGAGCTTATCGGCAGGGCGGACCTCTTAGTCCAGCGGAAGAGCGAAAAGCCCAAATCCGCCGGGGTGGATCTTTCCGCGCTTTTGTACAAGGCTGAAGGACCTCAGGACATACCAGACGGCACAGAAACCCATTGCGTCCATGATCAGATTCACCGGATCAGCCAGGTCCTTGACCGCAAGCTCATTGAGCAATGCCTTGCGGCCCTGGACCGGAAAATACCGACGGTTCTGCGGCTCCCCATCAAAAATACCGATCGGGCGGTAGGGGCTATGCTGTCTTACGAGGTGTCCAGGCGTTTCGGCGGGCAGGGACTCCCGGAAAACTTCGTTACCGTGGACTTTCATGGTTCTGCAGGACAGAGCTTCGGCGCGTTCCTCGCCAAGGGCATTACCTTCAGGCTGGCAGGGGATAGCAACGACTACCTGGGGAAGGGGCTTTCCGGTGGCCGGATCGTGGTGGCCCCTCCTGAAGGCTCATCCTTTAAGACCAACGAAAACATCATCCTGGGGAATACGGTGCTCTACGGCGCCACAGCAGGAGAATTGTACGTTGCCGGTGTTGCAGGGGAGCGCTTCTGTGTGCGTAACTCCGGAGCCATTGCGGTGGTGGAAGGCACCGGGGACCACTGCGCCGAATACATGACCGGCGGCAGGATCATTGTCCTGGGGACCGTGGGGCGGAACTTCGCCGCAGGCATGTCCGGGGGCATCGCGTATGTGCTGGATACGAGCGGCAATTTCGAGTTCTTCCTCAACAAGGGCATGGTGGAACTTTCGGGGCTTGATACCGAAGATGACGAGCGCTTTGTCAAAGAACAGATCGGGAAACACATATACTGGACCGGCTCGATCTATGCCAGAACCATTCTGGATGCCTGGGGAACCTACCGGCTCCGGTTTGTCAAGGTGCTGCCGGTGGAATACAAACGGGCGCTGCAGCAGATGAAACTGGCGGAACTGGACCGGAAGCTCTATGAGATCCGGGAAAAAGAAGAGATTACGGAGCGAGCATAATGGGTGATCCAAAGGGATTTTTAAAGATACGGCGTAAACTATCCGGCTACCGGCCGGTGGAAGAACGGATCAACGATTATAGTGAGGTGGAGGTCCGGCTTACCGAGGAGGAACGGCGTTTACAGGCTGCCCGCTGTATGGACTGCGGGGTGCCCTTCTGCCATTGGGCCTGTCCGCTTTCAAATGTGATGCCCGAATGGCAGGACCGGGTGTACCGAAACGACTGGCAAGGCGCCTGGGCGCTGCTGCAAGAAACCAACCCCTTCCCGGAATTTACCGGCAGGGTATGTCCTGCGCTCTGTGAGGCATCCTGCGTGCTTGGGGCCAACGACGAACCGGTAACCATCAGGCAGAATGAGCTTGCGATCATAGAAAAGGCATTTGAGCTGGGGCTGATCGTGCCCCGGCCTCCCCGGTCCCGGAATGGGAAGAAGGTCGCTATTGTGGGGGCCGGCCCTGCGGGTCTTTCCGCAGCCTATTACCTTAACCGGGCGGGCTTTTCGGTTACGGTTTATGAAGGTGCCCACAAGGTAGGGGGCTATCTTCGTTACGGTATCCCGGATTTCAAGCTGGATAAGAGTTTTATCGATAGGCGTATTACCCTTATGGAAGCCGAAGGGGTTGAATTCAAAACCGATGTACGGATTGGTTCTGCCCGTTACGGTTTCGGCGTAGCCGGGGCTGAGGGTTCCCAGGACGCAGGTGCGGAAATCATGGAGGCTAAGACCCTTGAAGCATCCTTTGATCTGGTGCTCCTCACTATCGGCGCACGGGAACCCAGAGACATCACGGCACCCGGCAGGGAGAACGCCGGCATTGTGCAGGCCCTGGACTTCCTGTCCCTCCAGAACCGCATCCTCGCCGGGGAATCCAGCGGTGGCATGGAGCCTATCGCCGCCTTTGGTAAACGGGTGGTGGTCATCGGCGGCGGCGATACTGGTTCCGACTGTGTGGGTACTGCCAACCGTCAGGGTGCGCTTCGGGTCACCCAGATTGAGGTGCTGCCCAGGCCCCCGGAACACCGGCCGCCAGAGGAACCCTGGCCCCTGTGGCCCAAGGTGCTTAAAACCTCCAGTTCCCACCTTGAGGGAGGGGAACGGCTCTGGTCGGTGAACACCAGGGCTTTTATCGGACGCAACGGCACGGTTGAGGCCATCCATGCCTGCCGGGTGGAATGGAATGGACGGAACATGACCGAGGTTCCCGGTTCGGATTTTGAGATCGGCGCGGACCTGGTGCTCCTGGCCATGGGCTTTACCCACGTGGTGCAGGGAGGGATCGTTGCCGATTTCGGTTTAGCAGTGGACGAGCGGGGCAACATCCGTACCCGGGGCAGCTTCCATACCTCTAACCCTAAAGTCTGGGCTGCCGGTGATTCCCGCGGGGGCGCAAGTCTGGTAGTGCACGCCATTGCCGATGGACGGGCAGCGGCAGAAGCGATAATCAGAACCCTGTAGGTGCTGTATGCAGTTTGAACTCTCAGGCTCAATGTTTCTGATAGTGTGTCCCCTGGTTTTCCTGGCAGGGTTGGTCGATGCCGTGGCCGGAGGCGGGGGACTTATCGCGCTTCCGGCCTACCTCTTGGCCGGAGTGCCGATGCATTTTGCCCTGGGAACCAACAAACTCTCCTCGATAGCGGGAACTTTGGTTGCGTCTTATCGTTATTATAAAAACCGGTTCGTGGATCTGGTGCTCTGCATCCCTTCAATCGGCGCGGCCCTTGCAGGTTCCACACTGGGCACGTTCCTCACCCTGGTTATGGATGAGGGGAATTTGCAAAGACTCCTGCTGCTTGTCCTGCCCATAACGGCGTTCTATGTGTTCAAGAAGAAGAACTTTGAGGTTACGGGCAAGCACCTTTCCCGGCGTAAAGCCCTCGTGTATTCAATACTCATATCCCTTTGTATCGGCTGGTATGATGGGTTTTTCGGGCCTGGGGCCGGCACCTTCTACATCCTCCTGTACTCAGGGCTTGTGAAGATGGAGCTGCGCACCGCTTCCGGTAACGCGAAACTGGTGAATCTGGCCTCTAATCTAGCCGCGCTGGTCGTATTCCTCTATAACGGGCGGGTCCTCTTACCCCTGGGGATCTGTGCCGGGGTTTTCAGTATCGCAGGCAGCTACATCGGGTCCGGGCTTGCGATACACCGGGGCGCAAAGATGATTCGTTATTTTATTCTGGCGGTGTTGACCCTGCTCTTTATCAAAATAGCCTACGACAGCTTCCAGAACTGGGGCGCTTGGTAAGTTGTTTCCCTCCAGGGGCGCTTGTCTTTACCGCTAAAAAATTTTGCAAAAAAAAAGCAATAATGCGGAAAATGGTATTGCAAAAAAAATGCGATAGTTGTATCTTATTTTTATATTGTAATTCCTTCAATGATATTCCTTCAATGATGTTTATCAGTGTTGAGAAAATCATGAAGAGAGTGCAACTAACAAGGAGTTCTATTCATGAAGAAACAGAAACCGCCTTTGCCGGGAAACGTCTTGAAAGAGACCTATCTTGATGCATACCAAATCGGCATCACTCAGTTCTCGGAGGATGTTGGGTTGAGTGCGTCCGCCGTCAGGCAGATCATCAACAACAAGACAAAGATCACCCTTAATGTTGCGGCACGGTTAGCAAAGTATTTCAATACCCCCAGAGAGTATTGGATTAACCTGCAGAACGACTATGACTTGGCGGAACTGCAAAAGGATGAAGAGTTAATGGCGATCATTAAGCAGATTCCTAAGGCCAAAAAGCCGTCTCCCTCAAAAAAGGGCGCCGTAGCCACGACACGGACCTCGAAACAGGCCGATAAGAAGGGCGCTGTCGCGGAAGTTTCCCCGCGCAGGGGAAGGGTAAAAAAAGAAGCTGCCGATGTAGCCCCCCGGAAACCTCGGGCAAAAAAAGCCAAGACACCGGTCATAGACGAGCTGGAAAATCGGGAATTGGCTGGAAACACCGACACCTTTGATCAAGGATCGGCTGGTCAAGACCAGAATTGGCACCAGGGAGATGACCAGAACCCGGATTCCTCAAACTGAGAAGTCCCTGCTGCTTGATAACGGCCACGATACCGTGGCCGTATCGCTGGCCCTTATTGATCGTTAGAAATAGCGATGGCAAGTTCTACTTCGGATATACTCACCCCGAGGCGGGTAGCAATCAAACTGGCGGAGAAGCCGGCGCGGGATAATTCTGCTACCTGTTCCGCAAAGGGGAGGGGTTTTAGTGTTATTTCACGGGACACAATACGAGGACCCGGAGGCACTTCGTCATAAACGGGGCTAGGTGCATCGGCCTTGGTGTATCGTTTCCCCAGTTGGGCATAGGCATCTTCCTGGAACCGCTGTCGGTCCAATTCCCGGACATGGATACCGATTCGTTTATCTACATCTGCCAAAATGGTTCTGAGGATTTTTATCCGTTCTTCTACGAGGAGGGAATCCTTATCAGTGGCAGCGTCAATTTCGGCAATCAGTTTATACACCTCTTCCCGGAATTCAGTCAGTAGTCGATCCGGTCCGGTCCTGCGCCGGAGATAGGCTCTGAAATACACAAAGAAAAAAACACATAAGATAAGACTCGCTGCGGAAAAGATCAGGGATATATTCATCCGCTACCCGCTTACATCAACATTTTTTCCCAGACTCGGATCCCGGATAATAGAAGCAGCCTTTCCATAATCCTCATGCTTTTTTTCTTTTTGACGAGCCTCCTCCTTATCTTCCGCATCCGCTCCCGTCCGTTTACGGGCGCCCCGGTCTTTGACCCCCTCGGTACCTGCTCCGGTATCCTGGGCCTCGTTTACCGCTTGAATCGCTTCTTCGGTTTCTTTCTGTACTTGAATCCCCTGCAGGGCCTGTTGGATTGCCAGACCCTCCTTCTGGGATGCCTGTGTCTTACCAACCTGATCGAGCTGGTTAAACATGACCTGCAGGTCAATCGGCTGAATAGCCATCAGGACCTCGCTTTGCCTCTGCGTCCGGTTCTTCATATTTAACGACCTTGATAAGTTCGTTTTCCAGGATGAAGGTAACCGCCTTGTATTCGGTCTGTACTTTTTCTATGGTATCCATGATGATGATTTTAACCCCAGGATACACTTTTTCCGCCGCAGAGACCCGTCCCCGGACCTTGAGGTCCACAAGAGATTGCTGCATGGCGCTAATATCTTCGTTTATTTTTTTTAAATCAGCGGCCATAGTTTTTTGACGAGCCTGGAGGTCTTGCAGATACGCTTCTTTGTCCGGAGGCAGGGATTTGCGCTGTTGGAGGATATTGTTCAGGGTCTGGAAGTCAAGCTTCATTTGCTCAAACTCTTTCATCATCTCCGTTTTCTGGGCTATCAGGATATTAAGCTGTTCTTTGATCTTAGGATCAACGCCGACTTCACAGGTGGTTTCCGTGCCTCCGGCGGAACTGCCAATGATCTTGGCATTGATCTCCTCTGTCGCCCGCAGGCGTCCGCCGACGATGCGCGCCCGTTTTCCCTGACATACGATGCGCTTAAGGGCATCCACCTGACAATTGACAATACCATCAGAGGCGATCACCATACCCCCGGCCTGAATGATCGTGTTTTCCATAAACCGTGCCCATACAGAGCGACCTGCCCGGATAATACCGTTGGCACTTTTGCCGGTGATCCCTTTACGCACCACGATATCCCCGTCTGCGTCTAATTCCGCCCTTTCCGCGTTTCCATTAATTTCGATATTCCCCGAAGCCTTAACCGAAAACCCATCCTCCACATTACCGGATACGACAACATTCCCCAGGAACATGATATTCCCTGTTTTAATATTGACGTTCCCCTGGACGGTCAATATGGGTTCCACACTGACTTTCCCGGCTACTAGTATGGCTTGCCCGTTGATATCCGCAAGGATTGTGGCGCCGTCATCCCCGGCATGGACATGCTCCCCTAAGGGAAGCTCTATATCATTGCCCTTCTTCGTAGGCATATAGCCGCCGAGAACGGTCCGTCCCCGCACACCCTCTTCTGCCGGAATTTTGGTAGCCAGGGGCTGGCTGGCGACCACATTCTGGATCGTATTGTGTTCCTTGAAATCAACGCTGCCATCCCGTTCTTGCTGCAAGCGGATCTTAGCCTGGCTGATTTCAAAATGGTACTTCATATAGGCATCCCGGCCATTCACTGCCTGGGTCCCCTCAGCCACCAATACCGGCACTTTATACGTCGGCCGGTCCACAAAATCCTGGAGGAAATTATCCTTAATGCCATAGACCACCCGGTTATCCTTGAGGATGCTGACAATGGTCTCCACCTCCAGGTCGCAGCCCCCCGATCCAGGAGGGGTTACGGAAATATAGGCCTTCATATTCTCATCCGTAATGTTCACACTTATCATACTATCGTTGGTATATTTGCGGTTGAAGGTTCCAACCCGCATATAGATACCCTGCGCCGCTCTGACTATCGTGCGTACCATGACCCCATCAATTTCCATGACATTCCGGGTTTTTAAAAGCTCCGTGGCCTGGGCCTCAGTAGCCCGAATTCCATTACCCACCGCAGGCACCGCTTTAAGATAGGCTCCATCATTCCGCAGGTGTACAAAGACCGCTCCATCCTTATCCACGATAACCGACTCGGCGGCTTCCTCATCGATCTCTTCTATAATATCCTCCACAACTTTTTTCTTATGGCTTACCCCTTCATAGGCATGGATCTTCCACTCTTTTTTCCCGGACCCCAGAAATCCGGGGAACCCCCGCTCGATAATTTCATATTCAATCCGCCTGACCGACAGGTTGAGCAGGGTGGCCGCTTCCGCAACCGCTGCTTCCAGGGTGGGACCTGTGGCCTCCACCGTATGAATAGCCCTGTCTGCCTCTAACTGATCCTTCATATACTCCTGAAGCTGGACAAAATCAATCATGCTTATATAATCCCCTTCCGTATATTTGTGAGCTTTGAACGAAGCCTGAGTATCGCCTTGGTATGCAGTTGGGATACCCGGGACTCAGTTACTTCCAATACCTGGCCTATCTCTTTTAAGGTCAGATCTTCATAGTAATACAAGACCAGTATCTTTTTCTCCTTATCCGGCAGTTCATTGATCTGCTCCACAATGACCCGGCGGATCTCCTCTTTCTCCACAATGACATCAGGATTGAGACTGGCAGGAGACTCGATACTATCCCCAATAGAGACCTTATCATTTTCATCCCCTGAAAACCACACATCATTCAGGGAAAGCACCGAAGTGCCGGATATTTTCATCATGGTTTTAAGGTACTCATCTTCCTTCATGCCCAGGGAACCGGCGATTTCCTGATCCGTCGCGGTTCTTCCCAACTGGGCTTCCAAGGATCCAATGGCTTCCTCTACTTCCCTGGTCTTTTGCCGTACTGACCGGGGAACCCAATCAATGGAACGGAGTTCATCAAAGATAGCCCCTCGTATCCGGGTTACCGCATAGGTTTTAAATTTAACCCCCTTCTCGGGATCAAATTTTTCAATGGCATCTAAGAGACCAAAAACACCAAATCCCACAAGATCCTCAAACTCAACATTGTGGGGCATACCAATTGCGACTTTACCGGCCACATACTTCACCAAAGGGGCATATTGTTTTATAAAAGTTTCCCGTATTTTTGAATCCCGGCCCTGGCGGTATTCATGCCAGAGTACCTCTTCTGCTTTTTGTTCCAGGGGGACATTCCCCATAGTCTATCCCTTTATTATCGCTTTAATATGGTCTGTATAGCGGCGGCCATGATCTTGGGATCAACCTTTACCAGATCCTCGACCTTACCCGTACCCCGCGATTTTTTTAAAATAGGAGCTTCCGATACTCCCTCTGTTTCATAGTGATCATCGTCCTGATGAAACGTGCCCTCCATGGATTCATGATTCGGGAGTGTATCCACCGGATTAGCCGCGCTTTGAGCAGGCCGTACCGGCGAAACAGGCACAAAATCGGCAGGAGCAGCTTGTTCCGCTACCACTTCTCTTTTAGTATATGCATTCTCAGCGTTCTGGTCCAGACCTGCTGCCAGGGGCGGCTCACCCCGGACGATCCCCGCATCCTCTACCGTAATATCCACCTGGGAGCCAGGACCTCCTTCACCCTCCTCATTGAGTAGTTCCGGTAAGAAGCGGCTGACCAGGG
Organism: Treponema sp.; assembly: GCA_031290325.1. Taxonomy (GTDB): domain Bacteria; phylum Spirochaetota; class Spirochaetia; order Treponematales; family Breznakiellaceae; genus JAITNP01. The sequence continues at coordinate 12,411 of JAITNU010000055.1, forward strand.
CCTGGGCGCCCCAGGCCAGGACAAAAAAACCTGCTCCACAAAACAAAGCCCGAATCAGGATAATGAAGAAGGTGCTCCCACTTATGATCCCGATCAGGAACGAAAGGATAAACGCGACCCCTCCGGCAATAGCATTGACCGTTACATTAAACACGTTGGCAACCTTTCATACCCGGCCCAGAAGCCGCCAAAGCCGATTCCCGAAGCCACCGGTTTTACGGGGTTCAGTCTTTTCCATCCGTTCCACAATATGCTGGATACAGATGGAAGCCTTACACTTAGGGTCGATGACCATAAAGGGTTTCTGCCGCAAAACCGCCTGAGAAACCAGGGGATCATCGTAAATAAAGCCCAGGTAATCCACCTTGATGTTTAAGAATTGACCGGCAATATGGGTCATCCTATCTGCCACTTTATTTGCCTCCGTAACACTCCGTACCCGGTTTACCACAAGCTTAAGTCCCATGTTCAGCGTTTCCATCATCTCTGTCGCGATGATCTTGGTGATACCGTAGGCATCGGTGATAGCCGTAGGTTCCGGGGTTGTAACGATCACTGCATCGTCCGCAGCGGCGATAAAATCGAGGACATTGCTGGAAACCCCTGCGCTGGTATCAATGATAATGATATCCGCACCGGAAAGGGATTCCAGTTCATCAATAAAATACTGCCGTTCATCTTCAGGAAGATTGGCAATCATGGAAAGCCCCGATGCTCCTGCGACAATGGAAATGCCGTACTCGGTTTCCACAAGGATTTCCTTCATGGTTTTCTGCTTACGCATCAGATGGTACAGGGTAAACTTGGGGATAATGTTGAGCATCACATTCACATTGGCAAGCCCCAAATCCGCATCCATGACCACTACCTTTTTACCCAGCCGCGCATAGGCCAGGGCCATGTTGATCGAGACATTGGTTTTTCCCACCCCCCCCTTACCGCTGGTGACCGTAATGATCCGGTTTTTTTTCGGTTCCTTGGGTTTTGCCGAAGTCTCCTGAAAAACATTTTGTTTACGCATTAACTCCCGTAGTTTTTCAGCCTGGTCTTCCATTGCTTATCTCCATTGAATTTGTTCGGCTTCATCACTGGGAAATCGCCCCTCAATCTTTGCCCTATTGACATGGAAGCCCTCAAGATTAATAAGAAAACGAACGATTGTAGCCTTCTGTATATTGCTGGGAACCTTCTGTCCATCGGTAATATATGATATTGATTTCCCCCGTTCTGAAAGGGCGCTAATCACATTGCCTACCCGTATGGTTTCATCCAGTTTCGTGATGATCACCGAGCGGTAATTAAATGGTTCAAACTGCCGTAAAATTTCCTTTAAATCACTGGATTTAGTAGTAGCCGCCACCGCCAGGTACAGCTCCGCCTGAGTTCCACAGGCATCCAAAAGCTGCTTCATCTCCCCCAGTTTCACCGAATCCCGGGGACTCTTCCCGATGGTATCCACGAGGATCATGTCCACCCCATCGGAATACTGGGCTATAGTCTTTTTAAGATCGTCGTAGTCTTCCACATAGGAAACCGGCAGGGCCATGATATTGCCATAGGCTTCTATCTGTGCCTTGGCGCCGATTCGGAACGCGTCGGTGGTGATCATCCGCACTGAAAGGGGGCGTCTCCCCGAATTCCCAATCCCGAAAATAGCGGCCAGTTTGGCGATGGTCGTCGTCTTACCCACCCCCGTGGGTCCGACCAGGGCCATGATCCGGGGTCGCCGCTGGAATTTATCCTCCTTGTAGAGGATGATACTCTCACCGATCCACTCCAGCACCCGATCCTGCACCGCTTCATACTTATTGAGGGCATCCAGGGAAAATTCCCGTTTGATACGATCCAGAACGTTCTGGCAATAGGGAGGTGAAAAATCATTCAGCGTGAGGATTTCCTCGATACGGTCCAAGGTGGGATGTTCTTCACTGGGGGAACCGCCCACTGCGTTGGCCTCGATCTTTTCCTTGAGGGTACGAACCTCGCTCAAGACCATTTGCAGGGTCGGATCCCCCCGGTTGGCTGCAGCAATGACCTTCTTCTTTTCTTCCTCAAAATCAAGGGGTTTCCGGGGATCCGCCGGCGTGGTGAAGGCTTGAGTTCCTATCGGGCCGGGAGGGCTTGCACTGGAAAGCGCCAGAGAATTCACATTTTTTATGATGTTATTTGAGGTAAACCCGGTAACTTCCACCCCATCTTTGGCAAAAAGCCCCAGAAATCCTCCCATACGGATATTCTTATGATAGAGTATTGTATATCGATCTCCGTACTTCATACGGATTTTATTGAGACATTCGGTATAGGTTAGGGCCTGTTCGATAAAATACTCCATGTTTACTCCTTAACGGTCCAACCTGACCACCCCCACCTGTTCCAGCGTAATATCTGAAACGATCTCATGAACCGAAAGGACTACTAATTCCGGCAATTCCCGCTCTGTGGAGGACTTAACAAGGTAGCGGGCCTGCTCAGAACAGAGGATAATCGGGAACCAGCCATGCTCCTGCATAGCGGACACCGAACGGGACAGGGCCTTTATCCAGGCATTCTGGACTGCCGGGTCCAAGGCCGACATGACCCCTGCAGCGATTTCCACCCGGCTTTCAATGATCTTCTGTTCCAGACCCTGATCGATGGTTAATACATGGAGTACCCGGTCTTCATCAATATAACGATGGCAGAGCTGTCTGCCCAGGGCCTGCCGGGCCTTTTCAGTCAGGAACCGGATATCCCGGGTAACCGGGGCAAAATCCGCCACTGCCTCCAGAATCGTTACCATGTTACGAATGGAGACCTGTTCCCGCAGCAGCCCCTGGAGGACCTTTTGAATTTCCCCGAGGCTCAGGGCCTTCTGACCCAGGACCTCATCCACCACCGCCGGATATTCCTTTTTCAGCGTATCGAGGATCGCCTGGGTTTCCTGGCGGCCCAGGATTTCCGACGCATGACGTTTGATGATCTCCGTCAAATGGGTGGCGATTATCGAGGGAGGATCCACCACGGTGTACCCGGCCCGTTCGGCCTCGTCCCGTCTATCCTCGTAGATCCAGATGGCCGGAAGCCCGAAGGCAGGGTCCCGGGTCTTTTCCCCAGGCAGCTCCTCCCGTACTGTGCCGGGATTGATACAGAGGTAATACCCCATCCGTATCTTTCCCTGGCCCACATCGACTCCCCGAATCTTGAAACAGTATTCCGAAGGCTCAAGGAGCATATTGTCGATGATCCGGATCTTGGGGATGACCAGGCCCAGATCCAGAGCCGATTGCCGGCGGACCCCCTGTACCCGTTCCAGCAGTTCCGCTCCCTTATCCTTATCAACCAGGGGAATAAGCCCATATCCCAATTCCAGGGACAGGGCATCCAAGGGCACCACCGGAGACATTTCCCCCGTATCCTCCTTGGGCTTCTTTGGATCCGCAGAAGCGGCCATCATGTCATTAAACTGCGCTTTCCGTTTCTGGGTCTGTCCAAGTTTAAAGGCCAAAAGGCCCAAAAGCAGCGCCATAGGGATGAGTACATACCAGGGGAAGCCCGGGAGCAGGGCAAAACCCAGGAGCACAAAGGCGCCGATCCAGTAGATCCGGGCATCCCGGGTAAACTGAATCGCCACATCCTCCCCCAGGGTGCCGTTTGAAACAGAACGGGTAACCACAATACCGGTGGCAGTGGATATGAGGAGGGCCGGAAACTGGGACAGAAGGCCATCCCCAATGGAAAAGGAGATATAGGTTTCAACAGCCTGAGCTATAGGCTCCCCATGAATGGCAGCCCCGATGATGATCCCCCCAAGAATATTAATGGCGGTAATGAAGATACCGATCTTAACATTCCCGGAGATAAATTTACTGGAACCGTCCATGGCACCGTAAAAATCCACTTCCTGCTGGAGGTCCTGTTTGCGGGACCGGGCCTCTTCCTCAGTGATAGCCCCAGAATTGAACTCCGCCTCAATAGCCATCTGCTTCCCCGGCAGGCCGTCCAGGGCAAAGCGAGCGGCGACTTCGGACACTCTGGTGGCCCCCTTGGTGATGACCACCACCTGCACCGCGATGATCACGATGAAGATGATGAACCCCACCACCAGGCCCTCGGTCCCGCCGGAACCGACCACAAAGGAGGAGAAGGCCCGGATCATCCGTCCGTCAAAGTCTGCCCCCTGGGTCAGGATGAGCCGGGTGGAGGACACATTCAGGGCCAGGCCAAAGACGGTAACCACGAGGAGTATTGTCGGAAACACACTGAAATCAGTGGCCTTCTTGGTATAGAGCACAATAAGAAGGATGAGGAGCCCAAGTACCATGTTCATTGCCATGAAGGTATCCAGCAATACCGTGGGCAGGGGGACGATGAGCATGATCACCACCACCACTACCGCAAGGGCAATAAACAGATCCCGGGAATTCCCCATAATATTCGTCACATTGTTTGTATTATTCGCTTTAGTTGCCATAGCTCCTTCATTATAAATTCCTCTATACAGTATACTCCTCATACCAAGAATACGCCAGATCACGCCCCACGGTTCTGCGCGTTCCGACGTTCCTCATTAATATGCATCACTTTACTCAAGACCAGGGCCACCACTTCCCAATAGGCTTCTGGTATCATATCCCCAACTTCGGTTTCCGCATAGAGGGCCCGGGCCAGGGGTTTATTTTCGACAATAGGAACGTTATTATCCTGGGCGAGGCGGCGGATTCTAAAGGCCATCTCATCTTCCCCCTTGGCGGTAACCTGGGGAGCCGCCATGTTTTCCCGGTTATATTCCAGGGCCACGGCGAAGTGGGTCGGGTTGGTGATGACCACATCGGCCTTGGGCACATTGACCGCCATGTTTTGGGTCATCAGCTCCCGCATACGGCTGCGCAGGCGGGACTTGACATAGGGGTCGCCCTCATACATCTTCCGTTCTTCCTTCACCTCCTGTTTGGTCATCTTGAGGGATTCCCGGTACTGCCAGCGCTGGAACATATAGTCTGGAATCGAGAGGAGGAGGAGGAGGAGGGCCGACATGATGAGCATCTTCGCCGCCAGGGAGGTCACGGTGCTGAACCCCAGCCACAAGCCCGCGTTTTGCAGGTTTGCCAGTTCCCGTATCTTGGAACGAATCAGAAAAAACGCCACCATACCAATAATCGCCATTTTGACAATGGACTTAAAAAAATTAAACACCCCTTCTGCCGAGAAGAGGGTACGCTGGAAATACCGTCCGAAATGGGGGAGGATCTTAGAAAAATTCGGCATCAGGGGCTTAGTGGTAAACAGGAACCCGGTCTGGACCAAATTGGAGAAAATAGCCGCTATCAGGGCCATAATAATGATGGGCAGGGCCAGCCGTATATAATAGGACAAAACCATTCCCCCCAGGAGCCTGTCGGTAATCGGATCCAGTTCACCCACACGGAGCAGAAAGAAGCGCACCATTTCCACACAGGTCCTGAGCATGAAGGGGGCAAGGAAGAAGATCATGAGGGTGGGAAAGAGCAACACCAAAGCGCCGATGAATTCCTGACTCTTGGCAACCCGTCCCTCATCCTCCCGTGCCCGCTGGATCTTATATTCCGAGGGTTCCTCAGTACGCCCCTCATCCTCAGCGGCGAACCACTGGAGATCTATAGCCGGGATCACCCCTAACTCCTCCCTCATACTCCTCCTCCAATCTGTTGGCCGATCTGCATATACAGATCCTCGATAGACTGAAACCCGGCGGCAAGCACGCGGCTGAAGGCCTCTACCATAAAGGGCATAGTGGCAAAGATGAGGAGGAAGGCCACGGTGATGGATATGGGAAACCCTTCGGCAAGGATGTTGATCTGGGGAGCAGCCTTGGAAATAAGGCCGGTGGCAAGGGAGGTGAGGAACAGGGTGCCCAGGATAGGCATGGACATGACGATGGCATCCATAAAAAGCCGGGAAAGCCCGCCCAGGAGCATCCCCACCACCGCTTCCCGGCCTTCCACGAGGCTTATGATAGAGATCGATTGCAGGGAACGCCAGAAGCCGCCGAGGAAGAGTTCCTGAAATCCGCCAATCGACAGAAAAACCAGCATGGCCACGGTGTTGAGGAACTGGCCCATGAGGGGGTTTTCCACTTGCGCGAGGGGGTCGAAGGTTTCAGAGGCCCCAAAGCCCATCTGGAGAGAAAAAAACTGGCCTGCAGTGGAAAAGGACGAAAAGATGATGGTGAGGAAAAAGCCCAGGATGATACCGATGATCCCCTCGCCGATCACGAGGAACAGGAAGTTAAGGCCATAGGGGGCCAGATCCCAACCCCTCACCAGGGCCGAAGGAAAGGCCGTATACGCGGCAAACCCCGCCAGGGCCAGCTTTGCCACCTGGGGAATCGCGTCGGAGGAGAGGAGCGGGGACGTCTCAATCATGGCCAAGGCCCGAACCGCGATGAGGAGAAAGGCCGGAGCCGCTTTCAGGATTTCGTCTAACATTGCCCTATCCATACATTCCCCTATCGCGCCATGTCCGGGATCATGTTGAAGAGCTGGATCGTATAATCCCCCAGAGAAGAAAACATCCACCCCCCCAGGAGGGCCAGTACCAGGAGTATAGCCAGCACCTTGGGAACAAAGGTGAGGGTCTGTTCCTGAATGGAAGTAGTCGCCTGCAGAATAGCCACCACCAGCCCCACGATGAGGGCGGAAAACAGCATAGGCGTTGCCAGGAGCAACACTTCCATGATACCCCCCCGCATGAGGGTGGTAATTTCACCGATACTCATCTACTCCCCTATCCAAAAGAACGAACCAACTGGTCCGTCAGCAGCCCCCACCCGTCAACCAAAATAAAGAGGATAAGCTTGAAAGGCATGGAGATCATCACCGGAGGCAGCATGATCATCCCCATGGACATGAGAGCACTGGCCACCACCATGTCGATAACAATAAAGGGAATAAAGAGGAGTATGCCTATCTTAAAGGCAATCGTTAATTCACTGAGAATAAACGCAGGGATCAGCACATAGGTGGGCACATCCGCCAGGGTTTCAGGACGGTCAAGTCCCCGCATGGCCATGAACAGCCTGATAGTATTCGGGTTTGCCCGCATCTGACTATACATGAAGAGACGCATTGGCTCTTCGGCTACCTGGTATGCCTCTTCCACGGAGATAGCACCATCTGCCAGGGGCTTAAAGGCGCCAGTGTAGATCGTTTCAAAAGTTGGCCACATGATAAAGATAGTCAAAAAGAGGGATATACCCATGAGGACCTGATTCGGCGGAACCTGCTGAAGGGACAGCGCCCGTTTAACAAAATCCAGCACAATGGAAATCCTGAGAAAACTAGTCATCAGGATGAGGATACTCGGGGCCAGGGAAAGCATCGTAATGAGCAGGAGGAGCTGGAGGGAAAAGGCAACTTCCTGGCCGGTTTCAGGGTTCCTGACCGTGAGGTCAACAAAGGGAATCACCGGGCTTGCAGCAGGCTGCGGAATATTCATGGTTCCCGGACTTGCCATATCCGGGAACCCGGGTGTTTGAGCCGAAAGCAGAACCGGAAGGAAAAAAAGACAAACCATTCCCGCGAGCCTGGCATATTTCATCTAAAGCCCCCGCAGCCTTTCCCGGCGTTTACGAACATTTTCCGCTTTAATACCCTGGGTGTCCGGAACCGCTCCTCCTCCCAAGCGGCGCAGCATCTGTGAAAAATCAAACAACTTTGCTGTTCCCATTTCAGCATTTTTACGGGATTCATCAAGCAGCATGGCATCTATTGTTTCCTGATCCCCTAACTCCGATATGAGGGAAACTCCCCCTTCACTGGCCCCGACGAGCCACGCCTTGGAACCAACCGCTACTACGGCAGCAAAAGCACCTGCCCCAACATGAACCCGCGCAAGCACCTTGAGATGAGGGTTCTTCTGTTCCGGGGGCCGGGAAATCCGTTTTAAAAAAAAGACAATCCCATAAATTGCCACAGCGACTAAGGCAAGCACCAGAATCATACGGAGGATTGAAAAAACCGACGCCCCTCCTTGTAGCGGAACCGCCGCCGGTTCCCCCAGGACTATGGCACGCTCCCCCTCACGACCGGGAAGCCCTTCGCTTTGGGTTTGAGCGGATAATCCGGCACCCCCGTCACTAAACAAACCGCCTATTAAAATTACGGCTACTATGATACGAAACGGTCCCAGTTTCCCCTCCCCTGTACAACAGAATGCTATAAAGTTTAGTTCATGTATTCGCCCGTTCCATGGGAGAAACAATTTCCGTAACCCTGACGCCAAAGTTTTCGTCAATGACCACCACTTCTCCCTTGGCAATGAGCTTATGATTCACCAAGATATCCACCGGTTCACCGGCGAGTTTATCTAGCTCTATGATCGTACCTTCTCCCATCCCCAAAATTTCTTTGATGAGTTTCTTGGTACGCCCCAATTCCACGGTCATTTCCATGTAAACATCCATGATAAGACCGATATTTCCATGCTCTTGAGCAGTAGGGTGGGGCATGAGATTCGGGAACTGAACTGATTGTACATTTTGTACGTTAGCTGATCCCATCCCTCCACCGGGTGTACTTCCCATACCTTGCATTCCTCCCATCATGCTATTCATTGAACCCATAGCAGCCCCCCGGGAAGGCGCCGGGGCGCTTCCTCCCTTGAGGGCATGAGCGATACCTGCCGCAACACCGGAACCAAAGACCTCCCAGAGCTGCCGCGTTTTTCCATCTCCCAGATCAAGCTGATAGCAGGCAACCGGAAAATCACTCCCCGGCAACGGAGCCGTGGCCCTAGGCATATTAACCGCCTCTGGAGAAATCGAAGCAATGGATTTATTCCCGGTCTTATTGGTCAGGCCGGTAATCAGGGAACCCACGAGCTGGGAGCCTGCCTCACCGATGACCGACAGGGTCATATCATCCATCTTGATTTCATCTTCCTCGGTTTTAAGCATAAGACCGGCGATTGCCCTGGCCGCATCCTCCGGCAGGATAAACATGTGCTCACCAGGAAACCCGGAACTGAAATCCGCCTTAACCACCGTAACCATATCAGGGAGCTGCTCCTGGAGGACATCCTGGTTGCTAAAAGATACCTCAGGTCCCTTCAGGGTGGCATTTTCTATGGACCCTGCGAGGGTGGAAGACAAGGCATTAACCGTGGCAGACAGGAAATTCTGCAATACCGTCCGATCCTCTTCAGAACCCCTCGGTGCGACCGCCACACCACCGGGAGCATCTCCACCTGATAATAATGCGTCAATTTCAGCCTGCGAAAGAGCGCTATCGCTCATAGTTCTTCCTCCTCATCAGATGTGAGTTCTTCAAAATCTTCCTGCTCAAGTTCCGCGGTCTTTTTAATAATCTGTACCGCCATTTTCTTGCCAATAACCCCGGGCCGGCAGAGAAATTTCTTTTTATTACCGATATTAAGGGAATAGGGGTCCCCTACACGGGTATTGTAAAGGCATACCACATCCCCAATCTGGAGGGCAAGCACATCCCTGACCGGTACCTGTATTTGCCCTATTTCGGCTACTACATTAACATCGACGGTTGCGAGCTTTTCCTTGAGGATATTAAGATTTTCTGTGGTAGTTCCCCGGCGCACCGAAGAATACCAGAACTGGGCAGAAAGTTTCCCGATTATCGGTTCAATCGTCAGATAGGGTATGCAGAAGTTCATCATCCCCTCCACATCCCCCACCTTGGTTTCCAGGGTAACCAGGATCACCATTTCCGTGGGGGGTACTATCTGGGCAAACTGGGGGTTCGTATCGATCTGGCCCAGACGGGGCCGCAAATCAATGACCGTGGTCCAGGCTTCCCGCATGTTCCCCAGGATCCGGACAATGATCCCCTCCATAACCGAGGTCTCGATATCCGTCAACTCATGCTGGGCCTTGGCGCCCTCACCGCTACCGCCAAACAGACGGTCAATGACGGAAAAGGTTATGGCCGGATCAATTTCCAGGATGGCGTTTCCTTTCAAGGGATCCATGTTAATAATCGCGAGGGTGGTTGGCGTCGGAATAGATCTGATGAATTCCTCGTACGTAAGCTGATCTACCGACGCCACATGAACATGAACCATGCTGCGAAGCTGGGCGGAAAGGCTCGTGGTGGTTAAACGCGCAAAGGTCTCGTGCATAATCGAGACCGTACGGATCTGTTCCTTAGAAAATTTATCGGGCCGTTTAAAATCATATATCTTGATTTTACGGGTATCCGCGGTGGGCTTAAAATCATCCGCCTCGGTATCTCCGGCATTTATCGCGGTAAGTAATTGATCAATTTCATCCTGGGACAGAACTTCGGTCATACCCGTCTTCCCCGGACATTTTCAAAATATCCGGCTCCTCCAATTTATGTATTTATCAGGTTTTAACTTTATACTCCCTAATATAAGGAAGTATAAACCACTTCTTATGAAATTTCAATTAAGGACCCCCCTAATTGATAAAAATTTTACAAACACTTCGCCGTGAGAAGGAAGCCCTTCCTGATAAAACACCCTTCTCACGTCAATACCTCACATTTCCATGACATCAAGCTGGTTAAACAGAATTATCCGGGCTTTTGCCGTATTAAGCAACCTGGTATTGAGATATTCTATGATATCCTGTTTCAGTTGCGCTTCATTTTCAGGCCGCAAATCCACGGCGAGTTTACCATTGAAATAACTCCGCACAAAATCCCGCAGTTCATACAGCCGGCCAGTTAATTCCGTTGCGGCGGCATTATCATTGAGATCGTACCCGATGATCATATCCACCACCACCGCATAGGGGGTTGGATCCTGGGTACGGGTCCGTATTGAGCCGATGGCAGTAAACATGGAATACTGGGGCTTAGTCCCCAGATAAGGGGAATTTTCCGGGACCAGGGTCTGGGATTTTCCCCCCTTATTGAGAATACTAAACGTAATGACCACAATGGTTACGATCAATATTAACGCCCCAAGCCCGATAGCTACAAATTTGAGCAAACTGGGCAATAACGCGATTAAGCCGGAAGCCTTCTTTTTATTAGTAGAGACACCCCCTTCTTCCGGGGATTCGCCACTCTCCATAGTAAGGTCTTCATTATTTTCAGCCATGCTACCTCCAAATCCTTATTTCTATATTACCATAGCGTGTATACCGCACACTATAAATGGCCCTCATCAAGGATAATGACATCAACCCGCCGGTTATAGGCCCGGCCTTCTGCCGTTTCATTAGTGCTTACCGGCATGGTATCGGCAAAACCCGCCACCTGGAAGCGTTTTTCTTCAACCCCAATATCGGTGAGATAATGGAGTACCGCTATGGATCGAGCAGTAGAAAGCTCCCAGTTCGATTCCCACAGCCCCTCCCGGGGGTCCACCGGAATCGAGTCGGTATGGCCTTCTATCCTGAATTTCCTGCCCCGCACCTCCTCGGAATTCAAGAGACTCCCCAAACGCAGGAGCATCGCCCTGGTATTTTCTATGTTAATGACCGCACTGGCAGGGTTAAAAAAAGCATCCGAAGCAAAACTGATGATAAGCCCCCGTTCGTCCTGGGTTATCTTTATCGTTTTGGTTTTGACTTCGGGATTAAAAAGACTCACCGCCTTCTGCAGCGCAGCACCCAGAGAACGGCCCTTGTCCATAGAAGGCAGTGACATGATGGTATTGCCCAGTTCAGCGCTCTTACCGCTGGATATGGTATTTCCGCCCGTTGAAGCGCCCATGCCGAGATTGGATATCGCCGAAATAAAGGCCGCCATTTCCGCGGGATCCGCCTCAGTTGTATCAAACAGGGCAACAAAGAAGCAGAGCAAGAGGGTAACCATGTCGGAATAGGTTACGATCCAGTCTCCTTTTACCCCTTCATCTTCTTTTTTTTTCCGTGCCATGATGTTACTCCAGCCCCGATGCCTGTTGCGCCGCTTTACGATCCCCTGGAGTCAGGTATGCAAGGAGCTTCGTCTGCAAGACCCGGGTGTTTTCTCCGGCCTGGATAGAGAGAATCCCCTCAATGATCATTTCCTTTACCTTGGTTTCCATGGCATCCCGGGTTTTGAGCTTCCCTGAAAGAGGAATCATGATCAGGTTGGCAATCATGGCTCCATAGAGGGTGGTGATAAGGGCGACCGCCATGTTGGGTCCCAGGGCGCTTTTATCCTCCAGGTTTTTCAACATGGCAATGAGACCAACGACGGTTCCCAACATCCCAAGTCCCGGACCCAGGGTACCCCACATGTTGACAACCGCGATTTTACCGCTGTGCCGATCCTGGATCTGGTTCAGTTCACTTTCAAGAAGCTCCCTGATAATAGGCCCTTCGGTACCATCCACCACGAGGCGCATCCCATTCTTCATAAATTCGTCGTCCAGATCTTCCAGTTCTTCTTCCAGGGCGAGGAGGCCCTCCCGTCTGGCCTTTTCCGAAAAGGCCAGAAGCCGCTTGATTACTTCCTGTTCGTTGAAACGGGGGATCTTCATGGCAAGCCCCATGGTGCCGAAAACACCTAATGCTTCGGGAATACTACAAAAGGTAAAAAGCCCCAAATAAGAACCCACCACCGTCATAAAGAAGGAGGCAAGGTCCATATAGGTCAGTATGGAACCCCCCGAGGTATAGATTGCCATGATGGTCATGGCAAAACAACCCACCAATCCAATTATGGTAGATAGATTCATAAATTAATCACTCCTCATTTTTAAAGGCACCAATTTGCCGGCGGTATTCAATGATCCGTTCTAGTACCTCGGGCACTTTTTCAAGGACGATCAAATGCTTCCCCGACAACATGAGCAGATTAGTATCCGGCTTAACTTCAATGGATTCAATCTGATGAGGGTTGACGTAATATTCAGTGCCGTTAAGCCTGGTTACTTTAATCATTCAGGACCTACCGTTTAAGGCTCAGAAGTTCCTGCAAGAGCTGATCCGCCGTCTGTATGGTCCGGGAATTTGCCTGAAACCCACGCTGGGTAACGATCATGTCAGTAAACTGCTCGGCCATGTCCACGTTGGACATTTCCAGGGATCCTGAGATGAGTTTGCCTTTGCCCGCTATGCCCGAAGGCCCGATATTGGCCTCCCCTGAGTTATTGGAAACCACAAAGTTACTATCCCCGGATTTTTCAAGCCCCCCCTGGTTGGTAAAACTGGCCAGGGCAATCTGCCCCAGGGTCCGGCTCGTGCCATTGGAATACACCCCGGTAATGACCCCGCTCTGGGCTATCTTGAAGTTATCAAGGTACCCCATGGTATACCCGTCCTGAGAGATCGCCTTGGTAGAACTCGCCTCAGCGAACTGGGTCATGGAATTGACAAAGCCCCCCACTGTTCCCAGGTTCATGGTGAATTGCTGCCGTATTGGGGCACCGTCTTCATCAGGAACCGTGTTCGGTACATCATAGGCCACGTTCATGAGCACATTCCCTGCACCGCCGGATTCGTTTCCCGCAGCGTCTACGGCGCTCACCAGGGTGCCGCTATTGGAAAAGTTTATCGTAAAGTTCGCAGCCTCCCCGGCCGCAGGAGCCGCCTCACCGAGGCCAACCGCCACATTGGTACCCTCCTCGTTTTCAGGGTCCACATTCACCGCCACATTCCAACTGTTCGGGGCCTCCGGGTCCTGACTACGGGTCAGGGTTACCTCTAAGGTATGTTCGACCCCAAAGGTATCGTAGACCTTAATGGAGGTATTCCAGGTCCCGCTGGCACGTTCCAGGGCAGAAGCGCCTTCGGCGGGTATGACCGGGGTCCGTTTATCCAGGTTACAGGCGAAGTTGACCGTCGCCGTCGCCCTGGCAGGGTCCTTGGAACCCACGGGGATGATGAGGTCTTCCACTTCTCCCGAAACATTCAGCATCGGGACGCCGTCCACTTCCTGGCTCATCCAGCCCTGGACCCGCATCCCATTGCCAGGATTCACCAGGGTGCCGTTCTCATCGAGGTTAAACGCCCCAGCCCTGGTATAAAAAGAATTAGCCCCGTCTTTCAGGATGAAAAAGCCCGCGCCCTGGATAGCCAGGTCCGTGCCCACGCCGGTGGACTGGAGGGATCCCTGATTGTGGATCGTATCAATGGCAGCGATGGACATGCCCAGGCCCACTTCTTTGGGGTTTACCCCCCCAATCTCGTCAGTCGGACGGGAAGCGCCTTGCAACTGTTGATAGAGCAGGTCCTGAAAATTGACCCGTCCTTTTTTAAAGCCCGTAGTATTGATGTTGGCTATGTTATTACCAATCACATCCATCCGGGTTTGATGATTCTGAAGTCCCGACACACCAGAAAACAATGACCGCATCATATCGCGTTACTCCTCAAATACCTTTGTTACCTGGTCCCACTGATAATAGGTACCATTGACCAGCACCTCCGGGGCAGTGCCACGGGTTACCGCTTTAACCGTACCCTGAACCAGTTCATCCCCAGCCACCAGTTCCACGCCTTTTCCCAAGGCCCCTATCGCCTCATTACCCGCAAGCATCTGGTTGAGCCGGGAAAAATCATTGGCCACACTGGTCATCTGGTCCAAGGCAGAAAACTGGGCCATTTGGGCGATGAATTCCTTATCCTCCATGGGAGCCGTTGGGTCCTGATAGGAGAGCTGGGTGATAAGGAGTTTTAAAAAATCATCCTTCCCCAGATTCTGCTGAGGATTTTTGCCCTGGTTTATCGTACCGTTGTGTTCCTTGACAATTTGGGCGATATCCGCCTTTTCCTGTACACTAAGCATTGCCTGAAGCGCCATACTCCCTTTACTCCTATGCCAACATATTGATTGGGATATAATCCTGCCGGATCCGTCCCGTTACATCGCCGTTTTGCTCAGGGTATACCCCTGATTCCTCATCCAGGGCATACTGGGAAGCAGCGAACCGTTCCGAAAAGAACCCGGCCTCGCCTCCCCCTTGCCAATCCGTTCCTTCTCCTCCGGTACCCGTACCGGAAGCAAGGGCCGTATCAAGGCTGGTCTCACCAAAACCCGAATCCCTAAAGGCCTGTTCCAGGGAATGTACTTCCCGTTCAAATGCCCGGAGGGCCTCTTCGCTTTCCACGATAATGTGCCCTGTTATCTTGTTTTCGGCCATTTCAAGACGTATCTTTACACTTCCTAAAGATTCTGGCCGGAGGGATAAGCGAATAGTTCCGGCTCCAGCATCTCGTAACACAACCGAGGCCTGACGCACGATATCCCCGTTCAGATTTTCATGCAGTTCCCGGGCCAGAATATCCTCGAAAGCCTGGGCAGGACGCTTATCTCCGGGGATATCGCTCTCGCTGTACGTTCTTGGTTCCGAAGGAAGTTCCACCAGGAGTTCAGTCTCATGAGCACCCACCACCGGACTTAAGTCCCCGGCGCCTTTCAGTTCCCCATCAGGGGCAACGGTTTCCCGGGAACGCAGATCCTGCACTTCCAGCCGTTCCCGGCGTTTATCCCGGGTCTTGGCATCCGCAACCTTGGCGCGACCCGTATCCCCCGGCACTTCCCGGGCCTGCAGGACAACCTGGGGAGTATCCTTCTTCTGGGCGTTGCCAGCGGTAAGCCGAGGCCCCCCTTCTTTTTCAGCAGTTTTCCGCCCCTTTGGGTTTCGATCATCGGCTTTGAGTACCTCCTGGGCCGTGCCGGTATATGCCCCATTTTTCACCTCGGCCTTGAGACCGGTCTGGGCCGTTTCCCCAGGAGGGACCGCTGTTTTTGTCTTTACCGATGCATTTTGAAGGGAAAGCCCCGTGTTTTGCGTCTTGGAATCTAAACGGCGGGAAACAGAAGGCGCCTTTTGAACCGGTTCGGCAGCGACCCCAAGACCCGCTTCCAACACGGGCATTTCACCGGGGAAGCGCCTGGAACGATCCGGTCCAGTCCCCGCTTTTTTTACGGCCTTTTCGTCCAAGGCGACGGCCAGTTTTTTTTCCCCCTGCTTGCGGCCCTTAGGACCAGGGTCCTGTCCGGTCTTACCGGGGCCTTGTTTTGGATTCCGGACCAATCCCTCAAGGAGCTTGGCAAACACCCCCAGCCGGTCGTTTTTAAGGGATTTTGCGGTAACCCCCTTGGTTGATAGGGGTTTCCCACCTGGATCTCTGGGAATATCCTGTAAATTTTGGGGGGATACATACATAAATCCCGGCCTCCTTATCAGTTAATTCCGGAGGAACCGGGATGCGCTAGTTGAGACTAGAAGGTCTTGTCGCCATCTTTCGCTGCAACTCCGCCGCCCGTTCAGGGGGCATGAGCGACAGCCAATAGGACACGATAGATGCAGTCCCTTCTGCTTGCGCAAGCGCTTCGGTCTTCCGGAACACGTCGATAACATCCTGATCGCCCATTGCGGCAATGATACCCACCGCCCGTTCAGGGGGCATACCATTTAAATACCGGGCATTTTGCTCGACGTTTCTATCTTTAGTTTCGGCTTCCTGAATCACAGCATTGAAGGAATTCTCCCGTTCATCCAGCGCTTTTTGCCGTTCTTCCAATTCCTGGGCCATCTGCTCGATTTCACCCCGCCGACTCTGCATATCCTGCTCCTGTTTTTCCAGTTCCAGGTTACGCAATTCCAGGGCTTCAAGCCGTATGGCAAACCGCTCCCCGTCCAGGGAAAGCACCTCAGTCGCCTGAACCACACCCTGGGTGCGCCCGTTACGGCCAATGAAGCGATATAAGGGGGACAAAACCGTCTTGGCATCAATTACATTAAGATAATCAAACCATACTAACCCTCCGCCTGCCAGGGCAACGATGAGGAGTAACAAAACCAGTACTCTACCGAGTACCCGCTCTCTTCCAATTGCGGCCACCTATCATTTCCTCCACTTATTTCTATCATGGTATTTCCATCGGTATCCGTCAAGCAATCATTGATACCCTAACAGCTCGATTTTTGACGTAACGTAATCAAGCCGGTCCTGGTTGAGCACCACCCGGCGGTAGGCCGTATCCCGGAAAGACTCCACCTCATACCAGCCCCGGTTCACGAAGTGTTTTCCCTTCCCTTCGGTAAACCAGTACACCAGGGCAATGCTTTCATTATCCAGCTCAATAGCGTTGATCCCCTTCTTGCTGATGGCACTTCCCGAATTAAAGAGGCAGGGCACCGGCAGTTCATCCCCGTACAGGCTCTGCCTGAGCACATCCCGCCGTTCCGAACGTTTAAGTTTACCCAATTCACGCCTGAGGGCCTGTACCTCCGCGGCAATCCGCTCCCGGTCCCGTCCCCCAGAAACAGGATAATCCCTGCACAGCCGCTCAATCTCGAATTTGATGTAATCATACCGGCCCAGAGATTCAAAGAGCGTCCGGTGGGTGTGGCCGATGATGGAGATACAGTTGTTTTTAAGGGAAAAGTTATAGGCCTTTTTTTCCACTGAGAAACGCCGGTGGGGACTGCGGGCGCCTGAGATATTTCGTATCCCCACAGGCTTTAAAAGATAGCGCAGACTTACCCCGATGAAGTTGTTAAAGTCGGTGTACATCCGGGAGGACTGATGGCCATGATACACATAGATCGGAATGGTTCCCGTGTGGATCCGGACCGCATTGTACAGGGGATAGGGATAGTGCGCTTCAAAGATGAGGGCATCATCATGGTTGCCGATGGTTTTATAGAGCCGGTTTTTCCCAGCAAACCGGTCAAACACCCCGTAGAGCTGGGCCCACTGGTTCTGTATGGCCCTGAGGGGATACCGCTGAAATTCCTCGATGTCCCCATTGAGGATCAGGTTCCAGTCCCCGGAAAAGTAATACCCCTCAAGTATCTCGGTGAGGAGGGCGCCGTTTGTGGCAAGATCATCCCGCCGCCCGGCGCCCATGTGAAAATCGCTGATAATCAGGGTCTTGCCGCCCTGAGAAATATCCAGCTTCGCCAGGAGGTTGAAGCGGGGACTGACCCGTATAATATCAGAAAAAAAACTATTGGGCATCGAAGCAGGCTCTTTTGTCGTTTTTAGTTGAGAATGTTCTTCACCATTAACTAATAACTATTCCATGGCCAGCTTAAAGGCATCCCCGGAAGCCTGGATGACCTTTTCGTCCACACAGTAGGCGAAGCGTACCCAGCCAGGTTTTCCAAAGCCACTCCCCGGAACCCCGAGGATGAGGTGCCGCTTCAGGCGCTCCACAAAGGCCCCGTCATTGCCCCCGGGAGCCTGGCAGAAGAGGTAAAAGGCACCTTCTGGCTCAACGTACTGTATGCCTGCCGCGTCCAGAACCTGCTTAAAGGCGTCCCGCCGCCGGGCATACACATCCACATCCACCTTGGCGTAGGTAAGCTCCGCCACGATGCGCTGCATCAGGGCCGGGGCGTTCACAAACCCTAAAATCCGGGTAGCGTAGATGAGGGCGTTTAAGACCTCGTCCTTATGACTCAGGTCCGGGCTTACCGCGATGTAACCAATCCGCTCCCCCGGCAGGGAGAGGCTCTTGGAATAAGAGTTCACCACCAGGGATTCAGGGTACGCCGGGAGAATGGGAGGCACCGTGATGTTGTTGTAGGCGATTTCCCGGTAAGGTTCATCGGCGACCAGATAGGGGAGGCGGCCAGAACTTTTCCCGTGGGCCTTCAGAAGCGCCGCCAGTTCCGCGATGGCCGCCGCAGGGTAGATCCGTCCGGTGGGGTTATGGGGGGAATTGATGAGCACCGCCGCAGTCTTCTCCGATAAGGCAGCCTTGATAGCAGCCAGATCAAGGCTGAAATCCGGGAGGGTATCCACCTCAATGAGACGGCCCCCGTGATTTCCCGTATATGCCCGGTATTCCATAAAATAGGGCCGTGGAACAATGACCTCATCCCCAGGGTTCAGGATGGCCTTGAACACCACATTCAGCCCCCCTGCCGCACCGGCTGCCATGATGATGTGAGACCCATCTATCGTAACCTGATGTTCCCGTGCCACCTTTTGGGCCAGTGCTTCCCGGACCTCGGGAAACCCCGCGTTAGGCATGTAGCCGTGGGACCCCTGTTTATCTTCCTCAGCGAGTTTGATGAAGACCCGGTGAAACGCCGGAGGCGGTTCTACATCGGGGTTCCCGATGGAAAAATCGAAGACCTTACCGGCGCCATATTGTTTTTTAAGAAGATTACCTTCTT
Organism: Treponema sp.; assembly: GCA_031290325.1. Taxonomy (GTDB): domain Bacteria; phylum Spirochaetota; class Spirochaetia; order Treponematales; family Breznakiellaceae; genus JAITNP01. The sequence continues at coordinate 31,437 of JAITNU010000055.1, forward strand.
CAAACATCTTCCGTATGAGGGATGCTGATCCCAGGGCTTCCCGTATCGCATTGGCTATAGGCATATCGTACCTCCATTTTTTTATGAGTATCTCATGTTACGCAGAATAAGAAAAGGGTCTGTGGATGCGGATTTTCACCGATTGGAAGCTATAATCAGCGTAAATCCGCGGACTGTCTTCTTCTTGTACATAAGGCGGCTGATAATTACAAAAAAAGAAAAAATATGCGATTTTTCGCTTGACACTTCTTTATTATTTTAGTATTATTAAAACAACTTAAATGAAAAGGTATTTAGTAATACTTTCATATAATACTATAATCCCCCCTGTGGGTATGCAAGAATTATGCCACGATAACTGTTTTTGCTTCAGAAATAATATTATTTTTAATAGCTCTCTTCCTCGTAAATTTTTTGCGTGGATATATTTCGTGCGATCTGCTTGACCATGTGATTGTGGTATGGTAACTTGCAGGAAAAAGGCCAAGAATATTCGGAGACGCCGTGCGTTCATACGCGGCGCTTCGGGAAAAATGGGAGAATTGGTTGAGTGATTTTGATGAATACTTAAAAAAACAACTCCATTTGGAACGGCAGCAGCAGAAAAAAGCAACTGACGAGCAAAAACAGGCAATTGAAAACGGGACATATCCCGCCGCCTTCTCAATGCCGCTTTCGCTCCAATTTGAGTTGACAGGTCGTTGTAATCTCAAATGCCGCCATTGTTATAATCGCTCCGGCGACCTCCCTCCTGACGCTATGACCGTGGAACGCTGGAAAGAAATATCGAAGGAAATTGTCAAACATGGCGGCATCTTTGAATGTATTATTTCCGGCGGGGAGCCGCTTTTGCTTGGAGATGGACTTTTCGATATAATGGATATATTGCATGATGACGGAACATCTTTCATGCTTATCAGTAACGGTTTTTCAATGACGAATGACGCAATAAAAAAACTTAAAAAATACCGCTACAGGTGGATTCAGATTTCAATTGACGGTTCAACTGAAAAAATACATGACGAGTTAAGACAGGTTGCGGGAAGCTGGGAAAAAGCGGTAAATGCCGCTTTGATGGTTGCCGATGCGGGTATTCCGCTTGCAATAGCTAACACTATGAAACCTGAAACCATAGAAGACCTGCCTGAAATGGTGCGTCTTGCGTATTCTTGCGGTGCCTCATTGCTTATTACCGGAGAAGTATTTCCAAGCGGAAGAGGCGCAATAAACGAAGAATTACTTTTGAACAATGAACAGCGGGGCAGGTTTTGGCGGCTCATTGATGAACAGCGTAACTTGTTCGCAAAACGAATGCAGATACAACGTTCCATGTCAAACAGAGCACAGCTTGAAGGTGTATTGGATTTACCAGTGTCTGGAGGTATAATTCGTCCAAACGGTGATATACGGTTGGACTGCATAGCACCATTTGTGATGGGTAATCTTGCCAAAGATTCTTTTTACGAACAATGGCAAAAAAGTCGCAATTGCTGGCAAGACCAAAGGGTAAAAGATTACATTGAATCGGTTGATTTGTATTCCGGTAAAAGCGCTTTGCATCAAAATCATGTTGAAGGAGATATTGTATTATGAAAAAGGTTTATATTAAACCTGCATTGTTTTATGGAAAAGAGCCG
>JAITNU010000059.1 GCA_031290325.1 Treponema sp.
ACCCTGGACGAGTGGTTCAGCGCCCCGGTTTTCCAGTCCCCCACCACCGGGCAGATTGAGGACAAGCTGAAGGAAGCGGGGCTCCCGGTTACCAGCAAAACGGTGCTCCGGGACGGCAGGACCGGTGAGGCCTTTGTGAACCCCATCTTTTGCGGGATTATTTACTTCCTTAAGCTGCACCACCTGGTGGATGACAAGATGCACGCCCGGTCCACCGGCCCCTATTCCCTGGTGACCCAGCAGCCCTTGGGCGGCAAGGCCCAGTTCGGCGGCCAGCGTCTGGGAGAAATGGAAGTCTGGGCCCTGGAAGCCTACGGCGCCGCCAACACTCTGCAGGAACTCCTCACCATCAAGAGCGACGACATGACCGGCCGCTCCAAGATCTACGAGGCCATTGTGAAGGGCGAGCCCTCCACCACCGCCGGCATTCCTGAGTCCTTCAATGTGCTGGTACAGGAACTGCGCGGCCTGGCCCTGGATATGACCATCTACGACGTGAAGGGCAAGCAGATTCCGCTGACCGAACGGGACGAGGAGCTGATCACCAAGAGCGGGAGTAATTTTTAGGATCATATTAAATTCTATAGTGTTGTACTATGGATAACAAACCGTGGTACCAGAAACTAAAATTTGAAACCTCTTTTTCCTTTTATTTGTTAGATATTACTTTCCAGAACTATACCTTTCATTGGCATGAACTGGTGGAACTGGTATATGTTCTGAAAGGTGAAATTAGTATTTCTGTGGAGGGAAAAACCTATGAATCAAAAGAGGGAGATATTGTTGTCGTAAATCCGGGATCTATCCATGGATTCTACGATGCCGGCGCCGAGACCAGTTTATGTATCTATCAGATAGGTCTTGATATTTTTGGAGAAGCCATGACGGATCTCCGGGATCAGGAGCTAACGATGCTGATTTTTAACCGGAAACCCTTTTTTAGCTTCAAAGAAGGCGGATCCGTATATCAGCGTCTTAAGGAACTGTTACTTGGTATCAGAAAAGAATACATCGAAAAAAAAGAAGGATACCATCTGGCTATTAAAGCCGGCCTTTACGAATTAGCATTGCTATTTCTCCGGGAAATTCCTTCGCAAATAGAACATCCCCACGATGTGGAGAGAAGGAACAGCAACCATCAGATCCTCGAACGGCTCTTTTCGTATATCCATGAAAATTCCGCCAACCCCAACATCACATTGGAGAAAGCCGCTGAGGTGGCGGCCTTAAGCAAATTTTACTTTACCCGCTTTTTTAAGGAGCGGACAGGCCAGACCTTTCATGCCTATCTTTCCAGGGTCCGTATAAACCAGGCCCAGGAATGCCTTGTTGAGTCCGATAAGGCCATCACCGATATCGCATATCTCTGCGGCTTTTCCAGTCTGAAAACTTTTAACCGTCTTTTCAAGTCTTACGTCGGCACTTCTCCCTCCAATTACCGGGCCGGTAAGTCTGTCCGGAATCCAGGGCAATTTTTGAGGCAAATTCAACAATAATTGGCGAGCGGGATTTTTTAAAGGCTGGTATCATAATCCTGTAAGATAAACAATTTTGGGGGAATCATGGGAAAAATCGGTATACAGTTAATTTCAACACTTCTTTCCAAGCGGGACGACAACATATTCTATATGATGGAAAGGTTTGCTAAGATGGGTTACGAGGGTATTGAGTTTATAGATTTCCGGCAGGGGGAATTCATCTCTTTGGATAAGCTGGATCCTGCCAGAGAAATCCGCAAAAAGCTGGATGGCCTGGGGCTTCCCTGCAGCGGTATGCACGTACAGTGGAATACTCTGGTCAACGAATTGAGCAAAGCCTTGGATTATAATTTGGAAATCGGATCGCCGTATATAGTGTTGACCAGGCTTCCCTTTGACAAGCGCTTTGACGATAACCTTCCCAAGGCATGTGAAACCATTTACGGCATAGCGGAACAGTGCAAAAAGAACGGCATACGTTTGTGTTTTCACAACCACGACTGGTCGGTTGTGGAGCATGACGGCCGCTGCCCCCTGGATACCATGTTTGACATTGTTCCCGCGGATCTCCTTTCCCTACAGGTAGAGGTTTTCTGGATAGAATGCTGCGGCATGGATGCGGTGAAATTTCTTTATAAATACCAAGATCGCATTAAGAGTATACATTTTACGGACAAGCTTAACAAGGTTGAGTTGCGGCATACCGAACTTGGCAGGGGTATTATGGATATCAAGGGCATCATAGACGCCTCGGAACGGATAGGATTGGATTGGTATAATGTGGAACAGGAGTACTGTAAAGGAGATATGTATGCCAGTCTGGAATACGACTGCAAATACCTTAAAAAGACCTTAGGTAGAGCCGGTTTACAATGAAAGAAGTTTTCTGAAACTACCCTTTAAGGCCCGAAAAGGTAATACCTTCGATAAAATAACGCTGGGCAAAAAAGAAAAGGGCTATCATCGGAATAACGGATAAGGTTGCGCCTGCCAGCTGAACCTGCACCATATCGCCGTACTCACCAACCAACCTGGTAAGGCCGAGGGACACAGTTCTAAGATTGTCCCTGTCGAGATACAGTAGGGGCCCGAGGAATTCGTTCCATATGCCCACAAAGGTAAAAACCCCGACCGAAGTAAGGGCGGGCTTTGACATGGGAACAATAATTTTGGAATAGATTACCAGATAACTCGCACCGTCAACACGAGCTGCTTCATCGTAATAATCGGGAATTCCCATATAGAACTGTCTTACCAGAAATACATGAAAAGGATGACCGAAAAACGCGGGCAACGTGAGGGGGAAAAATGTATTATAGGCGTTCAGGAGATTTGTCCAAAAAATAAACTGAGGAATCATGACTACCGTATAAGGGAGCATCATTGTCGAAATAAGCATGGCAAACCAGAAACCCCGAAAGCGAAAACGAAGCCTGGCAAAACCAAAAGCGATAAAACTGGCGGAAAGAATCTGACCGACAACATTAATGGAAGCCAGCAGCGCCGAATTAAACAAATAAATATGGAACGGTGACAGCCTGAAGACTTCCCTGAAATTAATAAAGCTGAAATGGGCGGGGAACCACTTGATGGGTACCGTCATTAATTCCCGCTGAGTCATAAAGGAACTGCGGACCAGCCAAAATAAAGGGAACAGCATCACTATCGAAATAAGAATGAGAAGAACCATGAAAATGCAAGCAACGGATTGCCTCTTTTTTTTCGCCCTGCTCATTTTTTAGTCCGCCCTGCTTTCATAGAATACCCATCTGCGGGAAGTCTTGAAAACAATCCCGGCAACAATGGCGACCATTAGGAACAACACCCAGGACACGGCCGCAGCGTATCCCATCTTCTGAAACTTAAAAGCTTCCTGGTAAATATAGAGTGATAAAAACAGGCTTGCGTTATTCGGGCCTCCGCCAGTCATGATAAAGGCCTGGCTAAAAGTCTGCATAGCATTAATGATTGCCATAAGCATATTGAAAAAAATAATCGGCGTCATCATGGGAAGCGTAATATGAAAAAAATTCTGAAATATTCCGGCGCCGTCCAAATTCGCGGCCTCATACAATTCACGCGAAATTCCCTGTAGACCTGCCAAGTATATGACCACCGTATTACCCGATAGCCAGACCGCCATCAGAGCGAGGCCCGGAACGGCCCCGCGGGGGCTGAAAAGAAAATTCTGCGGCGGCAGCCCCAATGCCCTGAACATGGAATTCATGAGACCGAACATGGGATTAAAAATATAGACCCACAAGGCGCAGGAAGCGACTATGGGTACTATTGAGGGAATATAAAATATTGTCCTGAAAACATGCAGGCCCTTAACTTTTGTATTGAGAACCAGGGCAAGAAGAAAGGTGATAGCCGTTATAAGGGGTACAGCCAGCACCGTATAATAAAGCGTCACCCGTACCGAAATCCCAACCAAAGGATCATGAATAAGGGTTTTAAAATTTTCCAGTCCAATAAATTCCGCCGGAGTAACCATATTCCATTGAGTGAAGCTGATAATAAGACTGAACAGCATGGGCCCAAAGCTAAACACCAGCAGCCCGAAGATACAGGGGGCGATAAAAAAATAACCCCATCGCTGCTGTGATCGTTCTATTGAACCCCGCTTGCCTGTCAACTTCATCATAGACCTCACTCAATGGAATGAACGGCTTATCGCCAGACGCCCTGGAGCATACCCTGTAGGCTCTGGCGAAGGGACCCAAGCACCTGCTGGGCGCTTTCGGTTCCAAGCCAGATTTTATCCCACGAGGGAACCAGGGTCCGATCCATGATCTCCGCGAAATTTTTCAAGGTATGTTGTTCACCAAGCCTTGAACCGTTCTGCAAAATGTCAGCGGTCACTCTGGCCATAACGGGGCTGAATACTTCCAGCCATGCCCTGTTTCTGGCAGGATCGTCAAAAACGGATCGAGTCTGAGGAATATCGGCTAAATTTAAGCCGTACGTCTTGGCAGCATTAACTCTTTTGTTAAAGTCCAACAAATCGGTCATAAACTCGAAAGCTTCTTTTGAAGCACCGGGCTTGAGAGTGATACCGTTGCCCCAGAACATGTTATTCCCTCTTCCGGACATGGAAGGAATCTGGGCTATACCGACATCGTAGTTTTCATTGGCAAAGTTGACATACTCACCATTATTGGCGATATACATGGCTACCTGGTCGTTCATCAGCATAGAGGAAAGGCTGGAAAAAACAGCGGTTGTCGACAGGGCTACTGTCGGCGCGACCCTGTCTACCAAGGCAAGATTGGCAATATTCTGCAGGGCTCTTACGCCTGCTGGTTTGGTAATTTCAATTTCCGTACCGTCGGCATTGGCAACGCTTGAGCCCGCCGTATAAATAAAGGGTAGTATGTAAACCCAGCTGCCGCCGTAGGCCCCGGCGTTGGTGGTGCCGTATTGTACTACATTGTTGTAATTAAAATCGCTGTCATTGGGGGTTCTGCCTCTGGAATCTTTGGTCAATTTCTTAGCTGCGGTGACAAACTGTTCCCATGTCCAGGGATTGGCTGCGCTTTCGGGGGGAGGAGTTATTCCGGCTTCTTTAAAAAGCTTTTTATTGTAATAAAGTATCACCGTTCCAAACTGGTTACTGACCCCCCAAAGTTTACCCCCGGTAGTAAAGAGAGCTCCGTCCACATAGAACGTTTTGGGATCAATACCGGCATCTTTATAATAGGGGTTAAGATCCGCCACGACTCCCCTTTCACCCCATTCGTTTACACGGAATTCTTCCAGGTACATAATATCGGGAGCATTACCTGCTGCGATCATGCTGTTTATCTTGCTGTGATACTCGTTGTATGTAGTATAGTCCTCCACAATCTTGACATTGGGATGTGATTTTTCAAACTCCTCCACCAACGTCCCATTCAAGGTCCTTCCCGATCCCCCGCCATACCAACTTGCCATTACGATCCTGGTTTGCGGACTGCTTGATTTGCCGGACTGTCCTCCACCAGCGAAGGCCAGTGAACCGATTAGAAAAAATGCCATTACCAATAGAACATTCTTTTTCACTTTTTTCCCTCCTAGATAATTTTTCCCAACAGCGCTTATGTAATTGGGCATTACATTATTCTATAATACCTGAAAAAAAGTTCTCGTCATTTATTGTTGAATTTACCTCAAAAATTGCCCAACTGGCATTATAGGCCAGTTTGGATCATGGTACACACTAAATTTTTTAGAAATTGCCGGCCATGGTATGTCCGGGCGTTAATTCCAGGGAGGGAAAAACCGCCCCAGGAATTGCAGGGGTGCGGGATTCCTCCCTCCGGGTACCCCACGGTATTGAGGGAACCATTATCGACATTCAGCGCCTAAAACGCACCGAAGGCGACGATCTCAACCCCGGGGTTGATGAAGTGGTAAAAGTGCTTATCGCGACCAAGCGCAAACTCCGGGAGGATGATAAGATGGCTGGCCGCCACGGCAACAAAGGCGTTGTGGCGCGGATACTGCCCGAAGAGGATATGCCCTACATGGAAGACGGCACCCCCCTGGACCTGTGCTTAACCCCCTTGGGCATCCCTTCCCGGATGAACATCGGCCAGCTTCTGGAAACCGAGCTCGGTTGGGCCGCTTCTACCCTGGACGAGTGGTTCAGCGCCCCGGTTTTCCAGTCCCCCACCACCGGGCAGATTGAGGACAAGCTGAAGGAAGCGGGGCTCCCGGTTACCAGCAAAACGGTACTCCGGGACGGCAG
>JAITNU010000087.1 GCA_031290325.1 Treponema sp.
CCAAAGGTTTAAATTCGGACCTTATACAAGTATCCGCAATCATACATAACTAAAATATGATAATCATAAAAGAAAAAGTCAAGGGAAATGATCGTAAAAGATACTTTTTTATCAAAAATTATAAAAAATAAAAAATAAAGTCGTTAAAAAAACGCCTCGATTCCCCCTGTTTCAAATACGGTCTTATAGGCTTCAAGGTCCTCTGGGTGGAGGGCCTTGGTTGCTGTAAACCCATAGTCCCGTCCAAGGAGTGCGTATTTGCTGTGACCAAATTGATGGAAGGGGAGGAGTTGGACGGCCCCGGCACCCAGGGATTGGAGCAGGTCCGTAAAGGCCGCGGCATCGTCAAGGCCGTCGTTGAAACCGGGGATCACCGGGATACGGGGGAGGATCCGCCGGCCCCGGGCAAGGGCGGTTCTCAGATTTTCGATGATACCGTCGTTATACACCCCGGTTCCCTCAAAATGCCGCTCCCGGTGGTGGTGTTTCAGGTCAAAGAGGATGAGATCCGCCCTATCCGTAATCCGTTGAAATAGTTCCGGTACCGTGTATGCGCTGGTCTCAATGGCCCGGTGAATACCAGCCTCACCTAAGAGGATGAGCAGCTCCTCGGCAAAATCCGGCTGGGCCAGTACCTCCCCGCCGGAAAGGGTAACCCCGCCGCCGGATTCCTCGTAGAAGACCTGATCCGCCTGGCATACCTCCATGACCTCGGCAGCGGTGAAAACCCTTCCCGTGCAGGACAGCGCCTCGCTGGGACAGGCCGCCACACAATCCCCGCAGCCGGTGCAGGTGTGCTGCTCACAGCGGATTCGGTCTGATTCCTGGCTCAGGGCCTTGGGGGGACAGACCCCGACACAGGTCAAACAACGGACACAGTGAGCCCTATCCCACAGAAGCTCAGGCTGAGGCCGCTGGGATTCCGGATTGGAACACCAGCGGCACCTGAGCGGACAGCCCTTAAAAAACACCACCGTCCTGATGCCCGGACCGTCATGGATGCTGAATTTCTGAATATTGAAAATAATCCCCTGCTGCATGGTTCATCTCCTTGTATATTTTAAATATACTGCTTTTTGTGTGTTTTGAAAATAATTTACTTACGAATGAAACAATTTAGTTGACTTATGAAAATATTCTGGGTATATTTGTCATGAAAGCAGACAAGATTGCATGAAGGAGGTAGACTTATGACAAATAGGCATACCAGGATTCTTGAAGCGCTTACTAAAAAGCAGCGTATTGAGGTGGCCACTCTGGCGGTGATGCTGGAGGTTTCCCAGGTAACGATACGCAAGGATTTGGATCAGCTTGAGGAACGGGGCCTTATACGAAGAGAACACGGGTTCGCAAGTATCGATCCGGCGGATGATGTGGGGAAACGACTTGCCTATAAGTACCATATCAAGCGGCGGATTGCGGTGGCAGCAGCGGAATTGGTGGAGGAAGGCGAAACGGTCTTGATCGAATCCGGTTCCTGCTGCGCTCTGTTGGCTGAAGAGTTGGCCACCACAAAGCGGAATGTTACCATTGTTACCAACTCGGCGTTTATCGCCAATCATATCCGCTATGCTCCTTACGGGAAGGTCATCCTGTTGGGGGGATACTACCAGCCGATGGCACAGGTTACGGTGGGATCCATCACCTGCAAATGTGCGGAGGTGTTTTTTTCAGATAAGTTCTTTATCGGCATTGACGGTTTTACCGAGAAAGCCGGCTTTACGGGAAAGGATCATTTACGGGCACAAACGGTACAGGGCTTGATGAAACAGACCCGTCAGGTGCTGGTGTTAACCGATTCGGAAAAATTTTCTCACCAGGGGGTGGTACAACTGGTGTCCCCTGAGGCTGTTTCAATGGTCTACACCGATGACCAGATCCCGCCGGAACAGGAGGCTTTTTTGCAGGAAAAGCATATCATGGTCCACAAGGTCCCGTCGGCTGGGGTTTAAAAATAAGGGTGTTTTATGGAAAGGTATGTGGTTGGTATTGATGTGGGAGGCACCAAGATCGCCTTGGGGCTTTTCGACCACCGCAAGAGACTGGTTGCCGAAAGGGGTATCCCTTCGGATCCGGACTTAGGGCCAGAGGCGTTTTTTGATGTGCTGATACAGGCCCTCCTGAAACTACTGGCCGAGGAGTCGGTAGCATGGGAGCAGCTCCGGGGCATTGGTCTGGGGATGCCTTCATTCATCCACTTTGAAACCGGGCATATTGTCAAAACGAGTAACTTAGTACGAATCCGGGATTTTCCCGCCCGTGCGTACCTGACGGACAAGTTCGGCGGGGTTCCCATCATCCTCGATAATGACGCCCATGTCGCAGCCCTGGCAGAATACCGCATGGGCGCGGGCCGGGGCTTCAAAAATATGCTCTATTGCCCGGTGAGTACAGGCATTGCCTCGGCGATAATCATCGACGGGAAGCTCTTCCGGGGCACTTACGGCTGGGCAGGTGAAAGCGGTCATGCAATCGCCACCCCTGGAGAGGGCCTCCTCTGCGGCTGCGGCAACCAGGGCTGCTTCATGTCCTGGTGCTCTGGCTCCATGATCGTGAAGCATATTCAGAACTGGATTGCCGCAGGAGAACAAACCCTGATGACCGGGTTGGCCGGAGGCGCCGAAAACATCGACTGCTTTCACCTGGAAGCGGCCTATGATCAGGGGGACCCCCTGGCGATCAAGGCCCTTAACCAGATGGCCACCTACTTGGGGATTTGGTTTTTCAACCTCTATGTAACCTTTAATATCGACTGCTTTGTCTTAGGAGGCGGCCTGCTCAAGATGGGTGACAAGCTCCTCGCTCCGGTGCGCCGAACCTTTGACCAGTATAATCGCAACGATATGCCGGTTTATTTCAAGACCGCAGAACTGGGGAACCGCTTTGGTATCATCGGCGCCGCGGAGTTGATTTTTGATTATTAAAAAACGGAACCTTTGGTTCCAAGGAGTATGCTATGCATCATTTTGGTGAACTTACCCCCCGGATGAGGAATTTCCGGGAAGCTTTGTTGACGGTAAAGCCCTTTGTGTGCGCCGAACGGGCGCGGATCACCACTGACACCTACCGTCAGAACCTTGACCAGCCCATGGTACTGCGCCGGGCACTGATGTACCGGAACGTTCTTGAGGGGATGAGCATCTTCATTGAGCCTGAGACCCTGCTCGCCGGGAATCAGGCTTCGGGAAACCGGTCTGCTCCGATTTTCCCTGAATATGCCATGGACTGGGTCATTGACGAACTGGATACCTTTGATAAGCGGGATGGGGACCGGTTTTACATCACCGGGGAAACCAAGGCGGTACTCCGGGAAATCGCCCCCTTCTGGGAACACAACACCGTGAAGGACCGGGGCCTTGCGGCCATGCCCCCAGGTGCGCGGGTCTTCTACGATCTGGGGATCATCAAAGCCGAGGGGAACATCACCTCTGGAGATGCCCATGTGGCGGTGAACTATGGCCGTATGCTCAAAACGGGCCTGCGGGTGTGTAAGGAACAGGCGGAAGCAAAGCTCGCCGGCCTGGACCTGACGGATTACCGGAACCTGGCTAAGTCTTATTTCTACCAGTCGGTGATCATCGTGGTGGACGCCACCTGTGCCTTTGCCACACGCTACGCGAATCTTGCCTTGATCGCTGCTCAAACCGAAAAGGATGGGGCCAGAAAAGCGGAACTGGAGGAGATGAGCCGGGTACTCAACAAAGTCCCCTACGAAGCGGCGGAAACCTTTTATGAGGCGGTTCAGTCCCTGTGGCTCGTGCACCTCTGCCTCCAAATCGAAAGCAACGGCCATTCCCTTTCCTATGGCCGCATGGACCAGTACCTCGCCCCCTATTACGAAGAGGACCTCGCCGCAGGGCGCATCACCGAAGCAGGGGCCTGCGAACTCCTGACTAACCTCTGGCTCAAGACCTTCACTATCAATAAAATCCGAAGCTGGTCCCATACCCGCTTTTCCGCCGGAAGCCCCCTCTACCAGAACGTTACCATCGGCGGCCAAACCCCGGCAGCTACAGACGCGGTGAATCCCCTCTCATACCTCATCCTCCGCAGCGTGGCCCAGACCCGGCTTCCCCAGCCGAATCTGACCGTCCGCTACCACAGGGGCCTGGATGATCGGTGTATCGGGGAGTGCATCGAGGTGGTACGCCTGGGCTTCGGGATGCCTGCCTTTAACAACGATGAAATCATCATCCCCTCGTTTATCAACAAAGGGGTGAAGCCAGAGGACGCCTACAACTACAGTGCCATTGGCTGCGTGGAAGTGGCGGTTCCCGGCAAGTGGGGCTACCGCTGCACCGGCATGAGCTTCCTCAACTTCCCCAAGTCCCTGCTCATCGCTCTGAACGACGGGGTGGACAATGTGTCTGGCACGCGGCTCTGCCAAGGGGTGGGCCACTTCAGGGACATGCGATCCTTTGATGAGGTGATGCGTGCCTGGGATAGGATCATCCGGGAATTTACCCGCCAATGCGTGATCATTGATTCCACAGCGGACACAGTACTGGAACGGGATACTGCTGACGTGCTCTGCTCCGCCCTCTGTGACGACTGCATTGAGCGGGGACTTAACCTCAAAGAAGGAGGGGCGGTCTACGATTTTATCAGCGACTTACAGGTGGGGATCGCCAACCTTGCCGATTCCCTGGCGGCGATCAAGAAGTGCGTCTTTGAGGATACATCTGTTACTGCCGCGGATTTGTGGGATGCCCTGGAAGCCAACTTTGAAGGCCCGAAAAACGAACAGATCCGCCGCCTGCTCCTGGCCGCCCCCAAATACGGCAATGACGACGACTATGTGGATTCCCTCATCCGCCAAGCCTACGATGTGTACATCGACGAGATGAAGAAGTACCACAATACCCGCTATGGCCGAGGGCCTATCGGGGGCATCTACTACGCGGGGACTTCCTCGATTTCCGCCAATGTGCCCCAGGGCGCGGGAACCACTGCTACCCCGGACGGCCGTAAGGCCGGGGAACCCCTCGCCGAGGGCTGCTCCCCCGCTCACGGCATGGACCAGAACGGTCCCACTGCGGTGTTCAAGACCGTGTCAAAACTGCCCACCGAAGAGATCACCGGCGGGGTGCTCCTCAACCAGAAGGTAACCCCCCAAATACTGGAAAAACCAGAGGACCGGAAAAAACTCAGCAGCCTGATCCGGGCCTTCTTCAACCGGCTCCAGGGTTTCCATGTGCAGTTCAACGTGGTCTCCCGGGAAACCCTTCTGGACGCCCAGGTGCACCCTGATGCACACCGGGACCTCATTGTCCGGGTTGCAGGGTACAGCGCCTTCTTCAACGTACTGTCCCGGGAAACCCAGAATGATATTATAGAACGAACCGAGCAGGTTTTATGAGGGGGCAGTAAGAAGAGGTCCGGTACCGTGGCGCTACCGTTGATACCGCACCGTTACCGGTCCAATCATGGTTCGCCCGGCAATATCTTTGCCGAAGTACTGGGCCTCAGGTCTCCCGGGGATTACCACCAAGCTGCACGACCGCGTGGTACATAACCCGGTTTTCATTCCTGAAGGTGGCCTCTATATACAGATGATACTCCCCCGAAGGAACTGCCGCGCCTCCCTGATCCGTACCATCCCACCGGTAGTTCCGGGAACCTGCCTGGGGAGTCGCGCTGGTAAAGCTATCGATCTGAGAACGGCTCATTCCCCTGAGGCCGGACTGTTTAACCCACTGGGGAATTGACTGGGGTCTCCGTTCCCAGCCCCCCTGGGCGGTAAAACGGGTCGCATACAGGGTTTTGACATACCGGCCATCCTCAATCCACAGGGCAAACTGATTACTGCCGGAACCCGGCTGGCGGGTATATGAAAAAGAGACCTCCACCAGCTCACGGGACTGAGCCGCCGCACCGGCCTGGGCCATCACCCACAAAACCGCCAGCAAACTGATACTGTATTTCATAGCTCAACCTCACTTGTGTGAGTATATTATACAAAAAAGCAAAAAACAGTCAAGATCGATATAACCCTGCAATACTCCTGCCTTATTTCTATTGATAAACAGACAATTCTGCCGGGAGGAACCGGCGACCACATCAAAATGCACCTTAAGCAATACCAAAATACCCTTTGACCGCTTCCTCGTATTCTGCGGACACAAGCGGCGCTTCACCCATCGTGTCGATGAGGAGGTCATTGAAGACATCCTGGAACTGCTCGTTGATGGTGTCAAAGAGCAGTTCAGGCATGGTCAGGTAGTGCTGCGCCAACCGTTCCAGAGCGGCGGATAGGTTTTCCCCTGAGCTGCCCCGTTCTGCCAGTAGCTTGAGGGTTGCGCTGGACCCTTCATCAAGACCTGAGAGAAAATCCGCTATGGACGGCGGCCCCACTGAAGGCGCAGACTCGGCGTGCCCGACGGCCGGGTTCCGGGTCTGCTGCCCCAGGGGATGTTCATCCTCTTCATCCATGCGCAGTAATTCCCGGACTTCATCGGATTCTTGCCGAAGCTGGTCCAGGGTGTCCTGCTCCAGTTCAATCGTATTGAGCGCCGGCTGTGCGGGGAAGCCCAGTTCCGTATCAGCCAGGTATTTCCAGCGGGGATCCAGACTCGGTTCCTTTTCCTTTTGAACACCCTCCTTCTGGCTGAGTTTGAAGTCGATATACGCGGTAAGCTCCTCCAGGAAGGCTCTGAGGGGCGGATGAACGTAGAAATCGATCCATTCTGCAATATACTCGCCATTCCCCAGGTGCTCTATAGGGGTGAAAGCTTTGATGAGATAGGGAATTGCCCGGACCGGATAGAAGAACTCGAAAAACCGCTTGCCGCAGTGTTCCCGGAGATACTGATCCACCCTGTGCAGGACCGTTTCGATAGGGTGTTCCAAGTCGTGCACCGGCACACCCCAGTCCAGAGCACCCTTCTCAATACTCCCTGATTTCGGATCAAAATAGAGGATATCCATAATATCCGCACCGAGGATGGGAGTATCCTCCTCAATATAACGTCTGTGGAGAGAGAGGTTCCGCATGATGAGGTTGGATACCCCATCATGGCTATAGGGGATCAGTTCAGGCAGGGCTTGGTCAAGGATCTGATACAATACGGCGAAGTCCCTGAGCCAGAGGGGAAAATAATAATCCAGTTGGGGGTATGTGTCCCGGTAGCTCCTCCAGAGGCGCAGCAGTTCCTGGAAATGCTGCAAAGGCTCCCCGTCTCCCATGATCAGCTCCAGGGCGTAGATAAAAATGTAATTCCGGGGAACTTCAAGGATGACGTGCTTGCGAAAGGCGCCCCGCCAGTACAGGAAAAAATCCCGCTGTTTCTGATTCAGGCGGCTGAACCGGAGGTCCTCATCACGGGAGATGATGTAATTGACCGCAGGAACCTCGGGACCCTCCTGGGTGAAGTATTGCCGTTCCCGGTTGAATTCCCCGGTATTGGGACGCTCGAACTGGGACCGTATCACAAACCTGCTTCCCCCAAAGACACCAGCAGGGGCCGCGAAGGGCGCCGGGGGCTTCAGGATGTCCCTGCAAAAGAACCGATAGGGCCTGGGCAGGGCTAGAGGCGTATTCGGGTCCCGGAACACATAGTGCACCAGGTGGTTCAGCTTCCCCTGGATGTTGAATAGTTCCTTGATGCGCTTGTCCCCAATATCTTGAAAGAGATAGGTGGCATTAAAGATGATGCCCAGGCGGAGGCGGGTCTGGATTGCGGCGATGTGTTCATAACACCCTTTCTGCTCATTCAAAATCAGTTCTTCAGGCTTAACCAGGATGAGGAGATCGCAGCGGGCCGGTTTGTCCACAGCGGCGAGTTTTTCGTAATAGCATACGCCAATGCCCTTGAATTGAGGGGAAAATACGGAAAGCTCCGCCAAGTGCAGCTTTTTCTTGAGGTGATCCTTATAGAATTTTTCCCGCATGAGGAGGATGACCGTGCCGTTCTTGATCTGCTGGGAAAGATACCCCAGGTAGGCTGCCAGAACCTCGGCGACCCACCCGTTATGATGGGCTATGATACCGCCGGATATACCGTAGGTGCGGAGGAACTCGATATGGGTACGGAAGATCCGGTTCGCATCTGCCTCTGGTACCCAAGGGTCCTCCGCGAATGTAAATTCCGACCAGAGTCCTAAGAGATCATCGCCGCCCTGGTTGAGCACTTCCGCGGCGCTCATCCTGATGGGCTTGAGGGGTGTGCCGTCGATTAAACAGCCCAGATCGCCCAGGCCTATGGCTCTGAGGGTTTCTTTACGGACCCATTTGCTATCCAGTTGGACAGCGGTTCCCCTGGTGGTTTCAAGCAGGTTAGAAACCAGCTGGGCAGAGTAGCATTTTTTGCCGTATTTCAGCATGGGAACCGCATAGGCCGTGCCTACCCCGCGCTCGATCCGGGAGACTCCATGGAGCACGAGGCTTAACTGCTCTGGGGAGATATAGCGCTTATCCTCTGTTAACAGGTTCACGAGTTTCTTGTCCCCAAAACGGCGGATTATTCCGGCATGGGTATCTGCAAAAATGGAGAGATTTTCCTGGGTAAGGAGCAGGGTATCTCCTTTGGCAAAAAGCGCTGCTATGAAGGCTTCGGGGAGGATCTCATAGATCGTATTGCCGTAGAGCCGGTGATTGCTCAAGCCTGCCAGAGGCAGCCATTGTGTTTGCGGGACGAGTTCCCGTTTCAGGGTGATGAGGAGTTCCCCGCGGGGCTTCTGCACCTTTGCCCGTAGTTCCATGAGCCGATCCCCGAATCGTGCCAGAACAGGACGGCTGCGGATCAGTGCAGTTTTGAGGCGTGCCAGGGAGAGGATGGCCTCACCCTGGATACGCTCCTGCCCCAGTATATCGAGTAATGCGTCATCCAGGTTGTCTTCGGGGATCTTCAGGATGGTATCACCCTGGATAAAATACCCCTCAGCAAGGTGAACCATGTTGGGGGGTAGCTTCCGATGGAAGGAAGCGGAGGGGGCATCGTATACATAGTCAAGGAAGGGTTCCTTCATCGCCTTAAAAGTGATCCGGGCGGCCTCTGGGGAAAAGGTACATTCCAGGACTTCAGGGGAATGTAGGGCAGTAATGAGCCGTTCCGCGTCCTGTATGGCCAGGGTGACCAGCCCAGGGAAGCTATCCTGATAACCTTTGGTAATAGAGCGTTTGAGCACCGGATACTCCGCGATTTCCCGATACGTGGCGAGTTTTCCATCCCTGGTAATCAGGGCGGTAAAGGCCGTACCGGTAAAATCCAGGGCTACGGCAAAAGAACTTAAGCCTAGTCCGTCTAGGAGGGGACCTGTATGTGTCATACTATAGCAAATGCTCCGATTGGTATGAAATACCGGTAGTATATCCTGGGTGGGTATAAAAGAAAACCACTCAAAATGGAAAAACACGTAGTTTTGACAAGGCCCTCCCCAGGGCTTATGCTGTAAAAGAGCCTGTGTTTGCTCAAGGGGGTTCCTGATGGCAATTATTACTATTTCTCGTGAATTGGCGGCTCTGGGGGATGAGACTGCCCATGAATTGGCAAAACTTCTGACCTACCGTTTCGTGGACAAACAGGTACTGGAAGAACGGATTAAATCCTACGGGATTGTGGGCCGGAAACTGGAAAAGTATGATGAACGGAAGCCCTCATTCTGGGCCTCCCTGTCCCAGGATAGGGATGATTATCTCCATTATCTCAAAACCGCTGTTCTAACCGAAGCTGGCCAGGGGAGTTCTGTGTTTATCGGACGGGGAGCCAGCGTGATTTTCAGAAACATACCGGGGGTCTTGTCAATTTTCCTGGTCGCTCCCCAGGAAATTCGCGTTGAGCGGGTTAAGAGCTATTTCCATTGCGATGCGAGACGGGCGCGGCAAATTATTGAACAAAGTGATCGGAACCGGGCAGGATTCTACCATTATTTTTTTGATGTATCCTGGCAGCATCCGGGAAACTACCATCTTACCGTGAATACCGGTCATCTGCACCCTGCGATATGCGCGGAAATCATCAGGGACCTGCAACACCGGCTCATCACTGAGGAAGCGGAAGCCCAGAACAGGGTCCGCCTGAAGGAGCTGATGCTTGGTCAACAGGTAAAACATCACATCATCTATGAAAAGGAAGTACCGATTCATTTTCTGGAAGCGACGGTCACCGAAGGGTACATCACCCTCTATGGGGTGGCCAGTTCCCAGGCATTGATTGAAGCCGCGGTTTCAGCCGCCCGGGAAGTGGTTTCCTCCGGTTCGGTGCAGTCGGAGATTCAGATGGTTCGGGAATACAGTGTGATGCCCTCATAACCCAGGCTCTGTTCCACGGCCCCGGAGGGCCTTACAAAAAGACCGGTATATTTCCGCACAAACCCCGATGGCCGATAGGTCATTTTCGCCTGTCGCAGCCCCTCATCCCCCAGGTCCTGCTCCCGGTTGATGGAGATGATGCTTTCCGGTAGGGACGCTGCAAAGGCTTGGTTCATGTATTGATAGATGCCTTTGTATTCGTCGATGCCCTTTTCAAAATGAAGGGCAAACATGGTCCCCTGGGCAACCAGTTCCCCCAGACACCAGCCTGCAGGTCGCCGGTTCACGTAATAGACGACACCCTGCAAGCCCAGGGAACCGAACTGTTCCAGAGCTTCCCGGGCAGCGACATAATCTCCCTCGCTGCCCTTGTCCTGCCGCCACCGGTCAAGGACCTTAATG
This sequence comes from Treponema sp., assembly GCA_031290325.1. GTDB lineage: Bacteria > Spirochaetota > Spirochaetia > Treponematales > Breznakiellaceae > JAITNP01. The sequence continues at coordinate 10,652 of JAITNU010000087.1, forward strand.
GCCTGGGGAATGAGTTCTTCGGTTAAGGGCCGGTTTTCCAAGTCCCCTTCTGCCCGGATATTCATGAAGGCGTTGACCAGGTTCCGTTTCTTGTGATACTTCTTGCCCGGCAGCTCCGCCAGATCAGTGCGGAGATAGAGATAATCAAAATTATCCCGATCCTCGGTAATTTCGATTCCCCATTGTTCAAGCACCTCCCGGTTAGGGGCCAGGATTGCATCGGGGATACCTTTCCAGTAATCGTGGGTGTGGAAAAGTCCGGTGAGCAGCTCTTGTCCAGGCATGCCCAGGGGGGTTATGAAGAATTTTTTGCCCTCCCGTTCCCCGGAAAGGATAAACAGGTTATCCGAACTGCGGGAAACCTTATAATGGTACCGCTCCCTGAATAAATAGAAGTTAGCAAAGGTGTATTCTGAAACTCCGTCAGGGGTATTAAAAAGCTGGGGCTGCATGAGGTCCTTAAACGCGAAAGTCATGGGGGTGAATTCAGGGTAACAAGGTATTTCCATGAGATAATAATAACAAACCCCTTCCCCCTGGGGCAAGGACTTCAGATGACCATTTTCACCGCAAGACCCACCATCACCGGTATGACCAGATTGTCATAGTCTTCCAGGGGAAGGGCTTCTATCACCATTGCCGTCAAGGCGGCAATGAGGGCTGTTTTGTAACTAAAGGATACCTGATAGGAGATTACCAATACCACCATAAAACAGGTGAGGGAACCTTCTATGCTTTTACCCTTCAAAAAAGCGGGACGGATACGACCGAAGAATTTTCCAATGAGGCTGGCAAAGCCGTCACCAAAGGCAAGGGCATATATGGCAATAGAAGCCGCTGGTGAAGGGTATAAAAGCAGGGCAAGCAGGGCACCCAGGCCGAGGGTAACCGGACCAAGTACAAAGCGCCCCTTATCCCTGGACCGGGAAGCCATATTCGTCAGCGAAGAGATCAGGGGAACCGTTACCCCTGAGAGGCGTAAGGTCTCCATAGATGCATATACCAGGGTACCAATACTCAGGATTACCACCGTAAGGGGAAGGTTCACCGCAGCCATACTGGGGCTTAAGGCGATAAGGAAATGTATGGATTTTCTGATGATTTCCGTTTTCAGTTCCCGTAAGGCCGGAATTCCCCTCACCATACCATAAAACCGGGGCATGGCCAATTCGTTTTTTTGCATATCCGTCTGATTCATACTAATACATAGCACGTTCTATGCCAAGAGTCAATGTGCTATCCTGGACCCTTCATGAGCATCTGTTTGTTTATTGTATACAAAAATATACAGGATATATTCAGAAATTACTAATTATCATCGGGTATACTTTTAGTGTACCTCATGGATATGCATTCCGATATAGACAGTATGGCTCAATGCTTTTTGTTCGGCGCCCTCATGCTTGCCCTATCCTTTCCCCTGAATGCCCAGGAGGTGCTCCGGGGTGAGGTGCGGATTGAACTGGAACCGGTGTACAGTGATGGGGATGTGCCCTATCCCCACCCACCGAGCCTGCAATCGGTGCAGTGGATGGCCCTGGAAGAGGCGGCCCTGTTTTTTTCGGCTATGATCTATGGCTGGTCCTTTGAGTACGATATAGGCGAGCGGGCCCGGGGTATTGCCGAAGCCTTTGAGCTATCACCCCTGGGAACCATACTCTTCGGGGATCCGAGGCTCTTCGCCACAGATGCACAGGTCGCGGATATGCGCCTGTACCTCTGGGCAGATTATCACTTGAATGAACAGCAGCGCCGCCGCATGGGTATGTGGAAATCCGGTACAGTGCGGACCGCCCAGGCCCTTGGACACGGGCCCTTGGGAGGACCGGAGCACAAGGCGGACTGGATCACCATTAAAAAGGCGATCCTGGAAGATGCGGCGCGGGCAGCGGTCAGGGCTATGCTCCGGGGGAGTGAACGAAACCGGCCAAAGACGGTCCAGGGCTATATCTGTTTGGCCGGGTTTCCAACCTATTGGATGGAAGCGGGACACTGGACCACCTCAGCCCGGTTCAGGGTGGAAATTACGGAAATCCTTCCCTTTGCGGCGTATTAGGCCGGTGCTAAAATGCATTGAACAAGTTAGCCCTGATCCGGTTTATGGCAGACGTCTGCTCCTTGGTCGGTGGCCGGGCAGGCGTCAGGTTGCTGAGGATCTGCTGAAGCTGGGATTGTAGTCTGCTTTTATCAACACTGACCAATATCAGAAAATCATAGGTTTCCCGATCAACCGTAACCCCATCTTCTTCTTTATAGTACTGTTTGAGCAGCCAGAAATCGGTTTCTTTAACCGCTCCATAGTATACGGCATCAAAGGCAGCCTTGATTGCAAGCTCAAAGAACCCGCCATATTCATCATCCGGGTATAAGACCGCGGCACCGGTCAGGCGGGCCTGGAGCCGGGAAGCAACCAACCGGGCAAAATCATGGGTAACCCTGAATCCTGCGGTCCATTGATTCAGGGCATTAAAATTGGTTCCTGTATTCTTGGCAACGAAGACGTATCTATGCTGATATTCGCTCAAACGTTCTATTCCGGGGATCCCTTCACCTTCATAACCGTGTACCCATTCGGGGATATCTTCTTCCAGGGCTTTTGTTTTGTAATCTATGGTCAGATATAATAAATTCCCTTTGATCGGCTGGGGGACCACCTCGGGGAGAATGGGCGATTCGATTGGTCTGCTCACACAGGCGGTGAAGAGCAGCATACCGATAAGTACTACCCCTTCTTTATACATGATGGATACCGGTTTCATAAGACCGCGATGTTTTCAATAGTAATAGGCTCGAGCAGGAACGCTGTCTCATTACCGGTAGTTTCAATTTTTTCCTCATCACCAAGAGCTTCGAGAGGTGGTTCAATTTTTTCCTCTAAAGGGGCTTCAAATGGTTCCCTGGTAAAAGCAATGGCCAATTCATCAAATACTGCCACCGCTTTCTTGTTATTACCGGTAGTTTCCTCCCCGAACTGGACGGTTCCCGCCCCGCTCAGGGGCTTGGAAAGGATGAAGGTCTTTGCCCTCGTCTCCTTCCCAGTCTCTTCAACATATATATTAGCGGTAAAACTATTTTCATGGATGCTGAAATTGACCAGCAGGGTAATAAAATTCTGGGTTTTAAGTATTTCTGAACTGATGGAATCTTCGTACACTTCACCTTCTGCGGTTAAGGTTATGGTCAGTTTCCCCTTGGTGATGGATACTTTCATATCCACCCCAGCAGTGGCAAGGTCAGCAGGATTAAAGTGGGCATTGAAGATCATTTTTACAATAGTTCCCTCTGCAAGGGGTTTGCAATGCAGGTTCAATTGTCCTGAACTTTGTTCTGTTTTATCCAGGATAAAAGGAACACCGGGAAGCACATACACATCATCAGGTCCGATGGAAAGCCCGTATATACCCGCATAGGGCAGCCACTGAGGGGGCTTATTATTTTTAGAACGCAGTGTACTTCCTGTATTGCCGGGGTTTTTTGCATCCTGGAGCGTACCCTGGAACTGATACCACTGGATATACTCATCCGCCTTTTTAGAAAAATATCCGATAGGTGCACTCTTTGCCGATACCGGGAGGGATAGTTCCTTGGTCGTGCCTTTAAAACCCTGGCCTGGCTGAAAGGGGAATAACTCCGCTTTTATGGCATGGAAGCCGGTATGTTCAGGAACTTTCCAGATAAAACGGTTGACCCCTTCAGACAGCTTCCCTTCACCGATACGTTTCCGCCCACTATACCAGATCAGATAGGGATCAAGCCGCTTATCTGAAAGCACTTCGGCTTCGAGCAGGACATTACTGCCCGGAGGTATCAGGTGAGAAGTAGCGGAAACCCCAGGAAGATACCTTTGAATATCATCAAAGACGAATTGAGCATTCCCCAGAAAGTAGAGGGGCTTTTCAATCTTATACAGGACCCCCTGGTCTCCCTGAATCTGAAAAACCATGGAGTATTGACCAATTTCAAGACTACTTGACAGGGTGAAAGAAGGAAGCTCCTTATCCAGATGGGCAACATATAGTACCCGATCTTCATTAAGTTTTTCCACTGGTTTTTCTGGAATTGGTTTCTCTTCCGTTACTACCGTTGGTTCTTTCACAGTAGTTTCGGTGCTTTGCTCTGGTTCGGTGATTGATGGTTCACCACTTGCTTCTTCTGTTTCACCGCTTACTATTTCACCGGGATTTTCTTCGATTATTTCTTCAGGTGTTTCATCAATTACCGGTTCGCTTTCTGCTTCATATACTGGTTCTTGGTAAACTGGTTCTTCATAGATTGGTTCTTGGTAAACTGGTTCTTCGTAGATTGGTTCTTGATAAACCGGTTCTTCATAGATTGGTTCTTGATAAACCGGTTCTTCATAGATTGGTTCTTGGTAAACTGGTTCTTCGTAGATTGGTTCTTGGTAAACTGGTTCTTGATAAACCGGTTCTTCGTAGATTGGTTCTTGATAAACCGGTTCTTGATCGTTTACCGTTTCAGCGTCCAGCACCTCCTCGACAGTTTGTTCCGGTTGCGGTTCTACTGGTGGAGCGACTTCCGGCTCCGGTACATCGGTACTATTCGTTTCAGGCTTTACTGTCTTCACCGTATCAAGGATATAGCGTATTTTTCCTCCAGCCAATACTCCTCCAGGGGTTTGCAAAAAAACCGTTAGCCCCCGTACATCAGGATCATCGGCAATGGAATCAGAAGTAGCAAAATAAGGACGAATAGCATCATTTCCTTTAATGATGGAGTATTCATCCAGAGAATATTCGTTGTTAATATATGCACTTACATGATAGCTGCCGACAGTTGGAAAAACCATATCCATTTGTCCGCAACTGACCAGGATATAGAAACAACATAGCCCCCATAATGCCGCGCTCAACTTTTGTAAAAACATACCTATAGATATATTATATCATACTATTTATATTATACCATTATTAGAGGTACAATTTTTATGTTTTTTAACTATAATGTAAGCAGGAAATTATATGCGGGCAACTAAAGCGATAATCCATTTAGACCGGTTCTGCCGGAATCTCAGGATGATACAGAATAAAGTAGGCGCCGGAACTTTAATCTGCGCCCCGGTTAAGGCTGATGCCTATGGCCACGGGGCCTTGCAGGTGGCAAGGGCGGCTATAGCTGCCGGCGCCCGGTATCTGGCGGTGGCCACTATTCAGGAAGGGATAGACCTGCGGGAAGCGGGGATCAAGGCGCCTATCCTGGTCCTCTCCCTCCCGCTGCCGGAGGAACTCCCCGATCTGGTTACCCAGCGCCTCATCCCCCTGGTTGGGGACCGGGAATTTGCCGAAGCCGCTGACCAGGTGGCCACGCAGGTGGGGACACCTCTTGGGGTGCATCTCAAGATTGATACCGGTATGGGGCGGGTGGGCTGCAGGCCTGAAGAAGCGGCGGACCTGGCGGCCTTTATCAATTCCCGGAACTCCCTGGAATACCAGGGAACCGCGACCCATTTGGCGGTCGCCGATTCAGTGGCCGCGGAAGAGCAGGACTATACGAAAAAGCAGCTTACCCGGTTTCGAGAGGCGGTACAGGCTATTAAAGATGCGGGAATTGATCCCGGCATTGTCCATGCCGCCAATTCCGGGGCGGTGCTCTTCCACGAGGATTCCTATTTTAATATGATCAGGCCCGGTATTCTGCTCTACGGGTATGCACCCACCCTTGAACCGGTCCCGGCCCTGCCGGTGGAACCGGTCATGGAGCTGACTACCTGTATCGTATTCATCAAGGAGGTAAAAAAAGGGGAGACCGTCTCCTATGGACGAACCTGGATCGCCCCGAAGGACACGATTATCGCCACCATCCCCGTAGGCTATGGTGACGGGCTTCCCCGCGGGTTAAGCGGAAACTATTCGGTGCTCATCAACGACCAATGGTACCCCCTGGTGGGTAGAATCTGCATGGACCAGTGCATGATCGATTTAGGGGCCGCTTCTGTGGTGAGGCGCTGGGAACAGGTAACGGTTTTCGGTGCTAAGGCCCAAAGCGCCGCGGTCATAGCCCAAAAACTCCATACCATACCCTACGAGATTACCTGTAATATCAACAAACGGGTTCCACGGGTGTATACCGGAAATGAATCCTAACCCGCGTCCGCAGCCCTCATTGGCGACGGCGTATCTCCTCAAACCCGCAGTAGGGAACCAGCGCCCTGGGGAGCCGCACCGAGCCGTCAGATTGCTGAAAATTCTCCAGTATCGCGATAATACCACGGGAAATGGCAATGGCCGTCCCGTTGAGCATGTGGACGAAGCGGTTCTTGCCCTCCTCGTCCTTGTATTTAATATTGAGCCTGCGGGCCTGGTAATCGGTGCAGTTGGAGGTGGAGGTTACTTCCCCCCATTCCCCGCCGTTTCTGCCGGGCATCCAGGCTTCCAGGTCCCACTTGCGATAGGCCGGCGCACCGAGGTCCCCGGTACAGGTATCCACCACCCGGAAGGGAATCTCAAGACCGGAAAAAATCTCCTCTTCAATGGCCCGCAGTTCTTCGTGGAACCGGTCCGAATCTTCCGGGAGGCAGTACATAAACATCTCCAGTTTGGTGAATTGATGCACCCGGTACAGCCCCTTGGAGAACTGCCCCGCTGCCCCTGCTTCCCGGCGAAAACAGTGGGACAGCCCGGCCATGCGGAGGGGAAGCTGTTCCCTGGAGAGTATCACGTTGGAGTAATAGCCCCCCAGGGTGATCTCCGCAGTTCCCACGAGACAGGTACCTTCTTCCTCCAGGGTATACACATTGGACTCAGCCCCCCGGGGATTAAAGCCGATGCCCTCAAGGATCTCCTCTTTGGCAAGATCCGGGGTGATAAAAGGGGTAAAGCCCTTTTTTTGTAATATATCCAGGGCATACCGGATGAGCCCCAATTCCAGAAAGACCCCTTCGTTTTTAAGGTAATAGAACTTGGTCCCCGAAACTTTCGTGGCCGCATCAAAATCAATGATATCCAGGTTCTGTCCCAGGGTGACATGATCCAGCGGCTCAAAGTCAAACCGGGTAGGTTCGCCAACTCGCTTCACTTCCAGGTTATCCTTATCTTCTTTACCCACCGGAGCATCAGGATGGGCCATGTTCGGAATCCGCCGGGCCTCGGTTTCCAGCTCCGCCTCAACCTTCCCCAATTCCCCTTCGGCAGCGGCAATGTCCTCTTTGAACTTTTTCCCCTCTGCAATAAGCCCCGTGCGTTCTGTAGGCTTACCCTTCATAGCCGCTGCATTGGCGTTGCGCTGCTGCTGGAGGGACTGGAGCGCCGTGGCCAACTCGGTACGGCGGTTAAAAAGCCGGACCACTGCGTCCGCATCGGCCTTCATATACCGGTCGGTGATGTTCTGCTTGACCGCCGGGAGTTTATCTACAATGAAACGATAATCTAACATAATGGGAGAGTATAATCCTGATGGCTTTTCTTAACAAGAACTGGTTCTCAAATGCGGCCTGGGATCGTGAATAGTTTATACAGATACAGGTCCATCAATATGGTTTCGAGACTGGGACCGTTTGAGCGGATGCGGATGTCATATTCTGCGGTCAGGGAAAGGCAGACATTCACTGCTGCGGAATTGTACCGCCGGCTTGCGGCCTCATAATCCTTCCGGGCCTTGACAGAAGTGAGTCCTATCTTCTTAAAATCCGTGTCCCCAGGGTTTCCCGATTCAACCAGGAAAAGATAGTCCCGGAGTTTTCTGAAACACCAGGTAAGCCCTGCCATGATAGTCACCGGAGACTCCTTGGCCATGAGGAGGGTGTGGAGGGATTCAAGGCTTTTTGAAAGGTCCCCAGCGGCAATCCGGGAAAAGAGGGTAAAGGCGGATTCTTCCCTGGTATGGGAAAGCCACTTCTCCACATCAGCACCGGTAAGTACCGCGCCTTTACCCAGGAACAGCATGAGCCGGGAACAGGCCTGTCTGAGGGCATCGGTGTTATTTTCCACCAGTTCCAGGAGCGTCTCAATAGCGTCTTCGCCGATCCTGCAGCCGGCTCGCCTGAAAAAAGAGGCCACCCATTCCTGTTTCCGGTTTTCAAAAAGTTCCCAGAACACCCGCTTGGCACCGGCGGGGACCGGCGTTTCCAGCCCCTTTACCAGGCTGGTCGCCTCGGATATGAGGATGAGGGTGGTGTCCGCCTGCGGATCGGCCATGTAGGAGGCGAGGAGTTCAACCTCTTCCTTTTTCTTGAGGATCTCGGCGTTTTTAATGAAAATAAGCCGGGTATCTGAAAAGAGGGAACCGTTCCGCAATACCGAAACAAGCTCCTGAACCGGTGTTTCCCCTGCATAAAAAGAGGTTTCTTCCAAGGATCCCTCAGCTTCCACAGCCCCGGCTTTGGTCTTTGCCGGTGCAACGCCCTCCCGGCGCAAACGCTGGCGGATTTCATTAATCGCGTCCTGCTTCTCCCCGATTTCCGGGCCGAGAAAGAGGAAGCAGCTTCCCTTAGTCACAATCAGTACCCCCGATACAGGTCACTAGCTCCTGTTGCCGTGTGTTCATCGGTCTGTCCTTATGCCGTATCTGCGTAACTTGCCGTGGAGATTACTGGGATAGATGCCAATCGCCTCTGCGGTCCGGGATATAATACCATCATGCCTGGAGAGTTGGAATTCCAAATAGCGCTTTTCAAAGGATTCTTTTGCCTCATTATAACCCAAGTCCATCATTGCTGAAAAAACCCCTCCCAAAGCGTCGTCTTTTTGATTCCCCTGGGCCCCGGGATTCTGCTGTAAAAGCCCCATGATCGCCGATTCCCCCACCTGGTCCCCCTGGTGCATCACGAGGATCCGTTCTGCCAGGTTTTTGAGTTCCCTGACATTCCCCGGCCAGGTATATACGTTCAGTGCCTGCAAAGCCCCGTCGTCAAAGGTGATCTTTTCAGTACGCAGGGTTTCCGCACCGATCTCCTTCAGGAAATGAAACAAGAGGAGGGGCACATCCCCAGGCCGTTCCCGGAGGGGCGGTATATGAATAGGAATGACATTGAGGCGGAAAAAGAGGTCCTGCCTGAAATGGCCTGCTTCACATTCCTCCCCCAGGTTCTTGTTGGTAGCCGCCACAATCCGTACATCCACCTCTATTGTCTTTTCTCCCCCCACCCGTTCGATCTTTTGTTCCTGAATCGCCCGGAGTACTTTGGCCTGGGCGGTGAGAGACATATCCCCAATCTCATCCAGGAAAAGCGTTCCCCCATTGGCCATTTCAAAGCGCCCCTTACGGCTTGAAACCGCGTCGGTAAAGGCCCCCTTTTCATGGCCGAAGAGTTCGCTTTCAATCAGGGAATCGGGGATCGCGGCGCAGTTGACCTCCACAAAGGCCCTTCCGGTCCGGGAAGACCCTTCGTGGATGGCACGGGCGACCAGTTCCTTGCCCGTACCGTTCTCCCCGGTGATGAGGATCCGGGCGTCACTGGCGGCAGCCTGTTTGATCAGGGTCCGCACCTGCTCAATTTCAGCACTGACGCCAATGAGCGCGTCCTGCTGGAAACCGGCATGCTGTTTCAGGTCCCGGTTTTCCTCCCGCAGCTTCCGCAGGGTGAGGGCGTTACGGCATACGGTCAGTACCTTATCCAGGGAAAGGGGCTTTTCCAGAAAATCAAAGGCCCCGCGCTTCACCGCCCGTACCGCCATGTCCACATTGGCATGACCGGAAATAACCACCACCTCAATCTGAGGCCAGCCGCTTCGGATCCGCTCCAATGCCTCAATACCCCCCATTTTGGGGAGCAATACGTCGAGAAAAACCAGGCCAACCGCTTCCCGGTTGAGCAGCTCAAGGCCCACCACCGCGTCTTCCGCAGTAAGGACCTTGTAGTGTTCATCCTCCAGGATCAGCCCAAGGGTTTTGCGTATCCCCGGTTCATCATCAATAATCAGGATACTGCTCATAGGTCCTGCTCCTCCATACTGATACAACACCGTTCCACCGTATCAATACTATACGTTAATACTATTCTGTTCAAGCAATTCATCAGACTTCCTCCTCAAGGGGCAGATCAACAAAAAAGGTCGAACCCAGCCCTTTTGCTGAATTGAACCAGATGGAACCACCGTGATCATTCACTATCCGTTCCACAATAGGAAGTCCCAAACCAGTCCCGGATTCCTTGGTCGTAAAATAGGGGGTGAAGATCCGGGAAACGTCTTCCGGGATAATACCCTTACCCGTATCCCTGATACTCAGCCTACAATAACGGTTTTCCCGCTTTTTGACCAGATCGCTCCATATATCAAGGGAACCAGTGCCGTTCATGGCGTCGATCCCGTTGATGATGAGGTTGGTCACGATCTGGGAAAGGCGGCGCCGGTCAACTTTGACCGAAACATCGGCGCTGATGTAGTCCATGGTAAAGAGTACCCCCGGATAAGAGGTACGGTAGGGGGCGATGATTTCCTCCACAAGCTCCCGCAATTTGGTCCCTGACTGGGAAGGCTCAGTGGGCCGGGAAAGGGTTCTGAATTCGGTCAGCATGTTCGCAAGCCCCTCGGTTTCCTGGATAATGGCCAGCATGGAACTTTCAAGGATCTCACCGATCCGTTCCGGTTCGTTTCGCCAGCGCCTGAGCACCCGTTCCGCAGAAAGTTTGATAGGGGTGAGGGGGTTTTTTATCTCATGGGCAAGCTGCTGGGCCATGCTCTGCCAGATGGATATTTTTTCCGCCTTGACCAGAGACTCCTGGGATTGCTTCAGATCCCGGATCATCGTATTGAAGGAAGCGATTAAAAGCCCTAATTCATCCTGCTGCCGGGTCATAATATGAAAGGAAAAATCCCCTTCCGCCACCCGCTGAGTCGCGTCGGTGAGTTCCACAATGGGTTGGGTTACCCTGCCGGTAAAGGAGACGGCAATAACAAGGGTCATAAGGATAGTGGGCAAAAAAAAGACGCCATAATAAAATATCAGGAAGGGCCATAGATTACGCTTGAGGAAATTGAGAGAGGTAAAACGGTCCCGGGTTGTTTCTATGATTTCCCGGGTATGGTCAAACCCCGTTCCCAGACTGTAACTAATCAGGCGCAGCACGTTTTCTTCAGGGTACAGGACATACCGGATGGTGTCGATATCCCGGGGCATTTCCCGTGCTACAAAGCCCGGCTGCAGGTTCGGCGGAGCGGTGAGCTGCTCCGTTGTTCCCATAAACTCCCGGCTTACCCAGGTCTCTTCGGATAGGGCAAAATCCTGGATCCCGATGATCCCTTCAGGCAGGTCCCCGGCCATAAAAACATCACAATCAGTGTTCAGTATCAGGACTTCAAGGGTTTCCAGGCGCCGTTCATAGGTATCCAGGACGAATTGCTCGGCGTGGTCTGTGACCGTATCCACGTCGATGGTTTTCCAGAAACCGACTAATTCGGCAGGAACCTGGATGGTGATGCTGGTAATCGGTATGGAGGCGAAGACCACAATCAGGATAAAGTAGGCCAGGAGCTTGACCTGGAATTTGCTCCCGGTCCGGTGGGTGAAGATATCCTGGAAGAAACTCTGCACGGAAATGGCAAAAATCACCAGGATGACTCCGGGAATGGTACAGAAAATAACCAGGTCAAGCAGATTAGGAAGCTGCCCTTCCCAGAGGATTTCGGAAAAAAAAGACCTGGAAAACAGTAGCATCAGGACACAGAGGAAGCAATATATGAGTACCAAACCCCCAACATTAATGATGGAATGTTGGGGATGTGTCCCGAGGGTCTTCATTCCTCTTCAAACTTAGCCGCAAAGATCCGCGCAATGGTTTCCACGGCTTCCTGTTCATCTTCCCCATCGGCAATGATCCTGAGCTTGGTCTCATAAGCGGCTCCCAGGGTAATAATACCCATGATGGATTTGCCGTTGATCCGGTCCCTGCCTTTTTCATAATAAATCGTACATTTAAAATCTTTGACCGCCTGCACGAGCATTGCTGCGGGACGGGCGTGAATTCCAGCCCTGTTGGATACGGTAATAATCTTTTCTATCATTTATAATTCCTATTAATTTTAATATTATATAATATCTTCCATACCGAAATAAACCGAACGCTCACTGCCGCTTTCGATCCACCTCATGATGTTTCGATTGAATTCTCTGGCCGAGTTATACCCCATCTTCTTGAGCCGTTCATTCATGGCCGCAGTTTCTATGATAATCGGTATGTTACGGCCTGGTTTAACCGGTATTTCCAGCTTCGGAATACTCACCCCCAGAAACTCCATATAGGTTTCTTCGATCCCTAAGCGATCATAGGGTTTTCTCGCATCCCATTCTTCCAGGATCACCACCAACTGAATCTGCTTCTGATCCCTTATGGCCCCGACCCCGAACAGATGGGTCACATTGATGATCCCAAGCCCCCGGATCTCCACATGGTGGCTGATGATCTTATTGGCCCCGGTGCCCATGAGGATATTCCCGTTGACGCAGTGCATATCCACCACATCATCGGCCACCAGCCGGTGCCCGTGTTTGATGAGTTCCAGGGCGGTTTCACTCTTTCCCACCCCCGAATCCCCCAGAATGAGAATCCCCAGGCCATAGACCTCAACCAGTACCCCATGAACGCTCTGCCGGGGGGCAAAGATATCCGAGAGAATACGGATAAGGCGGATGTGAAAATCGGTCGTACTCAGCGTGGTCTGGAGTATGGGACACCGGGCCTTCTCAGCTTCCTCAAAAAAGCCCCGGTCCGGGGTGAGGCCATGACTAAAGATACAGCAGGGGATGGGATAGGTAAACATCTGCTGAATGGTGCTCATTTCCCCTTCCTCCGCAAGCTTCCGAAGGTACGAAACCTCCCCCCGGCCAAACAACTGTATCCGCTGGTAGGCAAAGGAATCGTAGAACCCCGACAAGGCAAGCCCTGGACGGTTGAGGTCCGGAATGGTGATTTCCCGGGTAAGCCCCTTGCGCCCCCCAATACAGTGGAGATTCAAGGAATTGTGTTCTTTTAAATCGATATCGATCATATCCAACACGGTAAAGCATTTTTCAGGCATATCCCTATCATAAACAAAAGCATATTTTCATGCAATATATAGTTCTCGTACTATGCAATGCTCCCTCCCTGCTCTATAGTAATGCTATAAAAATACGTTTTTCGGGAAAAATCACCCCTTCAATAGGTGTACCCTATTCCCGATACTAGCCGGTGGCCTTGCCTATGCCTCGGTTATCGGGAAACGGCGGGAACGATAGTGTAAATCTATAATGAGAGAAGTATTAGTTCCGGGTGGTATTCAAAATGCATAGTGTCGTACCAGGGCCATTTACCGCCCCAGATGAAGCCTTCCTCCTCAAAGACCCGTATCACTGAACGGGGAGGGTTCAGCTTGTCTTCCTCCGGGACAGTTCGCCAATCAATGCCTTTTCCCCGTGTCCAGAGCCAGTACGTTTCTTTGCCCCGCTGAAGTTTCATCAGTAAATCAATAGCAATGCCGTAGGCATGAAAACTGCGGTTGCTGCTCCCTGCAACATTCCGCCAGTTCCAGGCGGTGATACTGTCCAGTGATTTTTTCCAGGCCGTGATTTCCTCATCGGTTTTTTCAAGTTCATTGATGCGCTGTTCTACCCGGGCAAGAGGCGTGACAAGCCGCTCGTGCACAGTTACGCTGCTTCTCAAAAAAGTGATGATCTTTTGATGCGCAAAGGCATCCTCACGGGTTTCGCATTGGAGTAGTTTTTCATAAAAGGTTGAACGGATGGATCCGGGATTGGCAGGGCTGTAGGTATATCCTCCGGCAGCCGTGCCTGAAAAGACCGTTCTTCGCCAAAAGAGTTCCGCGGCAGCGGCTTTCCATGCATTATTTTCTGATGTATCACCGGCAAACTCCGTGGTGTAACGGTAGATCCGCTGCGGACGGAAATCTGCCACCTGGTTCACCTCGTTTTCACTTAAAAACCTGCCCAGGGCATAGTAATACTGCTCGCCGTCCATCTCCACCGCCCAATCGCCGTTACACAATACGGCCTGACCCAGGCGGTCGGGATAGGCGGCGGCAAAGGCTTTCATCACCGCTTCGGCCCATTCACCAGCGCTGCGCAACACATCAATCTGCACAGTGACCGCCGCAAGCCAAGTATCTACCTGCTCGCCTACAGCCTTCATGTTGAAAAATGAAACATCTGTAAAGCCGCCGCCGGGAATCATGCGGGGCCGGTATATCAGGTTTTCGACAAGGCTGCTATAGTCAGCGTTATTGCCGGTGCCGGTCCAGAAGGGAATGATAAGGCCGTCGAAAAAATCAGCGCCGGACAAAAAAGTTTGCATCAGCGGGGCTATTTCGTTGTTAATAACCGGGAAGCCGATATAATAAAACCGATACTTCATCAAATCCGGCAGCGCTTGTTTGCCTGCAATGTCAAACAAAGTGGAGCCTGATTTTTCCGCAACGAGTTTTGCCGCTTGCCTTGTTTCGGCGTTTTGGGAATAGTAGAGCACAATGCTGTCTGTTTCCAGTAACGGTTTTTCGGCGCAAGATGCCATTGTCAGTATACATAATATGATAAAATAGTTGCGGCGTATCACCGGCTGCTCCTTGTGCGTTATAATTTGAGTACAAAATCAATCACAAACCCACTCATCAATGCCGACACCATGACAAACACCAGATACAAAATAAAGTTTTTTACTCCCAGAACAATTTTAACCGCTCCGAGATTGGTAATCTTTGTAGCCGGTCCGGTTATCATAAACGCCGTAGCGGAACCCATGCTCATACCGTTTTGCAACCAGCCCATGAGCAAAGGGATAGTTCCGCCACCGCACATATAGAGGGGGACACCGATAGTGGCGGCCATGAGAAGGCCAAAGCCTCTGCCGAACAGTGCGACAAACACCTCTTCAGGAACATAGCGTTGGAAGACTGCGGAGAGTGCTATGCCAATCAGAAAATACAGAGCTGTTGCCTTGATGTTACGCCCGATGTTTTTAATCAGCCGCAAAACAGGATTGGGGTCGGTGTCGTGATTCTCCGGCTCTCTAAATCCGGCAAAATTAAAAAACGGTTCGCCTTTGCATAAATACCGCACACAAAGCCCGGTGGAAATTCCGCATACAAAACAGGAAACAAAACGGATCACAAGCGCGGTTGTTCCCAGAGCAGCACTGTAAAACAAAAGCTGCGGATTAAGTAAAATCGAACTCATCATAAACGCCGCAAGCCAATCATCTTCAACGCCTTTCTCGGAAAATGACGCGGCAATCGGTATGGTTCCGTACATACACAGCGGCGAGGCTATACCGATGAGCGACGCCGGAACAAGGCCCAGCACACCAGGTTTTTTTCCCTGAATCGCCGTAAGGAGCGCGTGTATCTTCGCTTTGCCAAATACAGAAATCACCGAACCCAAGCAGATGCCGAGTACATAATACCCGGCAATCTGCTCTGCTTGGACGGTAAAATAGTACCAGAGGTAAACAACTTCCCGCCCCAGAAGGCCGGGCATTACTGGACCCTGACTAATTCATATTTCACGCTGCCCAGACCGATTGCCGCAGCATGGTTCACGGTAAGAATGCCGTTTCGGGATTCAATGCGCTGCACTAAATCTGCTCTGTCCGGCGCGGCATACACAAGGTCAACACAGGCTTTATCCAACGCCACAGGGTCAAGAGATGCCAGGATGCCGATGTCAGCCATCGTGGGAGCGGCAGGGTTGCCGCTGCAATCGCAATCGACTGAAAGATGATTCATCACATTTATATAGATGAAGTTTTCTTTTCCTGCTGCATCGGTGATAGCTTTTGCGGCTTCGGCCATTGACTCGAGAAAACTGTTTTGGTCGCCGCCCCACATGCTTGTTTTGCTTTTTCCGGCGCTATGAATGAAGGCTTTGCCTGCTTTTGAACCATACCCAATGGACATATTCTTGAGGGCTCCGCCGAAGCCGCCCATAGCATGACCTTTGAAATGGGAAAGTACCACATGGAAATCGTAGTCCGCAAAATGGCTTCCTACAATATCCTCTTTCAAATGCTTGCCGCCGGTTACCGGAATCGACATATCACCCGACTCGTCCATAATCACCACCGGAGCAATGGCGGTAAAGCCATGGTCTTTTGCAACCTGATAATGCATAGTGGTAGAGGCACGCCTCCCGCCGTAAGCGGTGTTGCACTCGACAATCGTGCCGTTGACTTTTTGCACAAGCCCTTTAATCAGGTTAGGGTCAAGGTAATGGGTGTTGCCGGGTTCACCGGTGCTTATCTTTACCGCAACTTTGCCGGAAGGGGTGCGTGCAAGAGCGTTGTAGACCGCCGCCAGACCTGCAGGGCTTATATCGCGGGTCATGTAGACCTTTACGATACTGCTTGTTCCGCCAGGCGCAGAGACCGTTCCAGGCAGACTTTGTGCTGCCACTTTTTGGGCACAGCCAATAACAGCGAATGCCGTTAGTATGAGAACGGCTCCCCATAAAACCAAACTGATTTTTTTCATAGTTTTCATAATCAAAACTCCTTTCCTGTATATCCTTTTCTATGCCAGACTATCCCAGTGTGCGATGTTTTCCTTGAGAAGCCTGGGGATTTCCAGATGGTAGGGACACCGTGTCATGCAATCGCCGCACTCAAGGCAGGTCTTCGCCTTCTCGACAGCCGGTCCAATCATTGCCCGTGCGCGTTCCGGCGAAAAACGTTTCGAGCTGCTCTTTGTGCACAAGACCGCACTGATAGCGATACCCTGTGGACAGGGCTGGCAGTAATCGCAGCGATGACACCAGGATGGTCCGAATTCGGCGCACAGTTTTTCTATTTCTTTCTTGTCTTCCGCGGTTAAGGGCTGTTTTTTTTCGACAATACCAACAATTTCACGGATTTCTTCAATGCTTTCGATACCCGGATCAGGGACAATACTGTCGTATTGCAGAAGATACCGGAACGAAATTCCCGCATTGTTGAGAAGGCCGCCGCCCATAGGTTTCATCGCAATGAAACCCATATCGAGCTTTTGCGCCAGCGGAATGGCCTCTTTTTCCGCCTGACGGTCGATATAATTGAAGGGGAACTGAACCACGGCAAACTTGTCGCTCTTCATAAGTTCAAGCGCGACCGGGAGGCTGTGGCTCGAAAATGCCGGAAACCGGACTTTGCCCGCTTTGACCGCTTCCTGCAAGCCTTCATACGCGCCGCCGGGCGCAAGAACCGCGTCGCGCCGGGTCTCGGAACCGACATTGTGCAACTGATAAATATCGATATAATCCACGCCGAGCCGTTTAAGGCTGAGATCAAGGTTTTCGTTGAATTGCTTTTTGTCATCTGCCGGCGATTTTGAGGCGATAATAAGATCTTCGCGGCGTATTCCCTTTATCCCTTCGCCGATTTTTTCCTCGCTGTCCGCATAAACATGAGCCGTATCGATAAAATTTATCCCCAGGCCGATTGCTTCCTGAACCAGTTTCACCGCTTCCGCTTTTGAAACCCGCATAATGGGTATGCCGCCCAAGGCAACTCTGCTTACCATAAGCCCTGTTTTGCCAAATCTGACTTTTTCCACAGTTTCCTCTTTAAAATAGTGTAATCCAAGTCTACCACTTAAAGTTAAGTCTATGTCAAGTGGTTTTTCGTATTTTTTCAAAAAAATACGAAAATTTTCACTTTTCCATCGTTCTTGCCTACTGACATACCAGGGTATCGGATAAGTCTTTTTTCATTTTACCTTCTTATGCGTACAGGTTCTATGCCTTTAGTTTTTCCAAAGTTACAGACGTATTCGCAGTACCTAAACTATGTGAAGGTAAGCATGACAAAGCAAAGCTTTTCCACGACAGACAATACCATCACTGATATTTTCTCGCGCAATGGTTTTGCCAATGCAAAAACATTTAACTGTGTATATGGCTATGCGCGAATATGATGAGGATTGTGGCGAGGAAGATTATGTCCCCACGCATAACAACAAATCGCACTTCTGTTCAAAGGCTGCACTGCCGGCAGGTAACGCAGCTCATGCTCAATCATCGTGCGTTGTAACTTGGGAATTCTGGTCCGGTTTACGGGGACGGCCTTTACCGGGTACATTTCGAATGAGATCAACTGCTGATGGATCATACACACCCGTCGGTCCCGCATAAGATA
>JAITNU010000088.1 GCA_031290325.1 Treponema sp.
AGGCTATCTTCCCTGAACACTTTGATCACCTCGGCGGGATCACGTCCAACCCCGGCAAATATCTCCTCATACATCCGCGCAACCCGGGCCGGTGTTTCCCGCAGCCCTTCCCGTTCAGGGTTTTCACCAATCGCACTGAGAATTTCCCTAACGGCATGTTCAATACGTTCCTTATCTATCATTGCTACAATCTCCGTTTCAAGCGCCGATCTCTATCATCTATAAAATACTGTACCCATTATTTATCTGATAAACAAGCACTGTCAACAGGTGCCTTCAGGGCTTCAAGCAGCCGCCCCTCCAAACGCCCGGAAGCCGCATAGTCCTCCGGTACCATATCCACCGCTTCATCAAAGATGATGCCCTGGGGGGCGTTACCTAACACGATGATCCGCCGGCCAAGGTATATGGCTTCCCGGGGATCATGGGTAACTACGATACACAGGCGATGTTCCGCTTTGAGCAAGTGCAGGGTCAACTCCATGAGTTCTATGCGTAAGGGTATGTCCAGGGACTGGAACGGCTCATCCATGAGCAGGACCGGAGCGGGATAGGCAAAGGCACGGGCAATGGAAACCCGCTGCTGCTGGCCCCCGGACAGTTCCCCCGGATAGGAAGCGGCCTTGTGGTCAAGGGAGACCAATTCCAGAATATGCTGGCCCCGCTTTTCAGCCGCTTCCCGGCCCAGTGCTTTTTTTATGGGCAGTATCACATTATCCAAAACCGTAAGCCAGGGAAGCAGCCGGGGTTCCTGGAATACAAAGGAACGCCTGGTGCCATCAGGTTCAAAGCGGATCACCCCTGACCAGGGCTTTAAAAGATCCGCCATGAGGCGTAAGAGGGTGGTTTTTCCACAGCCTGATGGTCCGAGGATGAGCAGTGGATGTTCATCCCCCACCTCAAGGGAAAACCGGTCAAAGATGAGCTTTTTATTGGTTCCCTTTTTATTCCCCTGTGGCTCATTAAAACCAAAGCAGAGGTCTTGTACTACGAGCTTCATGGTCGCTTGTACACCAAAAGGAACAGGTTGAGTAGTCCCTGGGACAGGGCGGCGGCAGCCACAGTGGCCACGGTCCAGGCAAAGAGTTCAGGGGTTTCAAACTGGGCTTTGGCCATCTGCATACCGGTACCCAGGGCCAGAACGGGCTGGACCAGGACTTCCGCCGCGACCACCACTTTCCAGCAGAGGGAAAGGGAACTCCGCAGGCCCCCCAGGATAAAGGGCATCAGCGCGGGGATATACAGGTACCGCAATTTTTCTCCTCGTGACAGGGGGTATACCCTGAAGAGTTCCTGGATCCGGGGATCCACCGACCGCACCCCCTCAATGGTGTTGACGCTCATCACCGGAAAGATCATGAGAAAAGCGGTGAACACCGGGGTCTGTTCCTGACCGAGCATGAGAAATACAATGAGGATCACCGACATCACCGGAGTGGCGGCAATGACCGAATAGAGGGGCCGGAAAAAAGCGCCTCCCCGTTTATCCACCCCTGCGGCAATACCCACGAGGACACTCAAGGGTACGGAAACGAGGACCCCCAGGAGTACCCGCCCAAAACTATACAGCAAGGCACGCAGAAACCGTTCTGTTGGCACCAGGCTGATGAGCTGCTTCAATACCGGCAGGGGACCGGGGAATATAAGATCGCTCCCAAAGCTCCAGGCCCCCAATTCCCACAAGAGCAGCAGGGTGATAACGCCGGCAAAAGACCATACCTGGAGACGCGGCTCCCGGGGACTTACAAGCGACCTGCGGCTCATTTGAGATAAAAGCTATCCGGCGGCAAGGCTCCCCCGATTGAGGCAGGGGCAAATTCCAGAAAGACTTTGAACAGGGCCTCCAGAGCAGGCCGAGCTTCCCCGGCAGGGATAAACACGTAATTACTCTGGGGTATGGCGGCGCTTACTACCGGGGCCCGCAAGCCCAGGTTGTGCTTTTCCACCAAGGCGCCTGCCTCCCCGGGATGGGCACTTACCCATTCAATGGAAGCCTTGAGGTCGTTCAATATGACGCGGATCGCCCCGGGCTGGGCCTTGGCAAAATCAGCATCCACCACGAGGACCGTCATAGGGTAGTTCCCGCTCCCCCCGGCGTTCATCCATTCAGCCTGGATATCGCTTATCTGCCTGAGGGTGGGCTTCCCGGACCGGGCCATGGTGGCGAACGGCTCAGGCAAGAGGGCTATGGACACCCTGCCGGCAATAAGGGACTGGGCAATTTCCGGGTACGCCAAGGCATACCCCAGCTTGAGGTCCTTATCAGGGTTAAGTCCCTTGGTAATGAGGATACGCCGGAACACATAATCCGGGGTTGCCCCCTGCCCTGCGACCTCCACGGTCTTGCCTTTCAGGTCTTCGATACGCCGCACCGTCTCATCCGATGAGAGCAGGCTCAACATCCCCGTCCCGGTTACCGCAGCCACCTGGATGCGCTTCCCGGAAGAGGCGATCTTCGCCGCCACATTGGCAGGCAGGATACCGACCTTGGCTTCTCCGGCGATGAACTTAGCCGCCATTAAATCCGCCTGGGCCAGGGCTTCTACGGTAACGTTTTTTATACCCGGTATTCCAGGGGGATTTTCAAAAAGCCGGATCATACCGACCCCTGAAGGCCCCTTAATCCCGTATATAATCAAATTGCTTACACCGGCAGACTGAGCCGTGAGGAATCCCGCCACGACTAGACCAAGCATACAAAAACAGGATAGTTTTTTCAGGTACTTTTTCATAAGCTGAGTATATACTATAGTTACTGATAAAGGAAAGGGGAACTACCATGAAAGATTATCTGCGGATCATCAACGATCCCCAGGCAGATACTCAAGCGCGCCTTGAAGCACTCAAGACCCTGGAAACCGAAGGGCCAAAGCCCCAGGGGACCGGGGAAATCAACAACCACATTCACACGATTTACAGTTTCAGCCCCTATACGCCCAGCATGGCGGCATTACAGGCGCGGAACGCAGGGCTTGCAGCGGCAGGTTCAGTGGACCACGATTCCATTGCCGCGGCCCCGGAGCTGCTCGCCGCCTGCGCGATCCTGGGCATCGGGGGCTGCGTGGGCTTCGAGGTCCGGGTAAGCTTTAAAAACGGTCCCTTCAGGGACAGAAAAATCAACAACCCCGATTCCGCCGGCTTAGTATACATGACCGTCCAGGGGATACCAGAACCGAAACTCAGGGAGGCTGGGGAATTCCTCAAGCCCATCCGGGCTCAACGGCTCCAGAGAACCAGGGCCATGACCGAAGGGGCCAATGTCCTGCTGGGGGAAACCGGTTTTGAGGAAATTGATTTTGACCGGGATATCCTGGAACCGTCCCAATACGCCAATGGCGGGGAAATAACCGAGCGGCATCTCCTGGCCGCAGTGGCGAAAAAACTCATCCAGTGCTACGGCAAAGGTCCGGCCTTGGTGCAGGGACTTGCCGCACGGTTCGGGGTAGAACCGGGGGCAAAAATCACGGCCCTCCTTTCGGAACCGGACAATCCCCATTATCAGTTTGATCTCCTGGGGATCTTGAAATCAACGGTGCTTCCCCGGATTTTCATACAGCCCAATGAAAAGGAATGTATCCCTGCCGGAGAGGTGGTGAACTTTGCCCGTTCCATCGGGGCAATTCCCGCCTACGCCTACCTGGGGGATGTGGGGGAATCACTTACCGGGGACAAGAAGGCGGAGCACTTCGAGGATGCCTATCTTGACGCCCTGTTTGACGAATTGCGCCACCTTGGATACCAGGCGATAGCCTACATGCCCCCCCGGAACACGGAGGAGCAGCTCCGCCGGGTCAGGCAGCTCTGTACTGAAAGGGGCTTCATGGAAATCTCAGGGGTGGATATCAACAGTTCCCGGCAATCCTTTAACTGCCCCGAAGTGTTGGCCCCTTCATGCCGTCATCTGGTGGATACCACCTGGGCACTCATCGCCCATGAACGGCTATGCTCAGTGGATCCCCGGCTCGGCATCTTCGCGCCGGACAACCCCCTGGCTGCCGCGTCCTTAGCAGCGCGGATCACCGTGTATGCAGCGGCAGGCCGGGAACTGGATCCCTATCATCCTGAAGCATCGGCGGTACAGCTCGCACAAAAAATAGCCCAGGGAGCGCTTTGAAAAGGAAGGTATAACATGGATTATGCTATCGTGGTAATAGACATTGGTATGACCAATAAAAAGGTCGCCCTCTATGATGATGCCCTCAAACAGGTGGATGCCCACTACCGGAATTTTCCGCCGGTCCTCATCGACGGCATTGAAACCCATGATCTTGAGGCCATGGAGGAATGGTTCATCCAGGAACTCGCCGCTTACGCAGCGCACTATCCGATCAAGGTGATTGCCGTTACGACCCATGGGGCGACTTTTGTCTGCGTGGGAAAAGACGGCAAGCCCTCGGTGCCCTGCGTGTACTATACCCATGAACCGGGGGATGCTTTTCATGCACGCTTCTATGAACGCTTCGGTTCCCCCGAGGCGCTCCAGGCCCGGACCGGCACTCCTGCGCTTAAAGGCATGATCAACACAGGCAAGGGTATCTGCTTTGCCCAGGAACACTACCCGGAACAATTTAAGCGGACCCTGCACCTCCTCCAATATCCCCAGTACTGGGGGTACCGTTTTTCCGGGAACATCGGGGCAGAGGGAACCTACATGGGCTGTCATGGATACCTCTGGGATCACGGTGCAGGCCGTCTTTCCTCAGTAGCAGAGGGCTTAGGGGTAGCGGATTGCATGCCGAAACAACTGGGCGCCTCCTGGGGTGTGCTGGGCACCATTACCGGGGAACTCGCGGCGAAAACCGGCCTTTCCCCAGCGGTGATCGTTACCATGGGACTCCATGACTCCAACTCCTCCCTCCTCCCCCACTTCGCCAAAAAGGGCGAAACCGGTTTTGTCCTCAATTCCACAGGAACCTGGTGTGTCAGCATGAATCCGGTCAAACAATACGGCTTTGCCCCGGAAGAATTGGGCAAGGTGGTGTTTTTCAATATTTCTGCCTTTGGAACACCGGTAAAAACCGCGATCTTCCTGGGAGGCCAGGAATTTGAAACCTGGTCCGGAGTGCTCAAGGATATCCATGGCCGAACTGATGTACCCCCCTATAACGCCTCCTTATACCGCACCCTCCTGCAAGAAAAAAACGCCTTTCTCCTGCCGGAACTCACCGCCGGCTCAGGCCAGTTCCCCCAGTCCAAACCACAGGTGGTAGAAAACAGCCGGGACTACCCCTTCGCGGATATCGCCGCCCACCTCCCCCCCAGTTTTCAACACTACGAAACAGGCATTGCCCTGTTGCAGATATCCCTGGTCATGCAGACCCTCACCGCCCTGGAACGGACCGGTCTTGCCCCGGGGGCAGCGGTCTTTACCGAAGGGGGATTTAGGAAAAACGAGGCCTACAACATCCTCGTTTCCGCAGCCCTGGGGAACAACCAGGTCTTCCTCACCGATATTGCCGAGGCCACTGCCTTAGGTGCAGCCATGACCGCCAAGATGGCCCTGACCGGTAAAAAGTTGCAAGACCTGGGGGGGGATTTTGAGATCGACTATCAGGAAGTGGTGAAGACCGCTATTCCTGAAATTGCGCTGTATCGGGAAGCATGGTTGGAGCTGGCGAGAAATACTAGGTGGTGATCCACTATTTTTGATAAAAAAGTATCTTTTACGATCATTTCCCTTGACTTTTTCTTTTATGATTATCATATTTTAGTTATGTATGATTGCGGATACTTGTATAAGGTCCGAATTTAAACCTTTGG
>JAITNU010000095.1 GCA_031290325.1 Treponema sp.
AAATTGTGTAAACATGGCTTACTCCTTTTTCCGATGAAAAGAAGTCCGGGAAAAATACCGAGGTTCCAAAAAGGGGAACGGCATTTTCTCAGGGCTCTGTCCTCGAAGCCTGAAAAAAAATAATAGGATGTATACCAAAGTCTCCTGGCTTCCGGGTTCAACCTTTTCCATCAGCCTTCCCAACCTTACGGTCAGTGACTGTCTTGATAGAATCGTCCTCGGTTACAGTTACGGGATAGCGGAGGCTTTTCACCTCACTTCCTCTGAAATATACGTTTATAAGTATAAACAGATGTTTAGAAAAATGTCAAGAGGAAATTTGACGCTCTGATTTTAAAATTTTCCACCTTGACTTTAACGGTTATTCATCTTAAAATAGGCAGAATCTATACCTTGGGGGATTATATCGTGCATGTTATCACGGTTTGTATGGGAAGCTCCTGCTTCAGCCGGGGAAACGCCCATAATGCCGAATGTATCAAGCGGTACATCGCGGAAACCGGGCAGGAGGTTGCCCTCTCAGGCTGCCTCTGCCGGAATGAATGTAAAAATGGCCCGAATATTATCGTTGATGAGAAGATGATTTCCCAGGTCTCCCCGGAAATACTGCCCGATTTGCTCGATCAGGTACTGGAGAACCGATGAGAACTATGCGGTTTCATTATCCCATTTACTCTGCCCCTGCCAATTGTCAGGATTGCTATAAATGTATTCGCCGCTGTCCGGTTAAGGCAATCAGCGTTGAAAAGGGCCATACCACCGTTGTCCAGGATATGTGTATTCTCTGCGGACGCTGCGTCATCCATTGCCCCGCCTTTGCGAAACACCCGCGGAACGACACGAAGCGGGTCAAACAGCTCGTACTGGGGCATAAAAAAGTGTTTGTCTCCCTGGCGCCTTCATATATCGCGGAATTCAGCGAATTGACACCAGGTCAACTGGTCATAGCCCTCAGGAAACTGGGGTTTTCGGGGGTTTCGGAAACAGCTCTGGGCATTGATTTTGTTTCAGCCTGGCTTGCAGCTGATTTGCAGGAGGCCTCTGAAAAGGGAACGCAAAAACTGTTTATTTCGTCGGCCTGTCCACCGGTGGTTGCATACATTAAACGCTACGCCCCGCGTTTTTCGCCGTACATTACCAGACGCGCCTCTCCGCTGCTGGTCCATGCGCGGCTTTTGCGTAAACACTATGGGAATGATATCGGTGTGGTGTTTATCGGTCCCTGTATCGCAAAAAAACAGGAGGCTGATCAGTGGACAGAAATTGACGCAGCCCTTACTTTTAATGAATTGCGAACCTGGTTCAAAGACGAAGGTATCACATGTAAAACCATTCTGGCAGATACTGAGGCGGAGTTTCTACCTTGCCGTGCTGTGAAGAGCGCGCTTTTTCCCATTAATGGCAGCATGATTACTGCGCTGAACAAGTACAGCGCATCCTGGGACAAAAAGCTTCCGCCCTTTTCCCTCGCAATTTCCGGTATTGACCAAATCAAAGAAACACTCGAAGATTTTGATCCTGAATCTTTGACGCGGCCGCTTTTTCTGGACCTGATTTCCTGCGAAGGGGGCTGTATAAACGGTCCGGGTACCACACACACCGGTTCCGGCGTCATGCGCCTGGTGAAGATCCTTGAGTACGCGGAAACTGCAACCGCAGATTCTGCCGAGACTATCCTCAATGAGCTCCCGAAGGATATACTGAGTTCAGACACCCTCTTTGTTCAGGACATGACGCAGATAGTACATACCGAAGGGGAGCTGCGTTCGGCGCTGCGGCTGGTGGGAAAATTTACCATGGAGGATGAACTGAACTGTTCAAGCTGCGGGTATGAAACCTGCCGCGATTTTGCGCAGGCCATGCTCGATAACCGGGCGGAACGGACTATGTGTACCTCTTATATGCGGCAGTTGGCGCAAAAAAAGGCGAATGGCCTTATCCGCACGATTCCCAGCGGCGTGGTCATTGCCGATAAAAATCTGAAGATAGTTGAGTGCAATCAGAGTTTTGCCCGTCTTATGGGTCAGGATACTGAAGATATGTTTGAAGTGGCCCCGGGGCTTGAAGGCGTTGATTTGCGGAAAATCACCGGATCAGCCCATTACTTTAAGGATGTACTTACGGCGGACAGCTCTGAGGGAATTGAATGTGATATCCGGGAAGGCAAAAAGATTCTGCACATTAAAGTATTTGTGGTGGAAGCGGGTGAAATCGCCGCAGGAGTCATTGAAGACATTACGGTTCCGCAAATCCGGCGAGACGAGACCATATCCCGTGCACAGAAGATCATTGACAAAAATGTGGTAACTGTACAGAAAATTGCGTTCCTCCTTGGTGAAAACGCGGCAGAAACAGAATCAATTCTCTATTCGATTATCGATTCCTATACCGAAGGAGCAGGTGAATAATGGTGGATGTATCTTTAGACGAGGATCTATCTGAAACTTTCATAGAGGTTGATCATTTTCAGGTACGCAAGTACAATGAAAACGCGGCAGGAGATGTTTTTCTGTCTCAGAAGAATTCCACTGACGGGCGGGTTATTGCAACTCTTTCCGACGGTCTTGGTTCGGGAATCAAGGCCAGCGTTCTGGCGACTCTTGCTGCTACTATGGCGACAAAATTCATTTCCTTTAACATTCCCATCAGGCGTACAGCGGAAATTATTATGAACACCCTTCCGGTGTGCAGTAAGCGGGGCATCAGCTATGCGACCTTCACCCTGGTTGATATTGAAACAAGTGCAGTGGTAAAAATCATTGAATATCACAATCCCGGTTATGTGCTGGTACGGCAGCAAACCATGATCGAACCAATCAAGGAAATGATGCCCTTTAAGCGGAAAAACAAAAAAACCGGTCCTCATCAAGCCTCGTTTTTATTTTATTCAAAATACGCTGCCCGGCCTGGGGATAGGCTGGTGTTCTTTTCCGACGGCGTAACCCAATCGGGAATGGGAACCAAGGCGCGACCTTTTGGCTGGGGAGTGGAATCGGTCCAGCTTTTTATTCTGGAAACCATAACGAAAACCCCTGATATAAGCGCCCGTGATCTGGCGCGGGTGGTGGTGCAGCAGGCGATTTTTAACGACGGAGGCAACCCCCAGGACGATATTTCCTGCGCGGTGGTTTATTTCAGGCATCCCCGGAACATGCTGGTACTGACCGGCCCACCGGTTCATCCTGAAAAAGACCGGGAAATCGCCCGTCTTTTTTCTGCTTTTGAGGGAACTAAAGTTATCTGCGGCGGGACCACGGCGAATATCATTTCCCGGGAGTTTGGCACACCAATAACCATGTTGTGGACAGACTTTGATCCCAAAGTGCCGCCTATGTCCTGCATGGAAGGCGTTGACTTGGTTACTGAAGGCATCATTACTATGGGGGTTGTATCAGAACTGCTTTCTGCCAATGGCGAATATGAAACAGGAAAAAAGAACGCCGCCACAAAAATCGTTGACCTCTTATTAAACAGCGACAGAATAACTTTCTTGGTAGGAACCAAGATCAACGAGGCCCATCAGGATCCCAGTATGCCCGTGGAACTTGAAATACGGCGGAATGTGATAAAAAAAATCGCCGCCCTGCTGGAAGAACAGTACTTAAAGGAAGTGCGGATTCAGTATTTTTAATTCAGACCATCCATTCCGCTGTTGCATCAAAACGGGGATTTTTATCTGCTGGGAGGCCGCATATCCGGCAGCGCACCAGACTTCCCGGACTAGGGGCAGCCCCTTGCGGCAGGGTAATCAGCAGTTTGAGGTAATTCTCAGATACGCCGGCGGCTGTACCAGGGGCTTCCGGCTTATATGCTTCAATGACGGCTTCCACGGTTCGCCCCACCCATCCCTCGATATAGGACCGCCGTCCCTGGCGGCCCAGGGCCAGGAGACGCTCCACCCGCGCCACTGCTTCCCGCTCACTCACAGGCTCCCTGAAGCGATAGGCCTCGGTGCCGGGCCGGGGGGAATAGGGAAAGGCGTGAATCCAGGTAAAACCAATGCGGCGGCATAATTCGTAGGTCTCCCCAAAGGCATCCTCGGTTTCCCCAGGAAAACCTGTAATAATATCACCGGCCACGAAGGGATCATCTTTGACAGACCGGAAGCGGCGTACCCACCCTTCAATGTCTTGCGGGGTATAGAGACGCCCCATCTTTTCAAGAATCCGGGGGCTTCCCGACTGGACCGAAAGATGAACATGGGGCCGGATGCGGGGGTGGGCGAGGACGGTAAAAAAATCCCGCTTCATCCCTGCGAGTTCAGGCCCCGGTTCAAGGGATGAGAGGCGCAGCCGGATGTGTTCGGTGCCCTCCAGGAGGCAGCCCAGGAGACCTGCAAGGTCCAGCTCCCCAGGGGCGCAATACCGGCTGATGTTGACACCGGTGAGCACCGCTTCTCCATAGCCCCTGGCTTCCAGGGCTTGCAGGGCGCTCAGGACCTGCTCCGCTTCAAGGCTCACACTCGGACCGCGGGCAAGGCGAACCCGGCAGTAGGTACAGTGCTTGTCGCATCCGTCCTGGATTTTTAAGAAGGCCCTGGAATGAAAGGAAAAATCGCCTGGGATAAAGCGAAACCGTTCCTGGGACATGGAAGGGGGGCGCGTTGCAGCAGTCCTTGGGGAAAGCAGGGTTGATAACACCGCCGCAGGATCAGCTCTCCAGCCGGCAACTCCATCCGGCAGTTCCGAAAGCATCCGGGGCAGGTCCAGGAGTATGCTTTTCTGGTCTCCGGATACCACGAAGAGGCGGCCCGCAGTGCCGCAGGCCTCGGTTTCCAGCGCCCCAAGACGTTCTTGCTCCACCTGGGCATAGCAGCCGGTTACGATGAGCAGCGCCTGGGGATAGTCCCGCAGGGCCTTCCTGATAATCCGGCGGGCCTTTTGTTCAGCCTTGGATGTTACGGTACAGGTGTTGACCAGGAGTATATCCGGTCCCCCGCTGTTCCGTTCCGCAGCAGTGTCCCAGGGAAGCACCCTGAACCCCGCACGGTGAAAAGCCCCGGCTATGGACTCACTTTCAAGCTGATTTAACTTACACCCCAGGGTATACAACGCCAGGGAGGGTAAGCTCCAGAAGAAAGACATCTAGCGGGAGCCGAGCTTCTGACGAATCCGGTCCAGCCCCCGGCGGGCATCGGCAAGCTGGGAGTTCAGCTTCAGGGCCTCTTCGTAGGCATTGAGGGCGTCGGATAAATCCCCGGCGTTTTCCCGGGCATAGGCCAGTCTGGCCCACCAGGCCGCATTTCCCGGGGTCCAGTGGACTGCAGCGGAAAGGGCGATATCTGCGTGACGGAACCGGCCCAGGCGGATATAGATCTCCCCGATGAAGTAATACACGATCTCAATCCGCTGCCCCTCTGGGGCAATGCTGATGTACTCCTGAAAGTACTGGAGGGCCTCACCGTTCCGGCCTTCATAATAGCTGATCTCCCCCAGCACCTCGATGATCCGCGGGTCATAGCGACTGAGGCTCCGGCCCAAGCGGGCATAGTTCAGGGCTTCACCATAGCGGCCAAGCCGGATCAGGCTCCAGCAAATCACCACATGGGCATCCAGGTTGTGGGGATTAATGTTGATTTCATTCACACAAATAGAAACGGCCCGGTCATAGTTACCCACCCGGTATTCCGCCAGCGCGTCAGGCCGCATCTGAGCAAGCGCCAGCCCTCCGAAACAGAGGAGGAGCACCGTACAGAGTATATGCCGCTTCATGACTGGGGACTTTTCTCAGGCATGGTGCATAGTCCATTAAAGATGCACCCGATTTCCATATTGATCTCCGGGGTGATGATATTGCCCTGGAGTTTTCCAGTACCAGTTACTTCCACCCGCTCGGCAGCGCTGATATCCCCCTTGACCGCCCCCCGAATGATCACCCGTGGCGCGCTTATCCGCGCCTCCACCACCCCCTGCTTATCAACCATGAGGAAACCGCCGCCGGCGTCTATCTCACCAACCAGAGTACCCCGAATCAGGAAGGGTTTTTCAAAGCTAAGGGTCCCGGTAAAATCAATGTCTGTGGATAAAATCGTATCGAAATCGTCATCATTCAGTTCTTCATGGTGAATATCGGTCATAATTACCCTCCATTATTTTAAAGTATCGGGTTAAAAACCCCGCGTCAATACCTATAGGGATGATGTTTTTTGCTGCAGCGAGGTTACGATAACAACTAAGTAAGTGATATTACCATGCCTGGGTGAGCGGTTGGAATAAAATCCGAAGGAGAAGACTTACGGCTTGATGAAAAAAATACCGTTTATGGCAAGGGTACACTGGTACTTGCTTGAAGCGAATAGTGCTTTTGAAGACAATAACGGTGCTTGACGCTGTTTTTGTTCGGCATGGTGCGGATCACGATATATACAGAAACCCACGAACAGGTAAAAAGGCGCAATAATAGTTTCTCCAAATATGGTATCTTACGAAATTGCCAATGGCTTAACAGAAACGAAAAGGCGTGCAAGTTCGTTGTTTACTACTGCCGATGCCCGGATCAAACTGAAGCGACTCACGGTTTAGTTCTTGACTGGGTACTAGTTAAGGAACTACGGTACAGATTCGCATGAAAACTTGTAAAAATGTTTCTTCATCCAATTCTTTCTCTAATCCTTCACTTTGGATTCTTGAAAAAGTGTCGCAAACTTTCCAGGGGCCGTCATGACTCTGTAGAGAAAAATAAACGCAATCCGCTTC
>JAITNU010000099.1 GCA_031290325.1 Treponema sp.
TTTCATGACAGTCTTGAGTGCCTGATTGCAAAGATCGTATAATAGATGTTCTTTTGGAACACTCATTATAGGATTAAGCCGCTCCTTAAGCGCCTCTTTATTTCCCTTGAAATAAATGACAAATGAGCTTGAGGAACTATTTGATACAAAACCTGTTCTAATTTTCATGGTGACTCCTCTAAAAATCAGAATAACCCTATTTGATAAAAAAGTCAAGAAATATTTTTTCAGGGGGCCATTATTTATGAATCCTCCAACTATTCTCAACAAACCCAGTGCTTAAAAACAGGCCGGATAAAGGCATTGAGCTTCTGCCTGAAGTCATCAAATATTACATCAAAACATTACAGAGGGTATAGCCATTACTTGCAATATCTGCTAATATTTATGATGAGAAGGTTTTTCTGATACAAATGAGAAAAACAAATAATCGCTTTTAAGGAGTTAGTATGGCAAGAAATCTTGTTACCCAGTTATATGGGTATGATTTTGACAGCGCGAAGCTGTTCGCGGATATGCTTATCGCCGAGTTGGGCGATAAGAGGACCATCAGTTTTGATGAGGTTACGTTCAAATACATGCGGACTAAAAAAGGGGTCAAACTGGAAGGTTCGTTTTTCACTATGCAGTTGCTCTTCGTGTACTCGCCCGAAGGCGCGTATATTCTCACGGAAGAAGTATCCCGGCCAATCGCCATCTTCTACGATGCGATCAATATCGTGGGCGGCTATCTGGGGAACATGGTGATTCCCGAAGTTGAGTTTCTTTTGAACGACGCCGACATAGCGGCGTATATCGTCTCGCTGGTGAAAAGTACCGATAACCGCTTTGCCGAACTGTCGGCTATGGTTCGCCGTTTCCAGTGGCCGGAACCAACATACAAAAGCAGATCGGCTAATCTTTCCATCATTTGGTATTCACGTAAAACGGAGAACCAAAGCGCGTGTAAACTCTTTGCCCATTTCCAGGAGGAATACAATGTATCAAATGTTGTCCTGCTTGAGGCAACCAAATGCTATGATCGGTTTTTGTTGCTCTTCTGCGGCAAAGATGTGTTCTACTCTGCCCATGAACTTGATGAAATTGATGCACTGCTGGAAGATGTAAACCGCATCACCTACAAGTTCATCATCAAGATAGAGCGTGGCGATGAGGACAAAGCCCGCATTATCGATCTCCCTTCACTCCGAAAAACCTAGGGCCAGATACATATTCTTAATGGCAAGTATTAGATCAGGAAATGTCGAAAAACTTGATGAGGCAGGTCCGGCGAATGGGTTGTTTCAGTTTTGCGGGAAAAAGCGCTGCTTTTTTGACAAGGCCTTGTATTCTAGCTACAAACGCTGAGATACAGGTCTTACGGGTACCTGCTGGAAATACATACGATAGAGCTGAGGAAACTGGGTGGAGGTGTGGCAATCCTGTATCCCCGCTCCATCTGCGCGAATAGCTTTTCTTTCTTCACGGGTCATATTCGTTCATCTTCACCAGGTGTTTTCAGATGGTATTGCTTCCGTATCTCCGCGGTAGACTTATCAAGGTATTCAATCATTTCTGCGGAAGACATAGCGAATAATTTTGCGGAAACATATCTTTTTACTGCAAGCAACCATTCCATTTCAGCTTTTTCGTCTGCGCGAATAGCTTTTCTTTCTTCACGGGTCATATTCGTTCATCTCCTTTGGTGTACTTAATCCGATTTGTTTGTAACCAGAACGCAAATTAGCAATTCCAGTCCCTATCATAGTTTTTGCTTTTATGATGTGCCCCATATTGTAGCTTATCACAAAGTCAAGATTATTGACTGTTGCCGTTGCGATATGTAAGGCATCATCAAAATAATCCGCAGGTATTATATCATTTACGACATACAATTTTGCTAATTCTCTAGCATCATCATTAGCCAAAAAAATCTTTTTTGCATATCTTGCAACTATAGCCAGTAATTCAGACCGCTTTTTGTCTGCAGCATGATTTATTTCTTCCAATACAGAGTCAGATGTATAAGCGTCATATTTTCCAGCTTCGATAGCATTAAAAAGCTTGATCGTCTCCCGTTGTTTTTCCCCTGCTTTACCATAATGATAAAAGTTAAACGCCGAAGTTTCTAAAAACAGTTTTAGCTTACTCTCCATACTACTATCATAGTTATATGCATAATAAAATGTCAAGGGATTTTTGTGCAAAACTTGCCCCAAAAAAATTGACACGTGACTATCCCCTGAACTGTTGCTGAGATCAAAAGATCCTTGACAAATCTTGAAACAGGATGATACTATAACGTGTAAACGTTTTCCTGTTTGTATCCATCAAATGTATGACGGAAACCATCAGTTTGCAGGTGCGTGGTTAAGAAGCGTAGGAGTAAGTTATGAATAAAGTACGTCTTGGTTCTGTGGGGCTGGGCCGTTTGGGGCTGCAGCACGCGGAGAATATCGCAGGGAAAATGCAACATGCCCAGTTGATTGCCCTCTGTGATGTGGATAAGTCTAAGCTGAATGAAACAGCAGACCGGCTGGGGGTACCGCACCGTTTTTCCTCTTTTGAGGAGCTGATCGCCCTTAAAGAACTCGACGCCGTGGTACTGGCTTCCCCTTCGGGATTGCATACCAAACAGATCGCCGCAGCCCTGGACGCGGGGAAGCACGTATTCTCCGAAAAGCCCCTGGGGATTACGGTGGCGGAATGTAAGGAAGCGGAAAAGGCGGTGGAGGCTCACCCTGGTCAGGTATTCATGCTGGGCTTCATGCGGCGCTTTGATGAATCCTACCAATACGCCCATGAAAAGGTACTTGCCGGTGAGATCGGTAAGCCTGTGCTCTTCAGATCCTACAGCCAGGACCCGGAAAAGTTTATCCAGGGGGCCATTGCCTTTGCGCCTCATAGCGGAGGCCAATTCCTGGATATGGCGGTCCACGATATAGACCTGGCCCGCTGGTTTACCGGTTCCGAACCGGAAACCGTCTATGCCATCGGGGACTGTTACGCGCACCCTGAATTCGCCCAGTATCAGGATGGGGATAACGTATCCTGCCTGATGCGGTTCAAGAATGGCTGCATGGTTTTCCTCTTTGCAGGCCGTACCGCTCCTCATGGGTATAATGTGGAAACTGAGATCATCGGGACCAAGGGGATACTGAGGATTGCCTCAATACCCCAGAAAAACCTCGTGGAGGTACTTGATGCCCATGGGGTCAGGCGGGAATGTAGCGAAAATTTTCTTGAACGTTTTGGCAGCGCCTATATCAATGAGGTACAGGAATTTGTGAACTGTATCATCACAGGAACCACCCCGGCTGTATCGGTATACGATGGTACTAAGGTTTCAGAGATAGCCTATACGTGTAAGGCATCCTTTGAAACAGGAACCTTAGTGCGGTTTTAAGCCCTTCCGTTGTGGCAGAGCCTATTCCATGCGCTTGATGTTGTTGCTTGATCCGTACTATATATATACAAATCAATGTGGAGGCAAACATGGTCAGCATTAAAGATATTGCAAAACAAGTGGGAATGTCTCCTGCCACGGTTTCCCGGGTGGTGAACGGAAAAAACCACGTCAAAGATGAGAAGCGGCAAGAGATTCTCAAAGTAATAGCAGAAACCGGCTATGTACCGAATCAGGCTGCCAGAAACATGGTATTACAGCGGACGTTTACTGTGGGCATCGTGATTCCCGACACCTTCAACATGTTTCAGCGTCAGCTCTTTTCGATTATTGAGCGGCATTTGGAATCCTTCGGGTATCACACGATGTTTTTCTTTGTAAAGTTCGACGGATCCAGCGAGGAGGAGTGCCTTTCCCGCTTGAAATCGGAAAAGCTGGAAGGGGTTATCTTGCTCCATGAAATAATGGCCCCCCGTTTTTATGAATATGTAGTGGAGATACAGCTTCCGGTGGTTGCGGTAACCTTCAATCATGATACCATACCATCCCTCCATGTGGATGACCGGCTGGCGGCCTTTCAAGGGGTACGGCATTTACTCGGTATGGGACACCGCAGGATAGCCATTATAAGCGGCAACGGCTTTTCTTTTGGTAATCTCCGGGGAGCGGGCTTTTTCCAGGCCCTGGAAGCCGAAGGCATCCCCCGTGATGAGGGACGGGTGGTCTCGGTGCAGCACTATACCCCGGAATTCGGCATGTACGGTATGCGGGAGCTGCTGCTTCGGGGGAGGGATTTTTCCGCGGTCTTTGCGGCCACTGACGAATTAGCCATCGGTGCGATACGGGTACTCAAGGATGAGAGTATCCGGGTACCTGAGGATGTTTCAGTAGTGGGCTTTGACGATATTGAAATATCAAACTATGTCATACCCCGTTTGACCACTATACGCCAACCCTTGGGTGAAATCGGGGAACAGACCGCCCTGATGATTCACCGGTGTATCACAGGGCAGCACTCGATGGAGTTGGAACAGATTTTCCCCCATCAACTGATCATCCGTGAATCAACTGCGTTACCGTTATAGTCCTGCCATGTGAAAACCACGAACCATACCAACCCTCACGGTGATTTCGTAGTGCACGTTCGTGATTAATCTGAATACTAATTGCAGGTATGACCCCATCGGCAGCATCCAGAACATCACCAGGCTCCTGGGGATCAACCGGTGATAAGTCCGGGGCTTTCCACGCTCCTCCAGTTGAAGCTCTTCGGGGGCCCTCCGGCTCCTTCCAGTTTGATTCCCCCTTGGGGAGGAAACTCGACAGGCTCCTGCTATCGACCTTGGGTTCCGGCTCCCCTTTGGTATGCTCGACCGAACCGTAACCAAGCGCGTCGCAGATGGTCCATAGCGATAGAAAATAATACCCAGACTTGATCTGTTTTCCTCAGTGCTTTATGCTTTGTTTCATGTTGAAAGCTGTTTTTCCCGGGTCCTTTGATCCGCCTACCCTGGGGCATCTCAATATTATTGAACGGGCAGCCTCCATCTTTGACGAACTGCTGGTGGTGGTGGCGGAGAACCGCCTAAAAAAGTACCTGTTCTCCGCTGATGAACGGATAGCCCTCATGGGTGAACTGGTTAAACCCTGGCAACATGTTTCAGTAGCGGTATGCGATTCCCTGATCGTGGAATTCATGAAGCAGCGGGATCTGCGGATCCTCCTCCGGGGGGTGCGGGGACCTACTGATTTTGACTATGAATTTGAGCTTTCAATAATGAATAAGGGGCTGGATGCCAATATAGAAACCCTCTTTATGACCACTGATCCTGAGTATTTCGTCCTCCGTTCTTCGGCGATCAAGGAGCTGGCCTCCTTCCATGGAGATATTTCCGGGATGGTTCCCCCGGTGGTTGCCCAAGCCCTGAGGTCTAAGTATTAATCTTGACATAAAAGGCGGTTGTTGTTAGAGTAAAGTGGATATATAATCCACTTTGAGGAGAGTTTTAATGGCTGTACCCAGATTTAAAACATCGAAAGCAAGGACCCGCCGTCGGCAGTCAATCAATATGAAGCTTACCGCTCCAACTCTGATTGAATGTAGTACTTGCGGTAACTTGGTTCTATTGCACCGGGTTTGCCCGAAATGCGGGTTTTACCGGGGGAAACAGGTGATTATACCTGAGTCAAAGGTATAGAGGAGGAATCGCATGGATGACTTGTTTGAAAAGATGAAAGCGCTTATTGCGGATAAACTGGAAGTTGATAAGGAAAAGATAACCCTGGATGCTTCTTTCCGTCAGGATCTTGGGGCGGATAGCCTGGATACCTATGAATTGGTCTATGCTATTGAAGAGGAAATGGGTATCCAAATCCCCGATGAAAAGGCCAATGAATTTGAAACCGTCCGGGATGCTTACGAATTTATCAAATCTCAGCAGGGGTAAGGGGATTATCTTTCCTGAAGGGCTTTTCAGGTCGCCAAGCTGATGGAATTGTTGCATTCACCCTTCATGCGGCATGGGTTGCCGGAATTGGACGCAGGCAGAAAGAAAATATTGATCGCATTCCAGAAGACGCTGTTGATCAGGTTCAAAAGTCTTGAGCTTTTGAACCTTGCTTTGATGCATCGCTCTATATCCAATGAAGCGGGTCATAAATTTAACAATGAACGCCTTGAATTCCTGGGAGATGCCATTCTCGGTGCGGTTACGGCTACCTTGCTGTATGAGAAGTTGGCTGAGAAAAATGAAGGGGAACTGGCAAAGATCAAGTCTGTGGTGGTTTCCGAGGATATCCTTTCAGGTGTCGCACGGGAATTGCAGCTCGATACGTTTCTGTTATTGGGCAAGGGTGAAGAACTTTCCGGGGGCAGGACCAAAAAGGCCATTCTTGCAGATGCCCTGGAGGCGCTCATCGGGGCCTTGTATCTTGATTCGGGGTATAAGGCGGCATATACCTTTGTGAGCCGTTTCATGGAGCCTGAGATAAACCGGGTCCTGAATAACCGGCATTACCAGGATTATAAATCCCTGTTACAGGAATTCACCCAGCGTTCGACCCGGACCTATCCGATCTATCGTATGTCGAAACGTTCAGGTCCTGAACACGAGCGGTTTTTCTGGATGGAAGTAACGGTAAACGGCAGGGTCTTTGGTCCGGGAACGGGAAGGAACAAAAAAAGCGCTGAACAGGAAGCTGCCAAGTTAGCCTATGAAGCGCTGGTTTCTACGTCCCCTGCTGAAACAAACGATACTATTAAGGATCAAAATCGTTCTCTACCGGAATCCGTACCAGATTAATAAAGTGGCCGGGGTACCGGTTCTTAAATTGGGCAAATGAGGTTTCCGCAGCGCTTTCAAAGACCGCGACCCGGAAATCGCCGTATTCGTTAAAATAAGGGGCCAGAACCGCCACATGGAAATGCTGGCGCATACGGGGAGCAGGGCCGATCTCGTTGTTCACCGATGCAAGGTATATATGCCCCGGCTCATCAATGGCCAGGGTATAGAGGAGGGGATGAATCCCTTCAAAGCTGAAACCGGCATTCAGGAGAAACCCCGGATAGGGTTGGACGGAATTTCCCCCCTTGGTCCGGCGGATGATTATGGAAAAGGGCCATTGTTGGACCTCAAACTCCTCAAGCTGTCCATACCCAGCGGATCGGAAGGCGGTTCCCACAATGGATGCGAGGTTACGGGTCCAATCAAGGCCGAAGAAGGGGTCCCTGCTTTTTTCATAGGCATCGCTGAAGGAGGATCCCCGCTTGCCAAAGGGTTCTTTTAAGGGGGCAATGGTCAGGCGCTTCCCGGTCAAGGGCCGCAGGATGCCGTCCACCATCCATTTGGCAAAGCCCGAGCAGTTCAGCCCCCCCCTCCCTTCCTGCTGGTTCAGGGTATTAATAAAGACATACCGGCCTTCCTCATCAATAGCCCCGTCATCCTGGAAGCTCAACTCCGGGAGCCGTTTCCGGACCAGGTCCATAAAGGTGCGGAGGTCTTGGTACATCATCGGGTCAGGATCAAAATACCGGCGGGGAAATTTATTTCCCACTATATTCAGGATCTCTGCTACAGGAACCACCAGGAGCCGTTCAAAGGCAATGGGCAGGGGCAGGGAATGGACGACGTATGCATCGTAGAGCACCACATCCATGATACACCGGTCCGGGGTAAAAGGACGGAATTGAATATAGGTATTGGGATCGCTCCGCAGGAAAATTCTGATCCGCCTCATAGTGCCGTCATTTTTCCCGCGGGTCAGAATCCAGGACCCCTGTGCCCAGCCAGGATAGGACCCGTTCCATTCCCTGGCCAGAATGATCATAAATTCATCCTTTCCCACCTCGGTCCGCACCTGGATCTGGCCTCCGCCGCTCAGGGTATGAATAAAGGATTTCCGGGCAAGCACCTGGACAGGGGCCTCGGTAAACCAGAGATCTTTCAGGTCTATCCGCAACGAAGAATCATCCGCTATTTTTCGCGTTGGGAGATCAAGTCCCCTCAGGGGGAGCAGGAGTCCCAGGAGCAGGAGCACCGCCATGACCCAGCGCCGTAATAATTGCACACCCATATTCTTTACCAGTATCGGCAAAAACCGGGCATATTGTTAGGGGGTATTTTCCGCTTGGGCTTTTTTCTAGCTTCAAGTGCCACTTGTTGTAACCCCTGGGATATTATATAATATATGTTATAAGGGTATCGTCGAAATTATGAAGAACTCGCCTTTGAATGTACTGGGCTGCTTACAAAAAAAGGTGAGTGCTGTACTACCTTGTGAAGTGAGACGTCCATGACCGTTAAAGAAATTGCCGAACTCGCGGGGGTTTCAATCGGAACTGTTGATAGGGTCCTCTATCGGCGGGGCCGGGTGGCGGCGATAACGAAAGCAAAGATCGAGGCAATCATTGAAGGGCACCACTTTACCCCGAATCCAATTGCCCGGCGCTTGAAACGGAACCGAGCCTACCGGTTTTACGCGCTCCTGCCCCAGGGTGATCAGGACTCCGGTTATTGGGGGCAGGTGTTACAGGGCATCCGGGAAGGCGCCGATGAGATAGTTCCCCTGGGGGTGGAAACGGAAATCATTGAATTTGACCGGTATAATCCCCGGGCCTTCAGGTCTGCGGCGGAGTTCATCCTGCAAAAAGAACCAGACGGCGTGATCTTTGCGCCTATCATGCCGGATAAAACACGGTTCTTCATTGATGCCATAGAGGAACGCCATATTCCATACATCTTTCTTGATGCTGATCTTCCCGGAACTCTCCCCTTGTGCGCCATTGGACAGGATTCTTTTCAAGGCGGGTATCTTGCAGGACGGCTTATGCATCTCTTTGCAGGAACCATAACCAGACCGGTGGCAGTACTGAATGCCCACGGGGAAGATTATCACATTACCCGCCGCAGGGATGGCTTTCTGCACTATGCGGCGGAACACAATTTCGAAGTGGTGGTGCAGAAATATTCTGATTTTCAGGGAAGCCCCCTATCCGGGGAAGATATAGCGCTCTTTTTACACCACAATCCTGAGCTGACCGGAGTTTTTATAACTAACTGTTCGGCCCATTGTGTAGCCGAAGTCGCAGAGCCTATCAAAAGCGAGCGGGATTTTTTTATCATTGGGTATGATCTTATTCCGAAAAATTACACTTTGTTAAAAGCAGGGCTGATTGACGCGATTATTTCCCAGCGCCCTGAAGAACAGGGCCGCCGTGCCCTTGAGGATTTATACCGGCACATCGTGTTAGTCCGCCCGGTCGTATCGAAGGTGACGATTCCCCTGGATGTGTATATTAAAGAAAATATCCCCCCTGAACACCGGTGAACGAGGGGTTAACGCTTGCCCTTATCGTAGGGCTGTCCTGAGGCACGAGGCGCATAATCCTTCCCGCTGAAAATCACCAGGGTTACCAGGGTGATAACGTAGGGCAGGACATTGAAGAATTCTGAGGGGAGGAACTGCAAGCCCTTGATGTTGGTGATATTGACTGCCAGGGCCGATGAAACCCCGAAAAGGAAAGACGAACCGAGGATACCCAGGGGAAGCCAGCGCCCAAAGGACAGCGCTGCCAGGGCGATGAAGCCCTTCCCGTTAATCGTCGTAACCGTGTACTGGATATCCTGGGTTAAGACGATGCACCCGCCGGCAAGACCTGCCAGGGCGCCGGAAATGAGCACCGCGATGTACCGGATTTTGAGGACATTCACCCCGGCAGAGGCAAGGGCCTGGGGATGTTCTCCGGCGGCCCGGAGCCGTAGTCCCCAGGGCCGCTTGTAGAGCACAAACCAGCTCAGAACCAGGATGCAGAGGGCGATCCAGACCGTGGGATAGATACCTCCAGGCCCAGGCATCATCCCCAGTTTGGGGTTCATGGTCCGGTCCATGCGGAAGATAAGCTGGCAGAAGAAGACGGTAACTCCGGTGGAAAGGAGGTTGATCCCAGTGCCGGAAATCACCTGATCCGCCTGGAGGGTTATGGACGCGAAGGCATGGATGAGGGAAAAGAGACAGCCCCCGCAGGCGGCGAGGAACAGGGCCAGGGGTATGGAAAAACCAACGGTGTTTTCCAAGAGCACATGGGTGGTCGCTGCCGTCATGGCGCCGATGGCCATAAGCCCTTCCAGGGCGATGTTCACCACCCCGGCCCGTTCACTGATCATGCCCCCCACAGCGGCGATCAAAATTGGCGCCACAATCATGAGGGTCGAAGGAACCATAGTGGCGATGGATTGAAAAAAAGCGTTCATACTGAAATGTTCCCTTTTCGGGCTTTTTCTTTCATTTGCCAGTCAACGATGATCCGCACCCCCGCCCGCAGGGATATGAAGACCACCACCAGGCCCATGATAATTGACGTTATTTCCTTGGGGATCTGCCGGGACTGCATCAAGGGCTGGGCGGACTTGAGCATCCCAAAGAGCAGCCCCGCAAGGGCGGTTCCCCAGGCCGTGCTGTTCCCCACCAGGGCCACTGCAATGCCGTCAAAGCCGTACCCGTCCTGGACCGCCAGGACCCGGCCTGCGGAAAAGGACCCCAGGGACACGATGGCCCCTGCAAGACCGGCAAAGGCCCCGGAGATGGCCATGGCGCAGGTAATGCTGGTGTTGACGCTGATGCCCCCGTACTTCGCCGCATCCTTGTTGAGCCCCGTGGCCCGCAGGGAATACCCAAGCCGGGTTTTTCCCATGATGATCCAGAAAAAGAATATTGCCGCGATAGTTAAATAGAGACCGTAATTCAGCCGGGAACCATTGGTGATTGATTCCAGGAAGGGGCTTGCAAGCCGGACCGTCCTGGGAAACGGCGGGGTCTGGAAGGTATTGGCACCGGGAATCCCCATGGTTAAGTACCGGGAAGTATACTGGGCAATGTAGTTCATCATAATGGTGGCGACTACTTCGGATACGTTAAACCGGGCCTTGAAAAAGCCGACAATGCCGCCCCAGACCGCTCCTGCCAGGATCGCCGCAAGCACGGCCAAGACCCAGTGGAGCACCGAAACCGGAGGACCGTAAAAAGCCACAAACTGGGCGGCGGTGATGCCCGCCACATACTGACCCTCGGCGCCGATATTGAACAGCCCGGTCCGTGCGGCAAAGGCCATAGAAAAACCGCAGAGGATGAGAGGCATGGAAGCGACAAGCCATTCCCCGATATACCGCACGTTTTGGGTACCCCGCCGTAAATCCCAGCCGGAAACAACCTGCAGGATCGCCTGGTACATGCCCCCGGGATTACGGCCAACGATCAGGATCAACACCGTACCCACCAGAAACCCCAGGATCACCACTGCCACCGAAATCATGGCATCCGAACCGATGAAGGCTTCGAGGATCCGTTCCCGGATAGCCGTATTGTGGCTACTTTTAGGCATATCCACCTCCTTCGGCAGGGGCAATCCCCGCCATCATGGCGCCAATGCGCCGCTCGTCTGCTGCTTCCGCCGGAACAACCCCCACCACCGAGCCTTTGGAAACCGCCGCGATACGGTCGCAAAGCCCCAGGATTTCATCCAGCTCAAAAGACACCAGGAGCACTGCCCGGCCCTTATCCCGTTCCTCCACAATGCGCCGGTGTATGTATTCAATGGCCCCCACATCGAGACCCCTGGTCGGCTGGGAGACGATCAACAGGTCCGGGGACAGATCGAGTTCCCGTGCAATGATCACCTTCTGCTGGTTGCCCCCGGACATGGACTTGGCGAGGGTTGCGGTCCCGCTGCCGGCACGAATATCAAACTCCTTGATTAAGTGTTCCGCGTGTTTAACAATAACAGGGAAATGCAGGAACCCGAGGAGGTTTGAATAGGGTTCCTTCTGGTAATTCTTCAGGATGAGGTTTTCATCCAGCCTGAAGTCCAGCACCAGCCCATACTTATGCCGGTCTTCAGGTACAAGGCCCATGCCCCGCTCGTTTCGGCGATGAATGCTCTCACGGGCAATATCCTTCCCTTTAAGGAGGATCCGCCCTGCCTTGACCGGCAGCAGCCCTGAAATGGCGGCCACCAGTTCCGATTGCCCATTGCCGTCCACCCCGGCCACGCCCACCACCTCGCCGGATCGCACCTCCAGGGACAGATCCCGCACTGCAGGAACCCCCTTGGAACCGAGGACCGTGAGCTTGTCAATCTTGAGGATCAGTTCCCCCGGGGTAGCAGGCCGCTTATCAATGCGGAAACTCACCGCCCGGCCCACCATCTTTTCCGCGAGTTCATGTTCATCCGCGTCTTGTACCAGGACCGTGTCGATGTATTTCCCCCGGCGCAGTACCGTACACCGGTCAGCGGCAGCCTTAATTTCCTTTAACTTATGGGTAATAAAGACGATAGTCTTCCCTTCAGCCTTGAGACGGCGGAATATGGCCAGAAGCTCATCGATCTCCTGGGGGGTGAGGACTGCGGTAGGTTCATCAAAGATGAGGATATCCGCGTCGCGGTAGAGGATTTTGAGGATCTCCACCCGCTGCTGCATCCCCACGGTGATGTTCTCGATCCGGGCTTTGGGGTCTACTGCAAGCCCGTAGGTTTCTGAGAGGCCCGCCACCCGTGCTTCCGCAGTTCTGAGGTCCAGATTCCCCCACTTATTATGAGATTCAAGGCCCAGGACGATGTTTTCGGTAACCGTAAAGTTGTGAACCAGCTTAAAATGCTGATGGACCATACCGATCTTGAGGGCCGTGGCATCATTGGGGCTGCGAATCCTGACTTCCCGGCCCCGAATCTTGATGACACCCCCATCAGGTTCGTAGAGGCCGAACAAAATGGACATGAGGGTCGATTTGCCGGCGCCGTTTTCCCCCAACAAGGCGTGGATCTCACCCTGGTCCACCCTGAACTGAATCCGGTCATTGGCGATAATCCCCGGAAATATTTTTGTAATATCCAGCATTTCAATCGCAGGAGGCGTCATAATACATCCTTATACAGAACCGTGCGGGAAGGGGGCGGCGCCTGGGACCGTACAAATCGCGCCCTTTGGTCCACCCCCTCAATACGCTAATCGTCCACAGCTTTCAGGTCTTGGGGAAAACCGGGAATCTGCCTGGCTGCCGCGTTAGTGGCGGCAACCGTAATCTGACCGGATACGATCTGCTGTTTAGCCTGTTCAATCTGAGCGATGATATCCTGGGTCATGGCGGCATTAGTCGTGGAATACCCCACCCCTGCGGCCTTCATGTCCAGAGTTACCACTTCCCCCTTGAAAGTCTTGTTCTTTACCGCGTTAAGGCCATAGGTAAGGCTGGGTTCAACCAGCTTTAACATGGAGGTGAGGACCGCTGATTCAGTGTCTGTATACCGGCCTTCCTCATACTGATCCGAATCAACCCCGATGGCCCAGAAGTTCTTGCCCTGAATCCGGTATTCCTTGGCCTGGGCAATAGTACCGTTCCCGCTGCCCCCGGCGGCGGAATAGATGGCGTAGACCCCCGAATCATACCAGGCCTTGGCCTGGGTCTTGGCAAGCCCCGGCTCGCCCCAACTATTGACGTAATAATCAAGGAACTGGGCATCGGGCAGCACCGCAAGCACCCCCTGGATAAAGCCCACCTCAAACTTGGTGATCGTCGCCCCGGGAACGCCGCCGATGAAGCCGAATTTGGGCTGCTCAATACCATCGGCCCTGGCCTTGAGTGCCGTGGCCACACCCACGAGGTATGAACCTTCATGCTCGGCGAAGACCACATTCAAGACATTGGGAAGATCCACCCAATCCACATCGACGATCATGTAATTCTGATTCGGATTGTCCTTGGCGACCTCGGTTAAGGCATCGGCAAAGGTAAATCCCGTGGTAACGATGAGGTCGTACTGCTCATCAGTGGCCTGCCGGATAATGGGAATGAACATATCCTGGGTTTCGGCGGTAACCACATCGTAGGCCGTGCCCCGCTGCCGGGTATTTTGCCAGGTATCACCGTAAAACTCCAGGATACCCCGCCAGGTCGCGGCATTGAAGGACT
This sequence comes from Treponema sp., assembly GCA_031290325.1. Taxonomy (GTDB): domain Bacteria; phylum Spirochaetota; class Spirochaetia; order Treponematales; family Breznakiellaceae; genus JAITNP01. The sequence goes on from JAITNU010000099.1 coordinate 13,847, forward strand.
TATCGTCAATACCCGTGGCATCAGTTAAGAGCCGCACCGTAATACCCGCTTCACTGGGCGCGGCGGACACCGCCCCGCTTTTCTGTTTGGTACACCCCGTAACCACCAAAGCCGCCGTGATTATCCCCGCCATAACCACACAAAACAAAACCTTCTTCATCAATATCCCTCCTAAGATTAGCCGTGTATCATGGATTTGGCGTAATTTCGTGATACAGCACACCGTGATACGTTTGTATGATCCCAGCATACTATCCAGGGAAGGGGAATTCAAGAGGCCCCCGGGATACCAGAAGATTTTCAGGCAGATCAACTTCCCGGAGGGCGGCTAAGTCTGGATCGTTCAGGCAATGTGAGCTTATATCTCTTTATCGAAATTTGATTTGTTGACAACCAGATAAGATCATAGTACCATAATACGAAATGGGAGGGGTGCTGTGAAAAAAAAGGTGATTGATACCATTGAATCAGTTGTATATACGATTCCTGCCATGCTCCTGGTGACCATTGTCATCTATGTTCCCTTTGTTTTGAGCGGTTATTATTCTTTTACCCGGTGGAACGGAATCGCCCGAAGCCCTGAGTTTATCGGGATTGGGAATTTTAAGGCGATCTTCACTGCTGGTGGGGATTTCTTCAAATCCCTGGCGTTCACCACAAAGTACACAGTCCTGTTCATGCTTGGTACTAATGTGATTGCCCTGATCCTGGCCATAGCCCTGGTGAAGAAGTTCCGGTTGGCCCATGTGATGCGGGGTATTTTTTTCATCCCCTATATTATGAGCATGACCATCGTGGGCTTTATCTGGCGCTTTATCTTTTCATCGGGGTTCAATACGTTTTATGCCATGACCGGATGGGGCTTTTTTAACTGGAGCTGGCTCGGTACACCGGCTCTCGCCTTTTATTCGGTAGTCGCCGTCGGTATCTGGCAATCCCTGGGGTTCTACATTGTCCTCTATATCGCGGGCCTTGAGGCCATGCCCCAGGACGTCCTGGAGGCGGCCATTGTGGATGGCGCCACAGGGCTTATCAAGCTGGTGCGGGTCATCCTGCCCCTGCTCATGCCCTCCATTGCCACCTGTATGTTCATGTCCCTGACCAACGCCCTCAAGGTCTTTGATATTATCCTTGCCCTCACCAAAGGCGGACCTGGGGGATCAACGTACAGCGTTACCCTTACTATATACCGGGACGCGTTCCAGAATAACCAGTATGGATTCGGCTCTGCAGAATCCCTGGTCTTTTTTATCATTGTCCTGGGGCTTACTCAGATTGTGCTGCGGATGTTCCGCAGTGATGACTTGTAGGGGGGAACGGTGGAATCTACGGGGAAAAAACAGGGGCTGCATGTTGTTTTTCTCACGGTAATGATCGGGTGTACCCTCGTGTATATCTACCCGGTCTTTCTCATGTTTATCAATTCCTTAAAACCTTTTGCCGAGGTGGTTAGTGATGTGATTGCCCTGCCTAAAACGCTTGCCCCGGAAAATTACCGCTATGTCATTACCAAGATGCGATATGGTAAGTTGTTTTTTAACACCGCCCTGATCACGGTGATCGGGATAACCGGCATTGTCTTTTTTGCTTCTCTCGCTGCTTACATGCTGCACCGGCGGCGCAACCGGTTTACCGCCTTTGCCCGGATCTTTATCATCACCCCCATGCTCATCCCCTTCCAGACCATTATGATTACTTTGCTTAAAACCATGAATATCCTGCACCTCACGGGCAGCCGGATAGGCTTGGGCATCCAGTACTGGGGCTTCGGCATGGCTATGGCAGCCTTTATCTTCTATAATTTTATGTCTACCATTCCCACTGAGCTTGATGAGAGTTCCTGCATTGACGGCGCCAGTACATTTCGGACCTACCTTACCATTATTTTCCCATTGCTTAAATCGGTTACGGCAACGGTGGTGGTCCTGGATGTGATGTGGATTTGGAATGACTTTTTACTGCCCCTCCTCATGGTGAACCGGTCCAATGATACTAAGACCCTGGTATTGGCGGCTTATACCTTTGTGGGTCAGTTTAACACCGAATGGCACTATGCCATGACCGCCATGGTATTGGTGGTGCTGCCTTCGATTGCTTTCTTTGTTCTGTTCCAGAAAAACATTATGGCAGGGGTTGTGGCAGGGGCCGTCAAGGGGTAGTACCTGGGTTTTAAAGGGCTTCGGCCTTTTAATATATATTTTTAGGAGGAGAATGATGAAAAAAAGCATTCTAATCATGGTGCTGGGCGCTTGGGGCCTGGCGAGTCTTTGTGCCGGCGGCGGCAAACAGGATAAACCGGCTTCCGGTGGCGGGGTGGAACTCTACATGTTCATTTCCCAGCCTGAGTATGCGGACGCGATCAATACCCTGCTCGCGGAGTATAAGAAGGTTGCACCAAAGGTAACCATCAACTATGAGACCACGCAGGATGATTATCCCACCCTGCTTAAGGCCAAGTTGAACTCAGGGGATGTCCCGGATATCTTCACCAGCACGTCGGGCAAGGAGATCGATATGTACCGGGAGTACAGTATGACCCTTGCCAGCCAGCCTCTGATGCAGACCATGCTTCCTGCGGTGCAGGATAGTATGAAGGCCCTGAGCGACGGTTCAGGCCCCTATGGGTTTGCCATCAAAGGTAACTTCTTCGGTATTCTCTATAATAAAGAGATTTTTGCCCGTGCAGGTATCACCGAATTCCCCCAGACCCTGGACGCCCTGGAAGCTGCCTGTGAAGCTATTGCCGCCTTAGGGATACGGCCCTTTACCTCTGGCTTTGCCGAATGGTGGGTGTACAAGCACACCGCAATGAATTTCTTCGGTACTGCCAGCAATGACGCGGTTGCCCTGGTGAAGCAGTTTGAAAGCGGGCAGGCGAAGATAGCCAGCTATCCCCGGCTGTATAACGACCTCTTCCGGTATATCGATCTGGTGGTGAAGTACGGGGATGCCAAGCCCCTGGAAACTAATTTGAACAGTGAGATTGCCGCCTTTGCCCGGGGCGAGGCTGCTATGACCAATGGACAGGGCGCATGGATCGAGGCGGACGTCCTCAAGGTGAACCCCAACATCAAGATCGGCTTTGACGGGTATCCGGTTTCCAGTAATCCTGGGGAATGTAAGGTCGTAACCGGCGCGGATCAGGCCATGCGGGTCAGTAATCAGTCGAAGCACCAGCAGGAACTCCTTGATTTTGTGAACTGGTGGTACACCTCTGATTACGGCAAGAGCTGGTTCGTGAACATCGCCGGGGTCGTGCCGCCGGTGGTGGTAAGCAGTCTGCCCAACATGGAAGTGGTAAAACAGGGAACCGCCCTGGTGCAGCAAGAGGGCAGCGCCCCTCTGTCGATCATCTATTCAACCGATGCGTTTCATCAAGCCTTTGGCGAAGCATTGCAGGCCTATGTAGGCGGCATTGCAACCAAGGACCAGACCTGTGCGCTCATCGAACGCAAGTGGGTTGAGCTGGAAGGCAGATAGCTAACAAACGTGCAATGGCGGGAGGTTTACCATGCAATTTACCGAAGGATACTGGCTGCGGAGTGAGCGGGCCTATCCGCTCTACGCTTCTCAGGCGTTCATTATCGAAAAACTGCCGGACAGGCTGCGGGTTGTTGCCCCGGGACGGCCCATCAATTCACGGGCCGATGCCCTGGATGTGGGAACCATTACCACGGAATTCACCGCTGCCGGTCCAAACGCCATTGCAGTACGGAGCTGGCACTTTGAGGGTTACGATGCACGGGAGCCGCGCTATGCCCTCAAGACCGAGCCCCAGCCCCTCTCTTTTAGTGAAGATGAAAACGCCGTGGTCATGCAGGCAGGTGCCCTTACCGTGCGGGTCTCCAAGAAGGAATGGGGCTATTCCTTTGAGGCTGAGGGCAGGGTCCTTACCAGCTGCGGATTTCGGAACCTCGGTTATTTTCAGTGGGATCGAAAGGTCTCCACCATGTTCCCTCAAGACAACTACATGAAGGCGGACTACAAGCCCTATATGGGCACCGAGTTGTCCCTGGAGCCGGATGCATGTGTGTACGGTCTGGGGGAGCGCTTCACCGCCTTTGTCAAGAACGGCCAGCAGGTGGATATGTGGAACGAAGACGGTGGGACCTCCTCTCATATTGCCTATAAGAACATCCCCTTCTACATGACGAACAAACATTACGGGGTGTTCGTGGATCATAGTTCCCCGGTCTCCTTTGAGGTGGCCAGTGAAAAGGTGGAGTACGTCTCCTTTTCCGTGCCTGGTGAAGAGCTGCGGTATCTGTTCATCTATGGGAAAGACCCTAAGCAGGTGCTCCAGCACTACACCGCCCTCCTGGGCCGTCCTGCCCTCCCGCCGGCCTGGTCCTTTGGACTATGGCTATCCACCTCCTTTACCACCAACTACGACGAAGGGACCACCACGTCCTTTATCGAAGGTATGGCTGAACGGGATATCCCCCTCAGCGTGTTCCATTTCGACTGTTTCTGGATGAAGGAATTCCACTGGTCTGACTTTGTATGGGACGACCGGATCTTTCCAGATGTGCAGAACATGCTCCGGCGGCACCATGAGCGAGGGCTTAAAATATGCGTCTGGCTCAATCCCTACGTTGCCCAGGGCACAGCCTTCTTTAAGGAAGGGCTTGAACGGGGTTATTTCCTCAAGCGCGCCGACGGCAGGGGCATCAAGCAGGTGGATACCTGGCAGCCAGGCATGGCCATCGTGGATTTCACCAACCCCCAGGCAGAAGCCTGGTACGGGGAAACCCTGGCGAGGCTGCTGCGTATAGGTGTTGACTGCTTCAAATCCGACTTTGGGGAGCGGATACCCATTGACGTGGTCTATCATTCAGGGGCTGATCCGGTGGCCATGCATAACTATTACACCTATCTCTACAACCGCTGTGTGTTCAGTGTCATCAGGCATGAACGGGGAGCAGGCCTGGTATTTGCCCGGAGCGCTACCGCGGGGTGTCAGCAATTCCCCGTACACTGGAGCGGGGACAACTCGGCGAGCTACGCTTCTATGGCGGAAACCCTGCGGGGAGGGCTGTCCTTTGCTATGAGCGGCTTCTCCTTCTGGAGCCATGACATCGGCGGGTTTGAGAACACCGCCACGCCAGACCTCTACAAGCGGTGGATACCCTTCGGCATGTTCTCCACTCATAGCCGCCTCCACGGGTCCCGCACGTACCGGGTGCCCTGGAACTTTGACGATGAAGCCAGCTCAGTGCTGCGCTTCTTTGTACGCCTCAAGTGCCAGCTCATGCCCTATATTTACGGAATGGCAGCTCAGGCACGGGATAGTGGCCTTCCGGTGCTGCGCCCCATGATCCTGGAATTCCCCCATGATCCTGCGGTTTGCTACCTTGACCGGCAGTATATGTTCGGCGACAGCCTCCTCGTGGCCCCCATATTCTGTGCCGGCGGCCATGCTGACTTCTACCTCCCTGCCGGGCATTGGACGCACCTCCTTTCAGGGGAGCACCGGGAAGGCGGCCATTGGCAGAGCGGGGACTACGACTATTGCTCCCTGCCCCTCTTCGTGCGGGAGAACACGCTCCTTCCTATGGGCGATACGGCCACGAGACCCGATTATGACTACACTGATGGGACCGCGTTTCATCTCTTTGCCCTGAAAGACGGAGCAGCCGCTTCCCGGGCAGTGCCGGATCTCCAGGGAAACACGGCCTTCACTATGAGGGTTACCCGCCGGGGAACGAACCTGGAGGCCCGCTTGACCGGTACATGGAAGCACTGTTCCCTGGTCCTCCGCGGTTTACCCGGGGTGAAGGTCCTTTCCGGCGGAACAGCGGAAACCAAAGACGGGGATAGCCACATATCGCCAGCAGCAGATACGGAACTCATCACCATGAGTCTCTGATATAAAGAACTGAGATCGGTTGGAATCATAAGAATTTACCACGGAGGACACGGAGCAAGAAAAATCCTGTGTTCTTCGTGATTTTTCTTCTAATTCAGACTGGAGTGGACCCTCACTATAGACTGGAGTGGACCCTCACTATAAACTGGGTGTGAAATCGGTTCCAGTAAGGAACCGGGATCGAAATGCATAGCAGGATACCTAAAACAATGACAACTTTTACAGACCTGGGGACAGACCCCTTTTTTATCCAGCGGCTTTCGGCGCGGAACATATACCAGCCCACGGAGATACAACAGCGGGTCATTCCCCGGCTTCTGGCCGGAGAGAACCTGCTGTTCCGTTCAGCCACGGGCACGGGAAAGACCTTTGCCTACCTCATCCCCTTGTTTCAGCGTTTCCTCATACCTGGAGACTTGAAGGGTAATAAGCGGAGCGCCCCCGGACCGGTGATCCTCATCCTGGCCCCGACCTACGAGCTTTGTTCCCAGATTAAACAGGAGGCGGATTTTCTGGTCCAGGATGCGGTGCATACCCAGGGGCTGGGGCCTTTCGATGCGCCGGTGCAGGTGAGCCTTATCATCGGGGCCGCCAACATGAGCAGGCAGATCGACGGCCTTAAAAAAGAGCGGCCTGCGGTGATCGTGGGAAACCCCGCACGGCTCCTGGTGCTGGCCCGGATGGGAAAACTGCGGCTCGACCGGATTGAGGCCTTGGTTCTGGATGAGGGGGACCGGCTGACCGTGGAGGAACTTGCAGGTGAGACCGGGGAGCTGCTCAGGCGGGTCAATTCCCGGCGCCAGAGTGCGGCGTGTTCCGCCACTATGTCCACATCCAGCCGGGAACGGCTCCTGCCCCTCCTGGGCGGGACCGCTGCCTTTGAGGAAACCGAAGAACAGGAGATCTTGCGGGAACGGATCAGCCATTGGGCCTTGTTCAGTGAGGGACGGCGCAAGATCAGTACCCTCGGTTCATTCCTTGTGGCCACTGGAGCAAAGAAGGCCCTGGTCTTTACGGACCGGGGTGGCCAGGTGGGGAACATCGTATCCCAGCTTCAATACCACCGGGTCCCGGCAGTGGGCCTCTACGGTGCTATGGATAAGAAGCACCGGAAACAGGCTATCGACGATTTCCGGGCTGAACGGGCCAGGGTCCTGGTTTCAAGCGATCTTGCCGCACGGGGGCTTGATATACCGGGCATCAGCCATGTGATTGCCCTGGATGTTTCCCGTGACCCTGAAGTCTATATACACCGGGCAGGCCGTACCGGCAGGGCAGGCAGGCGGGGGATCATGGTGAGCATCGGGGATGGGGAGGAAATGCAGGACCTTGCAGGGCTGGAGAAAAAGCTGGGCATCGTCGTGTACCCCAAGGTGCTGTACCGGGGAAGTGTCTGCGTGCCAGAGCCTCAGAATTGACGCCTGCGCTCAGATACACTACAATCAAAGGCAGGCGCCCGGTGTGGCGGCTAATGAATGGAGGGTGTATGTGTCTTTCTACGGTGTATGAACTGGGTACCAATGGGGCAAAGAAAAAACTCTGTGAATACGTCAGCGCGATCAGGGTCGCAGGGGATACGGTAATCATGACCGATATCATGGGTGAAGAGTTGAGCGTTTCCGGTTCCCTGGAGACGGTGGACTTGGTAAAAAACACGATCATCATCAGTGCAAAAGCCGGAAAGGTGGCGATGAAAAAGTACGAGATGGTCAGGGAGATATTCAACTCCTGTGCCAATAACCAGATGCGGGATGTCGATATACGGGATGTGGAGACCGATGATGTGGATGCTTCGGTACAGGAATTCCTCATCGGTGAACACGTACATGCTGAAAAGATCGTGCAGGACAACGGGAGCGTGGTTTTCGATATCAACACCGATGGTCTGCAGCAGCGGGTTACCTTCACAGAACTCGCGGTTCAATCCTGATTCCCCATGCGGCCAGTCATACTGATTTCCGGGGAAGAAGGCTTAGACCCCCAGCGTGGTTCTTTTCACTTTGTGCTGTCCAAGCGCTACGCGCAGGGTGTGGCACAAGCCGGCGGCCTTCCCCTGATGCCTGAAGACATACGATGTACCGAGGACTATGCGCTTCTTGCCGACGGACTGGTACTGACAGAAGGTCCTAAGATACACCGGGGCCGCTATGGACATAGCTATGCTTTCTTTAACGAGATGTGGGACCTTTGTATTACCAGGGATGATTTTGAATTCGCCTTGTTTCATGCCTTTTACCAGGGTAAAAAGCCGATTTTCGGCATTGGCAGGGGTATGGGGCTTATCAACGCGGCCCTGGGAGGCACCTTGGATGACAGCGTGGGAGTTCCCCAGTCCTGCCTGGTTCACGAGCATACCGGTGCAGGGACCTTCTGTCCTGTATTGCCCCCAGGCGGGGGTGGTCCGCACCTGGCCCGGGTCCCGCCGGTCTTGCGGATCTGGGCTGCCGGAGCTGATGGAACCCCTGAAGGCATTGAACATATTGAGCTGCCCATCTTCGGTATAGGATGGCATCCTGAATGGGAAGGCCCTGTTTTCGGTGCGCTGCTGAACTATCTGGTGGATCTGTGCCGCAAAGGCTGAGGGGTAGGATGCTGTCGGGAAGGACAAAACCGGTGATTCTGGTGTGCGGTGGTCCGGCCTTTGACCGGCAGTTTATGGATTCCGCATGGGTAGTGAATAAAACCTATACGACTGCAGTAACAACTGCCGGAGGCATACCCCTGCTCCCGGCTGACAGCGGCAGCGCCGGTGACTATGCCGAACTTGGGGATGGCCTCATCTTAACCGGCTTTAATTCCTTTTCCCCTGAGCCTACCCCCCAGCGCTACAGGCGCATAAAGGCTGAGGAAATACCGAAACGCAATGCCTTTGACGCTGCCCTGTATCAGGCATTCAAGGGGGCAGGAAAACCGGTGCTGGGAATATGCCTCGGACATCAGGTTATCAACGAACAGGAAGGGGGAACAACAGTTGGGCATTTTAAATGTGAAGAGGGAATCGAGCATAAATGGCTCCAGCACCCGGTTCAGATCTCCTGTGCCTCGGTATTGCACCAGCTCTTCGGAGTGCATTTGATAATCAACAGCCGGCATAATAACCGGATCGGGGTACTGGCACCGAGCCTGCGGGCCACGGCGCTTTCCCCCGATGGTGTGATCGAAGCCATAGAACACCTGCATCTACCGGTGTATGGGGTGCAATGGCATCCTGAACGGATGCGTGGCGACATCCCGGACCCTCCAGAAGGGGTGGATATGAGTCCGTTTTTTGCATGGTTTATACGCCGCTGCACATCCGTTCCTTAGCCACGTTTTTTCAACGACGAGTTGTCAGGCTGGGTCAAATACCGCCCCTCTGCGATCTGCTGGGCAACCTCAAGGGAGCCGGCAATATCCTTACTCGCCTTTTGCACATCAAGAAAACTCTCGCTTACTTCCTTTGATATGCCCTTCAGTTTTTCAACTGCTTTTACGATTAAACCGCTCCGTTTCTGTATCTCAAGGGATCCACCGCGGACCTGTTCAGTGGTTTCCTGTAAGATCGTTATGGCCTCCAGGATATGGGCGCCGTTTGCAGCCTGGGCTTCCACCGCGTTATTGACCGTGGTAAATGACGAACCCATGTCGGTTACTTCGGTAAACATACTTTGCAGGGTATTCACCGTCTGATCCGCCACCTGGCGTATCTTCTCGATACCGGTTCGCATGGCTTTAATTTCATTGGAGATGGACTCGGACTCCTTGTTCGATGATTCCGCCAGCTTCCGCACCTCACCAGCCACCACCGCAAAGCCCTTCCCCAGTTCTCCCGCATGGGCCGCTTCAATGGCCGCGTTCATCGCGAGGATATTTGTCTGGGCGGCAATGTTGCCCAGGGTCGCGTTGGTCTCCTCAAGGAAAGCCGACTGCTGGGCTATGTGGGCGAGTTCTTCGGTCAACTGGTTCAGCATTTTCCGGCCTGTTTCAGAGGAGCTGCTGAGTTTACCAGTGCTTTGATGGGCCTGTCCCACAATGGTACGGACCGAATCAATACCCTTCACCAGATCTGCTATGGATTCTGATGACTTGGAAATACTCTGCCCCTGGGTCTCTACCGCGGTTTCAAGGGAATCAATGTGTTTAACGATCTCTTCTATTGAATCCGCCGTCTCCTGTACTGAATCTATCTGCACATTGGTCTGCTGCTGTACCGAATCCATATTGCGGGTAATCACATCAAGTCCTCCTGAAGACGATTTGATTGACTCTTTCAGATTCTGGCTGATGTTTGCCTGTTTTCCCACGAGTTCGGTATTGAGATCCTCCATCTGCTTCTGTAAGTTATCCTTGATGATACGGAGGGCCTGCTGCATGTCGCCGATTTCGTCATTCCGGTTTTTTGTTATTTCGATATCAAATTTCAGGGCAGCCAGGGATTTTGACGATTCCACCAGGTTCTCTATCGGGACGCTGATTGAACGGGATATAAGCAGGGCGCTGAGGAGACCCACGCCGGTAAACGCGGCGATCAGTATGATGATCAGGTTCCGGAGGACGTCCACCTGCTTCATGATGCGATCCCGGGGGACCGTGATCACAAAGGTCATATCAAAACCCGAAATCTGGGCATACCCGGCCATTATATCCTGGTTTTCATAATCATAATGAAGAAACCCTGCCTTCGTCTGAAGTATGGTCTGTACGGCTGCGCCCCAGGATTGCAGGGATTTGTCGGTTTTCGCCTTTTCTATAGGTGAAAACTGGTCCATCACCAGTCTCGTATTCTGATGGGCAATGATCGAACCAGTTTTACTCAGTAAATAGGCGGACGCGCCTCCCTGGATTCCGATGGTTTTCACGATGTCGCTGAAAACGGTGGCGTTGTTCCGTACCAGAAGCAATTCTTTTACTTCCCCACCGACACGGATAGGAACCACATAATTTATCAGGGGAAAGCCGGTGTCAACCGCGCCGCCGACAATAATATCCGAGATTGCCTGCTCTCCCCGGAACCCCCGCTGGACATACTCCCGTGCGGAAATATCCGGTATCTGCCCCCCTTTCATGTGCCGGGCTTTACCATCGGGATACACAATGGCGAACTCGTCGGCGCCGTGGCTATCAATCTCCCCGATTAAGGCATCCACTTGGGTTTCCCAATCCAGAGTCTGAACCCTCGCCCGGTCTGCCAGTTCCTGGAAGACATCGAGCCTGGAGTGAATGGTTGTAGCAACCAGGTCCAGGGCGATATTCGTTATATCCTGTAATGCCGATTCAGCCATTGCCTGCATCATACCGGTTGCAAGGACCAGCGCGATAATACCCATGCTTAACGATGTGAGTAAAACCAGGAGGCTGATAATCATTGACAGCCGTTTAGAAATAGTCATACATACTCCTTTTTCGGTACCCATTGAATTTAGCGCTTGGTAGTATTTATGTCAAGATAGTTTATGTAGGTGGCTATAATCCGGCATCGTACCTACATTCTTGTTTTCCCCCTGCCACAGAGCGGCGGGGGGTTTTATTCATATAATTACCTATCAGGTCTTGAACTGGTTAACCACCCCCTCCAGGCTCTGAATGTTCTTGATGATCTTGCCTGCCGCCTCAGAAACAAGTTCCGCACTGGTTTCTATTTCATGGAACCCCGATGCAATCTGCTCGATGTTCTGCTGAATCTCACGGGACGCTCCCCGGAGGCGGCCTATTTCACTGAGAATAGTTGACGTACCGGTATTTATGTCTTTCGATCCCTTTTGCACGTTGAAGGTAACATCGTTCACCACCTTGAGGGTGTTGAGAATCTGGGTGGAGCCTTCTTTTTGCTCGTTCATGGCCTCCCGTACTTCCCGCACAATGGCATCGGTTTCTCCGATACGCTCGGATACCTTGGAAAAGGCGTTTTCCGAGGCTTTGGAGGTGGTAACCACCGCACCAATCGCCTCCTGGACCAGGTTGATCTCTGAGCGGATGTTTTTCGATTGATCCGCCGAGGTCTCGGCGAGTTTTCGTATTTCATCTGCTACGACCGCAAAGCCCTTACCGCTCTCTCCTGCGTGAGCTGCCTCAATAGCCGCATTCATAGCAAGCAGATTGGTCTGACTAGCAATGGTAGCAATAACTTTATTGGCTTCCAGGAGCGCCGAAGACCGTTCGGTGATAAGATCTATTTTTTCGATAGATGCGGTCTGGGCGGTTTTACCCTCTTCGGAAAGGGAGATGAGGGCGGCAAACTGATCCGCCATGATATTGATGGAATTGCTGACCGACGCGATATTACCGACCATTTCTTCTATTGAGGCCGAGGCGTTTGACACGCTTTCAGCCTGTTGATTGACCATTTTTTCCATGGTCGTGATAGTACCAGCCACCGCTTCCACGGCGTTTGAAGATTCGTTTACGCTGTTTACCTGAGCGCCGACCTTTTCTTTGACATTACCAACATTTAAAGCAATACGGGATACTGCCTTTGCGCTGGTTTGCGCACCATGTTCCAGCTCGTTCCCCACTTCGATAAAATCATGCTGGGTATCCTTGATTTTCTTGATACTCAACGCAAGATCAGCACAGAACATATTGATGAATCCTGCTATTGATCCCAGTTCATCAACCGAAGCAATTGAAATACGTTTGGTAATATCCTTCTCCGCTGCTGAAATCCGTTCCATCTCTTTGATGATCGATTCATAGACCACCGAGTTAGATTTGGCAAGACCGACAACCAAACCGATCACCATACCAAGAAAGATAATAGCGCTGATGATGATAGTACTCATCATTCTATTGAGTAAGGCCCTGTCATTCTGGGGTATCACGTCCAGTAAAAACAGCACACAGGCACACCCAAGGGTCATAATCATGACGGCAATAAATATGGGAACAACGAATATCTTGCGGTATTGCCGCGCTTCCCGTAGGTCAGAGGGATACCGGACTATACTCTGGGAAAGCAGAAAAAGCGCTACCTGTCTATCGCCGTTGATATAGATAAAAGCGCCGCATATCATACCAAAGGCAAGCTGAAACAGAAATATCGCCCCTTTCTGTTCAGCGCGTATCCCCAGGGCAGGCATAAAAAACATGATAACAAAAAGGTACACCAGCAATACCGGAAGGTAGATGATCAGCGTCCGCAACGGAAACGCGCCGATATTCTGCAACGACAAACTGTTCACATCCTTCTGCGTTTGTCTCTCGTGAAAGTCTTCTCCCAGAGCGCTTCCCGCCTTAAAGAGGACATAGACCAGCAGTCCGAGAAAAACAAGACTCACCCCGAAGATGGCGGGAAAAGCCCACCCCCCTGAGGCAGGGGAAGTCTTGAAAATAAAGACAGATACAAAGACCGCTACAACATTTGCCAGTACACTGCCGGCCACCAGAGTCAAATATGACCGCTGTGCGTCATTCATGAAACACCTCCAATTTTTCCGCCGCCACTGATGATTCAGTGCTCTGCGTTGCCAGGGGCTAGTTCCCCCGGCTCAAGGGAACCGACAGGCAGTTCTGCCACCGGTTTTATCGTTTCCCTCTTCCATTTTTGCATAACTTCCCCATTTGGTCAATCATCATAGGAGCAGATCTCAGGAGTGAACCAGCACCTCAGGGAAACCTGAGCATACTGCTCTGGTTTGGTAAAAAGTACGAGGTCAAGATCGGAACAGGGCCGGGATGTCCCGTTAATCCGGGACCCAAAGGCCCAGACCTCCGTGGAGGGCAGGATTTGTTCTATAAGTGAAAGCAAGAAATCCCGGCTTTGGGGCGTTATTCCAAGGCTCATTCCCATGGTTCTCCGGTCATGCGGCAATATAAGGCTATCGCGTCCTTGATGAAATCCTCGATCCGTGCAAGGGAATCCCGTGCCTTAGTTTCAGAATAGTCATAGGACGTACCCACCCCAGCATAGAAGAGCCACGGCTCGATGGCTCCAAGGAGATGATTCTCAAAGGCGATACGCAGCACCGGTTTGGGGCTGCTGGGAAGGTCGGGAATGCCCAGTGCTTCTCCCAGATACCGTTTGAGGGTCTTCCAAAGACAATCGTAGCATACTTCAAAGCGATGAATCACGGACTCTGAGACCCCTTCCCGATCCAATTCCAGGAGGATAGCCCGCGTATCAAGGCACCGGTAATTACGAAACTGCGCTTCGAGATGCTGTAAAGATTTCCGGTATTTGCTATAATCAATCATATCCCCTATTATAAGCCTATTTGGAGAACTTATCAAGTATACGCATTGCCTCAAATCCAGCCGAAAAGGGGTCGGTTGCTCAAAACCAAAACCTAGCCGAAATCAGACCGACTGACCAGAGGGCTGTTTTATATACACCTTTTCCCTATAGAGCATATATTATGCTTACTATGCGCTCTATGTAGTATTATAAAAAATCTTGTTTTTATGTATGCGCTATATATAGTATTATTTTATTTATATACGCTATATATAGTGTATAACTTGTAAGCACCTGTGAATGCTTACCAAATGAGCAAGTTTTGTGTTTATCATGAATAATTCTTGACGGCTTCCCGTCCCGTGCTATACTTTTCACAAAGAGGCGGGCGTACGCTTCTTCGCAAAATCGCTATTATTAAGGAGGTCGTCTAAAGATGACGAAGACTTACAAAGACTTGAGAGAGTTCTTACAGACGCTCGAAGCCGAAGGACAATTAATCCGCGTCAAGGATGAAGTCAATCCTGAACCGGACATTGGCGCCGCAGGCCGTGCCGCAGCAAACCAGAAAAATGGTCCGGCAATCTGGTTTGAAAAAGTAAAAGGTTACAAATACTCTGTAGTAACCAATGTGCATGGGTCGTGGCAGAATCACGCGCTCATGATGGGAATGCCAAAGGATACCTCTGTTAAGGAACAATTCAATGAACTTAACAGACGTTGGGACAAATTCCCGGTACATCCAAAAATTGTGAGCCGCGAGCAGGCACTCTGTAAAGAGAATGTCATTGACAAGAACATCAACTTGTTTGAGGTTCTGCCGCTTTACCGCATCAATGACCAGGACGGCGGGTTCTTCATTTCAAAGGCAAGTGTTGTTACCGGCGACCCTGAATTCCCTGACGATTTGAATAAGCTGAATGTCGGTACTTACCGCATCCAGATTAAGGACATCGACCGCGTTGGTATTCAGGCATTGCCGTTCCACGACATCGCAATCCAGCTTAGGAAAGCCGAAGAAGTGAACGAGCCCCTGCCGATAGCTATCGCACTGGGAAATAACCCTCTTGTAACATTCATGGCGTCCACCCCAGTGGCATACGACCAGAGCGAATACGAATTTGTCGGCGCGCTGCAAGACGGCGTTCCTACGGAAATCGTAAAAGCGGATACGGCGGAGCATTTGTATGTGCCCGCGCACGCGGAAGTGGTACTCGAAGGCTATATTATACCGCGGGTGCGCACGATTGAAGGGCCTTTCGGGGAATTCCCCGGTTCCTACTCAGGCGCGCGGTTGCAGTGCGAAATTAAGATTACCCGGATTACCCACCGCACCAACCCAATATTCGAAAATCTCTATCTGGGTATGCCCTGGACAGAAATCGACTATCTCATGGCGCTCAACACCTCTGTACCGCTGTTCAAGCAGCTCAAGGCAAGTATGCCCGAAGTGGTGGCCGTCAACGCGATGTATACCCACGGTATGGGAACTATCATTTCCACCAAGGTCCGCTACGGCGGTTTTGCGAAAGGCGTCGCGTTCCGGCTGCTTTCCACGCCGCACGGTATGCCGTATTCAAAGATCATCATCGTGGTGGATGAGTTTGTTGATCCGTTCAATCTTGATCAGGTTATGTGGGCCTTGACGACCCGCGTCAAACCGTCAAAAGATGTGGTGGTTATTCCCAACTGCGCGGGTATGCCCCTTGATCCCTCGTCTTTCCCCGCAGGTATGCACGACAAGCTCATTATTGACGCCACGACGCCAGTTGCGCCTGAGCCTAATCCGCGGGCAGTTGAGCTTTTGAAGCCGTCTCCTGCTACCGCAAAGTGGGAAGAATTTATCAAAAAAGCGATGAACAAAAACTAGGAGGTTTATTATGAAATGCCCTCGCTGTGATTCGGAAAAAGTCCGGGTTATGACAAAGTCTCCGGTGGGTAACGCTTGGGAGGTATATGTTTGTGACAAATGCATATACTCATGGCGTTCCACCGAAGAGATAAAGATTTCGTCCACGTTCCGCCTTGACGACAAAAAGATAGCGGAAATGGGAGAAATTCCCCCCGTGCCGCCGCTCAAAGGCGCTTGATGCTGGTTAAGAAACGATGATTACCGCAACGCGATATATTATCGTTTCTTTTTATTTTTGTTAAG
This sequence comes from Treponema sp., assembly GCA_031290325.1. Lineage (GTDB taxonomy): Bacteria > Spirochaetota > Spirochaetia > Treponematales > Breznakiellaceae > JAITNP01. Next base: position 30,020 of record JAITNU010000099.1, read on the forward strand.
GAGTTTTTTAATGAAAAACAAATCAACCATTGGTCTGGTCATAGGAATTGCGGTAGCTATTCTTATCTATCTCATACCGATTCAAGGTCTCAGCTCGGGAGGACACATTGCTCTCGCGCTTACCCTGATGACCGTGTTGTTCTGGGTATTCCAAATTGCACAGCCTGCATACGTTTCCATCGTATTTTTGACGCTCATTATTATATTGGGCGTTGTACCGGCGCCTGACGCGGCGACGTTGGAGGGAGCGAAGCTTATCACGGCAAACGCGACGGCAACGGCGGCGGTAACCTTTAGGTCATGGACAGGACAAACCCTGTGGCTTATCGTCGGCGCATACCTTATCGCGGCGGCGGTGCAAACTTCAGGACTGGGGCAGCGCATCGCATATAATTACATGCTGCGCTTTGTCAGGAATTTCAGAAGCGTCATCATCGGGATTTTTGTGCTTACCCTCGTTTTGAGCCTGCTCATTCCACAACCCTGGCCCCGTGCGCTGATGATCATGTCGGTTATGTCGGTTATCATCAAGTCGTCCAACATCCCTAAAGAAGATGGGGTAAAGATAGGATTTGCGGTCTTTGCGGCATCTGTTACCGTTTCGCTCATATTCATGACCGGCGACGCCACCATCAACGTTTTGGCCGCGACCTACGCCGGCGGACTCACTTTCCTCGGTTGGTTTACGAGTATGGGCGTTCCCGCGCTTGTCGCCAGCACCATCGCGTTGATTATGATACTCGTCATGTTCAAGCCTACTAAAGAAATCAGTGTCAATAAAGATGAAATCCGTGAAAAGATTAAAGGCTTAGGCAAGATGACCACCAAAGAAATCAAGACGCTCGTCTGGATCGTCATCGCAATTCTTTT
>JAITNU010000111.1 GCA_031290325.1 Treponema sp.
CCACCCTCCATAAAATATGGCGTTATCCAGGATAACGCAGGTTACTTGAAATAACCTTATATTAATATATAGCACATTTGTTTTTCTTTGTCTATAGAAACACGGAAAAAAAATAAAAATTCATGGCATGCTATATAGATCACGATCAGAAAGGGGATGGTGATCCAAAAAGTAAGCTTAAGAAATTAGCACCCGTTTATGGACCCATATATAGCATATATTATATTCATTATACGCTATATGGAGCGTTATAAAGATATTATTTTTATATGCACACTATATAGAGACGATCCTGCCGCTCTTGTTATACGAAGTCCCGTACCAGAATAAAGCCACCATCTGCCCCTTTTAACAAAATCAACAATGCCTAACTTTTACTACTATATCTCAAATAAGCGCAGACCTTGTCAAATGATATGTGATAGTTTATTTTAAAAAGAGCTATGCTTCCTCAAACCATACAGATTATAAACGCCATAAAAGCCATACCCCCCGGTTGGGTTTCGAGCTACCGGGACATCGCCTTTGCCGCAGGTCTGGCCAACGGAGCGCGGCAAGTGGCCCGGGTCCTCCATTCCATGACCCGCTCCCATGACCTGCCCTGGCACCGCATCATTAAAGCCAACGGACATATTGCCCTGCCCGAAGGGGCTGGACGGGAACTGCAAATTGCCCTCCTGCGTTCCGAAGGGGTTGCGGTAAGCGATGCTGGCTTCGTTGACCTTGACCAATACGGTTTTTTTTCAAACCTCTAGGGACCAGCCTACCGCAGGTTGAAGGTCACCATGGCCACGACCCGGTAAAACTCAAGGCCCCGGGGAGCAGCATAGTCAAGGTGCCGGTCCTGATAAAACAAGTCCGCTTCATTATTATCGGTATAGTTCCGCGTGGTTCTGAACTGGGTGATGAGCCCTGCACTAAACCACTTGGTAATGGTAACGCTGAAGATCCCCGAAAATATCCAGCGGCCCAGCCCATCTCCCCATTGGTCGTTAGCGGTCTTGTAGAGGTATTGGTTCATCTCCGCCATGAAACCCACGGTACTGAGGAACAGAGGCATCTGGTACCCCAGGAAGTAGGTGCCGTAGTAGTTGAATCCGTTACGGTTTTCGGCAGAGTCGTGCTCATACACCCAGGAATCCTCTGAGGAAGCGGCAGTATAGGCCCGGTAATTCCCCTCCTGGTAGGTCTTGAACAGGATATGATGCCAGGTACCGGGGATGATAGCGGCCAGATCAAACTGCAACACCCCGCCGGCATAGAGATTCCAGAAGCTGCCATCGAAGGCCGCACCGTGTATACTTCCTGTCCTGTCAGCCTCCCTCCGATTGATGCCAATACCGTACAGCTCACGGCCAAAAAGGTTTATGTTCCAGCCTGAACCCACCTTAGTCCCGGTCAGCACCTGAAAAAAAGCAACAGGCGTCCAGATTCCTTCAGCGATGAAGTTAAGCGAGATAGGCGATACCTCGGCACTCAGGGTGGTCCTGATGCTATTATTCGCCGTCAAGGGGGTTGTTCCCTGAAGAAACGGAAAGGTAAAGCCCTGGACCAGGCTGATTTTCACTTCAGGCAGGGTTGAACCGATAAGGGTTAGGCTGGTATCCGCGGTAAACGGAGTATCAGCCCATGCTGGCGGGATCAAAAAGATGCAAAGGACCCCCAAGACCCATACCGGAAGCGGTGTTTCTTTATCCATATTGTTCTCCTTTTCGTCCGAAATATCCGTACCGGTACTCTGGCCCATATTATATAACCGTTTAATTCTTTGTCAAGTCTTTTGTGTGATTAGCAAGTAAAAATTCGGGTGGTAATCCGCAAAGTATGCTGAGGCCTGGATCACCTCCAGTTTATCTGAGTAACTGCCTTGCATCATCTCAATATAATCCGTAGTATATGCTATGAATAAAACGGCCTGGTCCCAGATGGACCTTATCAGAGAAGCTTTTCATTATCAGAGCCGCTTTGACGGCTCCACCATGGTGTTTAAGATCGATTTTCCCGTTACCGAGGACCCTGGATTTCCCTATCTGATGAAGGATCTGGCCCTCCTTGCCCGGACGGGGTTCCGGGTGGTGATTGTGCCCGGGGCTAAGGAATGGATCGATGCGGTGCTGTCAGAATACGGGATTGTGTCGGATTACGCGGGAACTACCCGGATAACCACGACTCAGGCGATTCCCTTGGTGGAGATGGCGGCGTTCCATGTGGCGACCCGGTTTATGACCGGCCTTTCTGCCAGCCGGGTTGACGCGGTGATTGGGAACTTTGTCCGGGCACGGGGACTGGGGGTGATTGAGGGCCGTGATATGGAACATACCGGCGCGGTGGATAAGGTCCTGATCAGGGCCATCCAGCGGGTCTTACAGGAGGGGATGGTATCTATCCTCCCCTGCATCGGCTACAGCCCAACGGGAAAGGCCTATAATGTGCCGAGCGATGAAATCGCCCTGGCCGCTTCCACTGAACTTGGGGCGGTAAAGCTCTTCATTGTGTCGGTAAACGGCGGGCTGCGGCATGGGGTCTATACGCTGCCCGAAACGATCCCGGTGCGGGAAAACTGCATCATCGGACGCCTCGCCCCCCAGGAGGCTGAGGCCATCCTGCAACTCAACCAGGCTTCAACTGAGGACAAGCCCCTCCAGCATTTGCGTTTGGCCCTGCAGGCTTGCCGGGCGGGGATTGAACGGGTACACCTCATCAATGGAGGGGAGGAAGGGGTCGTCCTGCGGGAACTCTTTTCCAATCTTGGCTCAGGGACCATGGTTCATGCCGATGAATATGAGGCCATCAGATCCTTAAAAAGTGCGGACATTGCCGATATATTGCGGCTCATGGAACCTCTCGTGCAGCAGGGTTTTCTCGTGCGCCGCACCGGTGAGAACATCAACGAGAAGAAGGCCGATTACGTGGTATTCGAGATTGACGGCTCAGTCCATGCCTGCGGCGCCCTTCACGACTGGGGGGAAGGCCAGGGGGAGATCGCCGCGATTGCCACGGATCCGTCCTACGCGGATAAGGGTCTGGGCCGGCGCATCGTCCGCTACCTTATCGACCGGGCTGAACGGCAGGGCCTGTACCGGGTCTTCCTGTTGACCACCCACACCCATGACTGGTTTGAACTTCTGGGCTTCACCGAAGCTTCTGTGGAAAGCCTCCCGACGCGGCGGCGGAATAATTACGACTATCACCGGAACAGCACGATCTTTGCGCTGGAACTTCAGAACCGGATGGATAATCTTGCCTAGGGACGATTTTATTCAGCAACACCTATGAGCTTTTTTGAATACTGATAAGAATGAAGTGGGCCACAGCAAAATAATAATAGTCGGGGTGATGTAGGAATATAAGCGGATAAAGTGAGCATGAAAAAGGGAACTGGTTTTCCGGCCAGTTCCCCGATTTGCTGACCCGGAACTTACGATTCTTTAATTTTTTTATTGGTTTTGAACTTAAAAGATTCAGAGAGCGTTTTCATTCTGTTATCAAATGTATAAAACAGAACGTCGGTAACACCATCTAGTTCTTTAAATTTTAATGCGGTCGCTACATGTATGGCATCTAAAGCCCTGCAATATGATAATTCCTTGCGTAAAAATATTTCCCGTTCAATTTCATCATTTATTACATAATAATTTACTTCGTTTAAGTATTCTTGCAGTATTTTTGTTTTTTCATTCAGCCAATTACCATCTAATCTATCTTTGTTATGTTCAAAGAAGCGCCGTAACACGACTGTTGTCTCTATTTTTAACAATATTGAGCTGCAACGAATTTCAGCATTATGCCAATACTCGTACGCTTCCTGTTTCCTGTCCTCATCTAAAATAATTGCCAGAGGCGGTGATGAATCAAAATATGATAACGTCATACGCTGTCTTCCCTAACCTCATCATACATTGTGAACCAGTCAATTTTTTCGCCGGGAACTGCTGTCTCCGGCAATGGAACACACGATGTATTCCGCTTTGCAAGAATGATAACCCCCTTGCGGCTTAAACGCTGAAGTTCTGTCTCAACTTTTGATTCATGGGGATAACGAGGTGTTGAAATTTCAGCAATAACCTTATCGTGTTCGGTTACAATGACACTTTCGCCATTTTTGACGAATTGTAAATAGAGCGAAAGTTGATCTTTTAAGTCCCTGACTCCTACACTAACCATGATTCAATCATAGACAGCGGCTTTATTTTGTCAAGCGGTTTTGGATAAGGTGACAGACGCCCGGTAGGCAAAGTATGGCCGGCGCGTCTCTCCCTCTTCTCTTCCCGCCCGCTTATTCCCA
>JAITNU010000123.1 GCA_031290325.1 Treponema sp.
CGGTGGACGTCCCCGGGGTTTCCCTTCCAGAGTTACCTCAAAGCCGTCCTCCACCATGAGCTTATTCACCTTTTCATAGATGGTACTTAGACAGCCCCTGCTATTTCTCGTTGACGGGAACGAATAGGCGCATTATACGGGTAAAATTGTCGAGCTTCTGAATGCTTTCCTCCAGGCGTTGTATGACGGCAAGTTCTGACTGGGCTTCCAGAGCTTTCCAGTTGACAATCTTGGTGGAGGCTTCCTTTTTGTGATCCTCTACAAGCTCCTGCAAACAGTGACTCACCCCTTCAAGGGAGGGCACGACGGCAACGATTAGGTTCAGGGCATTATCATTAATAGTGTTCAACACGATGTTCGCCTGATTTCTAGAGTCCACGACGGATTTCAGCCGCGCACCGAGTCTGCTGTTCGTTGCGAGGGACTCATCAAAGGCCACGAGGTCTTCGAACGCTTGCAGGGCCGCCTGAAAGGAATCGGAAAAGTTCCGGGATACTGCCACGGACGACCATTGGCCCTGGATCAAGAAGATGTCCCGCAGAGACTGGATCTCCCCCTTATAGTAATCCAGCATGAAAACATTGACGTAATTCATCTCTTTGGTATAGATAAAGCCGTCTGTCCCCTTTTTGAGGAGCATTTCATGGGCATCCTTGGAGTAATGCTTTAACCGGTTCCGAATATCCGTGACGCCAAACACCAGCTTGGTTAGGTGTGTGATCTGGTCATTTTCCTGGAACCTGGCGATTTTTTTCAAACCCCCCTGGGCCTGCTCTTTTTGAGATTTAAGATACGCTTCCGCAATGGGTTTATCCGGTCTGCTGACCATGGATTTCCAATGAGGATTCTTATCCACCTGCTGCACGATGAGGGGCAGAATATTGGCGTTTTGTACCCGCCGGAGCTGCACGAGGATGCTGTTCCACTGATTTAGAGGGATCAGCTCCACGCCGCCCCGGTATTCTTTCAGGACGTTCAACACCATCATCCAATCCTGCTCAGGATCGATAGGCGCGGCGATTTCCAGAAAATCCTTGATATTCTGGATGACATAAGCCGCTTTAACCGGTTCGCAACGGGGGCGGTAATTCATATCTTTGGGAGAGACATACTTATCGAATTTCTTGACCAGGGAGAAGAAATCAAAAGTAACGAACTGGATAAAGGTCAGGACCAAGCTATAAGTCCGGTCTACCTTCATGATCAGCTTCTCATCAAAGGCAGCGCTGAAGGTGGCAAGATCCGCCTCGACACGGCTGACCAGTTCCTTGGGGGGCTGGGTTTTCACCTGCTCCTCAATGGCATCCGGGGAAAGCCGCGCTTTGAGTGCCCGGACCGTAGTGTCCATGCAGGCTTCAACCACGATCTCTTTGAGCTGGGTCGATAGGGCAGCGTTTTGCAGGAGCCGCTGGGCGATGTTCACCCGCTTATAAATATCGAAAAAGAAATCTCCCACCGGGGCATTAAACTCCTCGGAATGGGGCTTATAAAATGTACGGAATTTGCTCCGGGTAATCTCTTTCATACCCCCTTGTAATAGTTTTCGCTTCTCCGCACCTGGATCATAGGCCAAATTTTTAAAAAAAATGCTGGCCAGTTTATCAAAAAAACCTGACAGATTTATACCTCCTATCTCATTGTCTCTTTTTACAAAAAAAAGTCAATCCTGGACCAATATGGGTAAGTATTGCAAAACTGGCCTGAATCCATGACGCGCTTGCAATAAGGCGATGCAGCGCATCGCCGTTAGTGCCGTGGCTTTTATTGATCCGTGCTAGGTTTTCCGTTTCGTGGTGCTTCCCTTCTGACCGCCTTTCTTGGGCACCTTGGGGGAACCGGTCTCAGCCAGGGCCTCAATGAGCCGATCCAGCCGATACCCGGAAAGGGCTTCGGCTTTACCGAATTGTTCGGCCACTGCCGCGATGGTTCCCACCTGTTTAAGCCATGCAACCGGATCAGCGGGCGCTGTTGCTTCCGCGAAGGCCGTATCGCTTTCCATGATCAGGAACAGGGGTACATAGAAGAGGGCCTCCTCAAAGGATTCCTTCCTGAACCAGGTGATATCCTCAAAGATGTTCACCCCCAGGATAGTACGGAAGTCCTCGGCAGTGTAGTTTTCCAGGATCAGGCTTTCCGGGTAGAGCGCTGCTCCATCCGCCGGACTGGTCCGGGAAAGGACCGCCTTCATAAGCTCCGTAATCCGGTACGCCTCATCACCGGGGATTCCCAGGGCGCCGTAGGCTTCCCGCAGTTTCCGGTCCAGGTGCCAGTGATCAACCAGGGCCTTGGCGTCAACACCCCGTGCCCCGGCGCCGATAATGGGCCTGAGCAGGGCCAATACCCGGTAGCCCAGGGCAAAGGCGGCAATAGTGGGCTTGGCAATAAGGTGCTTTCCCAGATTCCGCAGGAACCGGATTGCCGGTTCATCCCCCTTCTGGGGAGGAGTGGCCCCTAATTCCGCCAGGATCCGCAAACGGTTAAAGAAAGGCTTCAGTTCATGCCTGACCTCCTCACCTTTAATCCGCAGGTGCTCCCCCTCGGTATTGAAGGGATCATACTGGCCCCCTGTTATATAGTCCTGGGCAATGGCAATGAAGGCCGAGGCAGACTCCCTGAGTGCTGAGGCGAACTGAGGCTCTTGCAAGGGGTCCCCAAGCAGCTGGGTAACCCGCTCCGCTACTTCGATATCCGTACTTTTGACCTCACCGGCAAAGATACGGTACAGTTTATCCATGCGTTCCGGCTTGAAGAGTTCCATGAAGGGATTGTAGAGTTCTTTCAGGAGCAGGTCTTGCAGACTCGCCGCAGGATCCGGTACCCCTTTGCCGTTCAGTTCCGCACAGAGCCGCGCCCAGCGGCCCTGGGTATCCTCCACATCGTGGATATCCAGGAAGACCTGGGCCTCATAGCCGTTTAGCAAAACGAAGAAACCCCGGTCAGCGAGTTCCTTGGCAGGCCGGAGGTACCAGAGCTGGGAACGCTGTTCCCGGAACAGGGTGTAATAGTGGTCGTCATGGTGCAGCGACAGGGCCTGAATAAGACTATCCTGACGGAAGCCCCCATCCTTCTGGGGAATGTTCACCGCACCGTGATGTATCCACCCTGAGGCCTGGGGGTAGGCGTTGTTGTAGAACACCAAGGCCCGATCATCCCCCATGCGGTTGGAATAGGCAAAGACATTTTCGTTGACCGATCCGCCGGAGCTGTACAAATCGTAGAGGCAGAAATCGGCGCTCCCGGAAAACACCTGCCGCCGCTTCATCAGGGGGAAGATCTCCCGCTCATGCCGGTCAACCAGGTATTGGTCCGGCTGCTCATCCTTGTAAGAGCGGCGGTATTCCATGCCGTACTTCTCCTCGAATCCCTCAATCTGGCCATGGCCGAACATAGGAAGTCCGGGCATGGTTACCAGGAGGGTACAGATGCCGAAGTACTTCTCCCCTTTGCCGAACTGGGCCACTGCGGTTTCCTCATCGGGGTTGTTCATGAAGTTGACGAAGCGTTTGAGGACTTCCGGGTCGAATTCCAGGGTGTTCTTGATGGTGGCCCGGTACTTGGCGTTTTCTTCGTTCTTGAGCATATTCATAAAGGCCGAATTGTACACCCGGTGCATCCCCAGGGTGCGGACAAAGTACCCTTCCATCATCCAGAAGGCTTCCGCCAGGAGCAGGGTATGGGGGGCTTCTGCCGCGCAACGGTCCACCACCTCCCGCCAGAACTCGTTGGGGATCCGGCGGTTGAATTCATCGGCTGAAATGGCGTATTCAGAACGGCTGGCAATGTCCCCGCCGTGTCCTGGTTCGGGGTACCAGAGCCGCTGGATATGCCGCTTGGCCAGGGTCATGGCCGCGTCGAAACGGACTATGGAGAACTGCTTGCACACCCCCACGATGGTGCGGATCACCGCCTCCCGCGCATCGGGATTGAGGAAGTCTATCTGGGCGGTATCGTTCCAGGGCATGGAAGTGCCGTCGTTGCCGTGGTAGATGTACCGCACATCCCCGGTATGATGATCGATCCGTTTAAAGACCACTGCCGCGTCGGTCCGGGTGTAGTAATGATCTTCTATCTGAACGGTGATCCCCTCCCGGCTGGAAAGATCCCCACTGTTGAAGGTGTAGGTGGGAAAGGGGGGCCATTGCAGTTGGAGGAACCGGTCCGGGTGTTCCATGACCCACCGGGAGTCGATCCCCGTGTGGTTGGGGACCATGTCCGAACCGAGGCGTATGCCCCGTTTAAAACAGCGATCCCGCAGATTCGCGAGGCTGCCCCAGCCTCCCAGTTCCCCGGCAATATCGTAGTCGTGGAGGCTGTAGGCGCTGGCCGCTGCTTCGGGGTTGCCGGTCCACTGCTTGATGGTCTTGGAGGCAGTGCTCCGCTCCCAGAGACCAATGAGCCACAGGCCGGTAAAGCCCCGCTGCGCCAGCTCGTCCAGTTCCGTATCGGGGATCTGGTCGAGCCGCTCAATGGGCCTGCCGTATTTTTGGGAAAGCTGATAGAGCCACACCAGGGTACTTTTGGCTATGAGCACGGTCCGGGACATCCAGTCCTGGTCCGGGCTGAACCGCTCGTACTCATCCAGGCCATCGTAGGTGATCACCTGGGTCGGGCCGGGGCCGAAGAAGACGGGCTTTTCTTCTTCTTTGATAACATCCAGGCTTATAAGGAGCCGGGCCACGAACTTGCCGAGGAGCAGGCCCCAGCGTTTCCGCATGTACTCAAGCTGGCCGCTTAAGGAACCCGGGGAAGCCAGGGCCGGGCTGCGGAGCAGGTCCCAGAGGTTCATGCCCTCAGAACCAAAGGAGGGAAGTGCTGCGAAATGGTTCCTGAGTTCGGCAATTGCGTCGTTATAAACCGTCTTTTCCTCCAGGTCCTTATCGTCAAAGAGAAACAAGAAGGGGTTAAACGCGGGATTGAGGTTCGCCAGGGACAGGAGCATCAGCTCTTCCAGGGCAAGGGACCGGCAGCTTTCCCCGGCTTCAGAACTTTTAAGGTAGGTCTCCACGGTCATGTTCCTGGTGTATACCTGCTGAGGGGGGAATTTGGTACAGAAAGTCGTTAAAAGCGCGTCGATCCGGTCCTTGCCAAGGCGTGTTTCCAGCCTTAACAGGGCAGTTTCAAAGACGTCGGGCTGGACCCGTTCACGGTACAGGGCAACCATGTAGTGGAGAATCTCATCAATAAGCCCCATGGCGTTGAGCTGCCCTGCCCTGATAAAGCGTCCCGGAGGCGCCTTGGCGTTGAGCTTCGCGGTGAAGTCCCGGACTTGCCGAAAATTCACCAGGATCACATTGCCCCGAAGGGAAAACAGGGCATGGTCCAGCCCGTATTCCTCCCGGACCGGACGGCAGACGTGGAATTCCATGACCGTCCGCCGATTCGCGGCCACAGGCCCCTGAGGGGCCTGTGGTTCCGGTCCGGTTCCAAGGTCCTCAAACCTGGAGAGTTTGATTACCAATTGCTTCATTATTTTTTTCCTTTTTTGTTTTTGCTCGTACCATCTGTCTTTACTGCTGTTTTTTTTGCTGAAGCCCCGGCATCCGGCGTACTCCCCGCCAGTTCCTTCACGGCCCTGACAAACTCTTCATCCCGGGCAAGATCCGCGATAGCCCCGGGAAGCCGGTAGGTCCAGTTAAAGTCATTGGCAGTTCCGGGCACATTGATCCGTTCTGCCGCAGGGTCCGGAACATACCATTTGGGGGAAAGATGGAGGAGGTCCTGGATTTGAAACACCCGGTACCGGGAAGGAGCAGCGGCGATCTTCTGGAGGATGAGCTTGGCCGTTCCGGGGTTATACACCCGGGGCAGGGAGGGGACGCCGATGAAGCCGCTGAAAACCGACTGCTCCGCCTCCCGGTCCCACCATTCCCGCAGGGTGGAACTGTCATGGACCGCCGGGGTGCAGACGCTCAGTTCGGGATACGCATCAAAGGGGATATAGGGCTGCCCTTCTTTATCCCAGGCCCGGAACCACCGCACCACCCGGAGACCCAGGATTTTAAGGCTCGTAAGTACCCGGGGCACACAGTCAGGCACCGCCCCCAGGTCTTCGGCGCAGGGAATCATGGATGAAGAAGCGGTCAACACCTTGAGCAGTTTCTTGCCTTCGGCTTCCCATTTCTTCTCAGAATCCTGCCGGTGTTTTTCCAAAAGCCCTTCCAGGGCATTCCGTTCCTCTTCAGCAAGGGATGTATAGGCACGGGAATTCCGGTAATACCACACCGGGGAATATTTGCCCTTTTCGTATTCCAGAAAGAGCCGGTTTCCCCAGACCGCCTGGAGATAGGCAATGGCCGCAGGATGCAACCCCAGCGCTTCAATATCCTTTTCACTCTGTATAGTATCCTTGAAGAGCCAGAGTTCCTCATGGCCGATACGGTCCAGGGCCTTGGTAAAGACCTGCTCCACCTCTGCGGCAACAGCCCCGGCATCCAGACCGTTCCGCAGACTGTCCCACACTTCCCCGGTGGGAACATGGGGCCGGGAAATCCAGCGGACCCGGCCCTCATCAAAGCCCAGGTCCTTCAAATCCTTTGGCGTAACCGGAAGATAGGGGTCATACCGGCCCAGGATTGCGGAAGCATCCTCCCGCCGGGAAGCCCAGATTCGGAAAAACCCCAGCACGTGATCGATACGGTAGGCCCCGTAATACCGTTCCGCCGCCTTAAGCCTGTTTTTCCACCAGCCATACTCATCCTGGGCCTGGACCTGCCAGTTATAGGTAGGGAAACCCCAGTTCTGTCCTGCGGGACTGTACATGTCCGGGGGCGCCCCAGCGGAAAGCCCCAGGTTGAAATACTCAGGATGTGCCCAGACATCGCAGGAATCCTCGTTCATCAGGATGGGAAGGTCCCCCTCAAGGAGTATCCCCATATCCTCAAGGGTCGAAGCGGCCTTGTGAAACTGGGTATCCAGGGCTTCCTGCACCCACACCCAGAAGAGATGTTCACTTTGGAGGGATACCTCGTTCCACAGGGTCTCAATATCCGCCGTGCTTACCCTACGGTGACTCGTCCAGTCCTTCCAGCTCTGCTCCCCGTTGGCCTCCTTGAGCCGGCGGTACACTGCGTATTCCTTAACCCAAGGGTTCTTGCCGATCCACTCGGCTAAAGAACCGCCCTTCGCCTTGTCCGCAATGTTTTTTTCGTTGGAGGCGTACATTTCCCGGAGCAGGTCCATCTTCGCCCTGAGCAGCGCCTGATAGGGGAAACGGACCTCATTCCCGAACTTTTTACCAAGGTCCGCGATTTTTTCCGCAAAGGAGGCCGCCTCATCCAGATCTCCTAACCTGAGATACAGGGGGTGCAGGGCAAAAGCCGTCAGAGCACTGTAGGGTGAACTTTCGTACCCCGTATCATTGACTGGTAACAACTGAATAAGACTGATGCCCAGTTTCTTGCACAGCCCGGCAAAAACGGTCAAATCAGGAAATTCCCCGACCCCTATGCTTTTTTCTCCCCGCAACGCCCCAACTGGAACAGCCACCCCGATTCTACGCTCTTTTGGTTGAGCAACACTCATCTTAGTCCTCCTCTATGTGACCTCGCGAACGCCTGTCTTAAAAAACCACAAACTTACCAAAGTCATACAACAGATTTTGTAAGTATACTATTCAAAACAAGAGGTGTACATGGGAAGAAAAGGACGCGGATTTTCACGGATTGGAAATCAGCGTTAATCCACCCCATTCACATTCTTTTCCGCCGGTTGCCTGTATTGAGCAGGATGGCCCCCAGGATCGAGGCCAAAAGACTCACCACCAGGATGCCCCACACTGCGGAGCGGGAATCCTGGAAGGGGATATTCACATTCATGCCGAAAAAGCTGTAGATCAGCGTGGGGATCATCATCACGATGGAGACCACGGTCAGCCGGTTCATGACGATGTTCAGGTTATTGGAAATGACGCTGGCAAAAGCATCCATGGTTCCGGTGAGGATCGATGAATAGATATTGGCCATTTCAATGGCCTGTTTGTTTTCGGTAACCACATCTTCCAAGAGGTCCTTCTCATCCTCCTTAAAATGGATGAGCGGGGATTTCTGGAGTTTCTCCAGCAGCAGTTCGTTGGTGGTGATGCTGGTGGTAAAGTAGACCAGGGACTTCTGGATGGACAGCAACTGGATGAGTTCGTTGTTCTTGATGGACCGTTGAAGCTCATCTTTGATGGCATTGGTCCGCTTGTTGAGTTCCTTGAGGGACTTGAGGAAGGTAAAGGCCGCCCTCCCCATGAGGTTCAGCACAAAGGAACTTTTGTTACGGATGCTGAACCCCCGGATACGGTTCCGGGAGAAGTCCTCCAGGGCCTCGCTGGAACGCTGGCAGATGGTTACGATCTTATCGTTGAAGAGCAGTATCCCCAGAGGCACGGTAAAGAAGGAGACCTCACTGGTTTCATCATACACCGGCAGGCGCACGATGAGGGCGGTATATTCGACTTCTTTTTCGATGCGGGCCTGTTCATCGGCGTCCATAATATCCGTGAGCAATTCCCCGTGGATGCCGAATTCATGTTCCATCCGGTCAAGGTCCTGTTTGTCTACATTGCGGGCGTCAATCCAACAGCCCTTGCTTACCCTATGGGTCTCGATAAGCCCCTGTTCTTCCTGGGTACGAATAATAATCATGGTTTCTCCTATAATGTTTGCAGGCTTCCATGCACAGTTTCTAAGAAAAATAGAAGAAACCGGAACGTCCTCTTGAAGGGTAATTCCTTATGAGGCCATTACCAAGAACCGGCCTTTTACAGGAAGCGCTACATGGGTTATGATTTCTTGTCTGCGTCTATGACTGGGAATACTACTACCCCCATCGTCCGAATCGGACATGGCGCTTCCTCCTGGTGTGGAATTGTAAGAAACTTCATACGAAGTTTATTTTATGGGTGTTACTATAGCGTATCCCAGGGCTTATGACAAGGGGGAGCGGAGGGGTAAATTTTTGAGAAATACGGGGGCATTCTTGAAAAAATACGACCGGTATAGGGCTTTTGTGGTCCTGAACCTTTTCGCATGGTTTATCCATATTCCTGGTCTCATGGCCCAGAGCGTGGAAAACCAGGATAATGGGGAGCTGTCCCTGATAACCAAGCGGGCTATATGGCAGCAGCCCCTGGGAGGCGCGGTCATGGGGGCGCCCTCCACCCAGGTGGAATCGGTGGTGGTCGTGTGCGATGGGGGAATGCTTAAAGCCTATACCCGGCAGGGAGTGCCTCTGTGGGATTATTTTGCCGGGGAAAGCCTCACCCCCTTCTTAACCCGTTCCCGGGACGGAACCAGCTATATAGGCAGTACCACGGGAACCTTCATTGCGGTCAACCGGACAGGACGGGAACTATGGCGGATCAAGCTGGACGCCCCCCTGGTGAGACCGGTATTAGTTGGCTGGGACGGACGGCTCTTTGTAGCCACTGAAAAGAAAATCTTATGTTATAATGCGACCGGTTACCTCCTCTGGTATAAACATCTGGAACATCCGGTTGCTCTGAGCCTCAGAGCGGATAAACAGGGGGGCTTTATCACGGTTCTTGCTGAGGGAGCACTCCTCCACATAAACCCCTTTGGGAAAACCCAGTCCCACCAACTGGGAGCCGTGCCTGTTGCAATTGTTCCCCTCATGGTAAGTGCACTGGAAGCCACGACCGGTAACACCCCTGAAAAGGATTATCCCCTCCTCATTCTCTATAAAGACGGCACCACCGAATTACTAAGCAGCCGCTACCCCTCATCTCCCACCCTGCCGGGCATCCCCCTCGCAGCGGCAAGCCTGGATGATAAGGTGGCCGTTGTCTTGGCAGATGGGCAGGTTCTCTGCCTCTCCATTACCCAAGGGCAGATACTCTGGATAAAAGAAAGTCAGGTTACACCAGGAGCAGTTTCGGCTGATCCAATTGAGGACGTACTCTACGATGAACGGGGTATTGTTATGCTTTCCCAGACAGGGGCCGCAGGCTTTACCGAAGACGGACAACGGCGCTGGTTTGTAAAACTGACCGGCGCGGCCTCTATGTCAGCATTCAGCGATGAGAGTCTGCTCTATTCTGGTGGAAAGGATTGGAACCTCTATGCCTACAGGCTCGAAAACCGGATTCGCTCCCAGAAAAAGAACTTCTACGGTCCTGCTCCAGAGGGTACCTACGGCCTGGGCGATCCCCTCCCTGTGCAGCGCACGGATTATTACAATCAATTCAATGAAACCGGACTCAAGGCCCAGTTCAGCATCATCAACCGGTGCATACAGGAAGGCCGGGTTGGAACAGAAGAAAAGCCCTTTGTGAGGTATTTGATGGAGGTTGCCGGCAGTGTACGGAATAGCCTCAAAGCAGCAAGTGTGCGGCCTCCGGTTCATTTCCCCCAGCGGGTTGAAGCGGTACGACTGTTATCCTGCCTCGGATCCAGAGAACTCCTCCCCTTTCTGGCAGACCTCTTTATTAATGACCCGGAACCTCTGGTTAAGGTCGCCGCTGCCGAAGCCATAGGCCGCATTGGGGTCGATCCTGATGGCATTGCCCTCAAAGCCTTTGCAAACGCCCTCTTTCCCCTGAAGTCTCAGGTCAAAGATGAACGGGTATTGATAGCGGTTACCGCTGCCCTCGGTTCCCTCTGCCGCTTTTCCGGTCCTCCGGTAAGTGATACCGGCGTATTCCTCCTGGCCGTGCTTGGGGGGAGTGAGAAGCCCTTGCGGGTACGGAACCGGGCGCAGCAGGAACTCCTGTCTCTGCGTCCTTGATTACCTAAAGGAGACCTGGTATTATAGTACAAATGGAAACTCCTGGCGGCCGGTGTACCAGCCCTATTATCGAAGTTTTATATATCGTTCTTGGGGTGATGCTTGCAGGGTTCCCCGGTTTACTCTCTGCGCAAGTTAATACCGATGAATTGCGGAAAAGCCAGGCTCCGGTTGAGTTTCTCAACTATGAAGGGCCAGTTGCACGGGTAGACTCCCGTGCACAGATCCGGGGTATCGGGTATACCCTTGGGGTCGCGGTTAATGGCGGGTCCACGCGGACCGGGTCACAGAACCGGTATTTTGTGATCCATTCGGTAAGCGCCCCTGAGGGGGATAAACTTGATGCGGATCTCTTCGGCTTAGGTGCTGATGCCGGGGTTGATCACATCCGAAACCTCAGACTTATCATCCAGGGATACCTGGAAGGGGCCTATCGGTATTCTGCTGCTGATGCCCAGCTCCTTGCCCAGTATATCACGGTGTACAATGCGGTTTACCGCCGTGATTGGGACTATTTCAGTGCCCGGTACAAGGTTCCGGTCATACAGCAGAGTACCCCTGAACAGGCAGGACTTTCCACTCGTTTTAATGAATGGCCTGGAAAAACCCTGCTGTTCATACCCCTGGGTAATGCCCAACCCGGTTCCCTCAGCGCGGTAGATACGACCGTCTTAACCGATTCACGGGTACAGGAAGAACTGCGTAAGGATGAGCATCAGGGTATAGAGCAGCGCGGGGCCATGGTGGAGTTTAAGGAACGGGAAGCTGCTGAGGCGGAGGAACGAGCCGCAACCCTGCGGGAGGCGGAGGAACCGGCCCTGCGGGAGGCGGAGGAACGGGCCCCGCAGGAAGAACGTGTCCAGGAACAACAGGAACGCACCGGGGAACGCCATGCGGAGACCACTCCGGTAGAACAAATCGAAGTGGCATCACGTGAAGAAGCAGCCCAGGCAGCGGAAGCCTTGGCTGAACAGAAGCGCGCCGAAATCCGGGAAGAACAGGGCGGTATTGCTGAGGATCAGGAGGGATTTATAGGCGATGAAAATCCCGAAGTTCCGTCGGGCATCATCGGGATCGCCCTGGTGGATCCCGATTCGCCTATGGGCTGTATTGTGAAGCTCAATCCCCTCACCGGGGAGGAGATCAAGCGTTCCATCATTGATACGATAAACGCCCGGACCGTAACCCTCATCAACAACAAGCTCATCGCCATAGCAGGACAAAACCGGGGAAATGGGGCAATACGGCTCGTGGAGATCGACCTTGAAACCCTGGAAATGACCATCCAGGGAGCTGAGGACATTCACCGTGAAAGCCGGCTCTGGGTGAACGGCAGTGACCTCTATGCCATTAGCTCCTCCGGGGGAAATTGCTACTTAGCCCGTTTCAATACGGCCCTGGAACGCCAGGCCCAATCGGTCATTACCGTTCATCCCTTTGCAACCCTGAACGTTCAGGGGAATATGCTGCTCACCCAGCGTGCCAACGGCACTGCCGTGATCCTCAATCCCGGGGATTTGACGGAACGGTAGTGCTTGAAACGGTGGCACTAGTTCCCATAGATATGGGCAAACTCGTGCAGCAGTTCCAGGGCCTTATCCTTGCACTCCCCGCAGCCGGTCCCTATTTTCGTGGCTTGCTGCAAGGCCTCCCAGGTATGGGCGCCCTGGTGAAAGGCGTTTTCGATGTCCTTATCGGTAATCCCCAGGCAATGACAAATCTCCGTGGACGTTTCCTTGAGCATTCCGGCTCGTCCGGTTTTTTCCAGGTAGTTGTCAATCGCAGCCCGCAGGGCCTTATCCCCGAGAACGGAACAGTGGATCTTGTAATTCGGCAGCCCTCCCAGCTTTTCCACCAGATCTTCCGGCCTGATGGTATAGGCATCCTTGATGTTCATGCCTTTGATGATTTCAGAAAGCATACTGGTTGACGCGATGGCGCTGGCACAACCATAGGTCTTCCACCGCACATCGGTGATGATATCATCCTTAATTGTAAGGAGCATCAGCATCTGATCCCCACATTTGATGTTTCCTGTCTGTCCCCGCCCATCGGCAGGGAAACTCCCCTCATCCCCCATAAGCACATTCCGGGGATTAGTGAAATGGTCTTTAACCGTATCAGAATATAACCAATCGGACATAGCACGCTCCTCTCTAAAAATAGGCCCTTAAGAGGCCAAAGTTGACATTGCCCTGAGCCGGGCGATGATGGGAACCACCGTTTCGATGATATAATCAACCTCCTCAGTGGTAACCCCCCATCCTAAACTAAAGCGTATGGAACCATGGGCAAGCTCAGGCCCCACCCCAATGGCCAGGAGCACATGGGATGGTTCAAGGCTGCCTGAGGCACAGGCGGAACCGGTAGAGGCCTCAATCCCCTGCATATCCATGGACAGCAGGATCGCTTCCCCCTCTGCCCCGGGGAAGGAAACGTTCAGGGTATTGGGGAGCACATCAACGGGATGCCCGTTGATCTTGATATGGGGGATTCTTTCAATAAAGCCATCCCGGAGCCGGTTTCTCAGTACCCCCAGCTCCCTGCCGTACCGGTCCACCTCCTTAACCGCAAGGGTGGCGGCCTTCCCAAATCCCAGGATACCGATGTTGTTGTAGGTTCCCGCCCGGAAACCATCTTCCTGATGACCGCCCTGGATGAGGGGGAAGAGGGGCGCCCCTTTCCGCACATACAGGGCGCCAATACCCTTAGGCCCGTAGATCTTATGAGCCGACATGGTGAGGTAATCCACCCCCAAGTCCACGGCATTGACCGGTATCTTCCCCACAGCCTGAACCGCGTCGGTGTGCATCCATGCCCCCGCAGCTTTCACCAGTTGGGAGATTTCCTTGATATCCTGGATGGTTCCGATTTCGTTATTGGCCATCATCACCGACACCAAAAGGGTCCGTTCATTCAACGCGGCTTTCAGGGCATCAAGTTTTACGGTACCGTATTCGTCCACCGGGAGGAAGCTTACCTTAAAGCCCAGGGTCTTAAGAAATTCTGCGGAATTCAATACACAAGGATGCTCAATCGCCGTGGTGATGAGCTCGGTTCGGCCTTCAGGGAGCACCCGCCCGTCCGGGCCTGAACCAAGACGCCGCATGGTCTGGAACACCGTGTTGTTCGATTCAGAACCCCCTGAAGTGAAGATGATATCCCTCGGCGGCACCCCCAGGAGTGTTCCCACCGCGTTCCGGGCCTCCTCCACCCGTGCGTGGGCCAGCCGCCCGGCGGCATGCAAACTGGAGGCATTCCCATAGACCTCTAAATCCGCTATCATGGCGGCCTTAACCTCATCCCTGAGAGGGGTGGTCGCGTTATAATCAACATAAATCTGTCGTTCCAGCATAAGAACCTCTCTTATATTACTAATATACTAATATATAGTATAACAGAGGGGAATTGGGAGTAAAGAGTGGAATAAACACCCAAATTCACTGAATTTTCTCATTATTTTTGCACAACCAGGACATCATTCTACCTCAAGTATAGCCTGCCATACGGTTATTATTGAAAGAGCGGGACCAGTCCCACGAGACCCTTGACCTCCCGGTCGGCGAAACGCAGCCCCCCGCTGATGAAAAAGTCCCGGTCGGCGTTCAGGGCATTGGTAATGCCCCCTTGCAGGTAGATCCAGTTCCAGGGCTTGTCCGAGTTGGGGTCAAAGAAGGGGTAAATGGTCAGGGTTCCCCGGAGATTCGGAGCTGCGCCGGTTTTAAAGTTAAAGACCTCCCCGGAAAGACTCACCCACCGCAAGGGCTGAATGTCTATGCCGATACCGGCGGTGTTTTCCAGCAGCCCGCCCCGGATCGTGAGGGGACCGAAACAGCGGGCCAATTCAGCATCAATCGCAAAGGAAAAACGGGTTACAGTCTGCGTACCGTTTTCATCGAAGGTTTCGTTAATTATCCGGGAACCAACGCCGTTGGGGACGCTGGATACCCCGATACGGTACCACCGGTCATTTGAACGGGGGGTCAGCCGCAGAGATGCTCCCGCCCGTACCTGCCCGGTCAACACCTCATACCGGGCTTTAGTATCCACCTGTATACCCAATCCCACCGCCCGCTCCACGATTTCCCCGGCATTGGTGACCACCCCGTTTACGTTTACCGTAAGGGTACTGAAATTATCCAGGGTGGTTTGCAGCTTGATCGCCGCTTCCTCGGTCTGTTCCACTGCGGCAAGTACCTTGTCGTATAAACGGTCATCATAAATAGCCTGACCAATATTCCCCTGGCCCCGGCGGATTTCATCGGTAATCATGCGGATGTTTGACAAGGCTCCGTGGATATCCGCCACAGAGCTACTTATATCCCCCTCCCGTAACAGCCCCTCGGCCCGTTCGGTTATCAGGGCTGTGGATTCCAGAATCCGGGAAACCCGATCAAGCTCGGCGTCTGATTGGGCGTCGAGTTTCCGGGCGATTGAATTGAAGGTTTCCAGGGATACCGACAGCAGGGCCATCTGATTGGTCTGAAATTCCCGCAGGATATCCGTAACCTGGGATCCCAGCTCCTGGACCATACCCATGATCGCATTCAAATCCTGGGTATTCCTTTGAGTAGCAATATGCCCTCCTGGTGGCATAACCGGACTCAGGGCCGTGCCGGGGTTCAGAGTCAGTACCGAAGTTCCCAATATCGAAGAAGCCTTCCGGGCAATATGGGCATCCTCCCGGATTGCAACATCCTTGAGGAGCGCAACCTTGAGGCGGGCTTCGTTTCCAACCAGGGTAATTGACTTGATGGTTCCCACCGCAACCCCTGCAAGATACACCTTGGACCGTGTGGAAAGGCCCGATGCATCCGGGATGACTACCTCATACTGCCTGGTATTAAAATCACTAAGCCCATCGGCGGATAGTATGATATATGCAACACCGGCGCTTCCCACTACTATAAAGAACAGGGCTATTTTTACATAATGAGTAATATTCATACCGGTGACTCACTAAAGGAAATGCGGATAAAATCCCTGACCAGTTGATGGCCGGAAGCCGCCACCTCTGAGGAAGAACCCTCGGCGATGATGTAACCCTGATCAAGAAAGGCGATTTTATCGGCGATCCGAAACGCCGCAGGTATATCATGGGTAATCATCACACAGGTAATACCCAGTTCCCGGTTCACCCGGACCACCAGGTTATTGATAGTCTCGGATAACACCGGGTCCAGGCCCGTGGTGGGTTCATCAAAGAAAAGCACTTCCGGACGCATGATGAGGGAACGGGCAACCCCCACCCGCTTCCGCATCCCTCCGGACAATTCATCAGGCCGTTTCGCTGCTATACCAGGCAGCTCTATCCAATCAAGCAGTTCCGCCACCTGTTTCTGTATCTCCCGCCGGTCGGTGATATGCAGCACCTCCTGCAAGGGAAAGGCAAGGTTTTCACCAATAGTCATGGAGTCAAAAAGAGCGGCGTTCTGAAAAGAATACCCGAAACGCTTACGCATACTGATGAGGTCATTGGTTTTCAAGGCAGTCAACTCCGTATCCTTGAACCATACCTTCCCCTTGTCCGGGCTAATCATCCCCATGATGGTTTTAAAAAGCACACTTTTCCCTGTACCGCTTTGTCCGATAATGGCGCAGACCGATTTTTCCGGTATTTCGAGGCTTACATCCTTCAACACCGCGTTATTATTGAAAGATTTACTCAAATGAAGGGTTCTGATGATAGGGAGCATCATCTAGATGAACCGCAGGATGATGGTTGTCAGGATATAATCCACCAGGATGATCGTCACTGAGGAAGCTACTACCGCTTTGGTGGCGCTATCTCCCACGCCTTTGGCACCCTGAACCGTGCGGAGGCCCTTAAAGCAGCAGATCGTCGCCACAATGACCCCCATAATCGCCGCCTTGATAAGGCCCATAAAAACATCCCGGGGACTCAGGAAATCAAACATATAACTAACATAACTGGCGGAATCAAGACTGAAAAGGGCGATTGCCACAACATAGGACCCCAGGACACCCATGATATTAGCCAGGAGGGTTAAGAGGGGAAAAACCAGGAACGAGGCGATCACCTTGGGCAGCACCAGGTAATGAACGGCACTGATGGACATGGATTCCAGGGCGTCGATCTGTTCGGTAACCCGCATGGTCCCCAGTTCCGCGGCCATAGCAGAACCGTTCTTCGCGATTAACATGAGGGCCGTGATAATCGGGGCCAGTTCCCGTGACAAGGCGACGGCCATGGCCGCGCCGGTTCCTATCTCCACCTGGAAGGGCTGGAGGATAGAAGCCATTTGCAGGGCGAAGATCATCCCAATGCCTCCCCCGGATAACAAGATGATGAGGACCGAATTCACCCCCAACCGTTCTATTTCCGAGAGATATTGGGCAATGCGAAAGGGCCGTTTCAGGGAACAGCGCAGTATTTCCCCCAGAAATACAAAATAGTACCCTAACTCTTCAAGTTGTTTTAACGGCGATTGCATCATAATCCGGCCTTATGTTACTCTGAGGGAATCATCATTACTAGTATCCAGTTCAGGGGACAACAAAAAAGCCTGTTGAAAAACAGGCTTTAAACAACGGGAGCGACGGGGATTGAACCCGCGATCTCCGGCTTGACAGGCCGGCGCGATAACCAGCTTCGCTACACCCCCTCGATTTTTATAAATATACTAAAAAAAAGGGAAGGGGTCAAGGGATTTATCAAATTTTTCGTAATTCTTCTCTGCCTCATCAATCCCCGGAGCGGACAACCCGGAAGCCAACATGCGTACCCCGGCGAGACGGGGCAAGGTAGTCCTGGAAGGCTGAACGCAGGTCCTGGGCATGGCTGTTCCAGCCCCCGCCGCGGTATATCCTGCCAGTACCCATGGACGCGCCGGCGGGATCGATCTGGTTTGCGGTGGTATACGTCCCTATCCAGTCCCAGCACCATTCATGGACATTTCCATGCATATCGTAGAGGCCCCAGGGATTCGGGGCAAAACTCCCCACCGCCGTGGTGGTTTGCCGGAAGCCTCCCCTGGAGTTGGCAGTATAGGGGAAATTCCCATTGAAATTTGCCTGATCCGAGGTGATAGCACTCCCCGCACTAAAGGGGGTGATAGTCCCCGCACGGCAGGCATACTCCCATTCAGCCGCAGTGGGAAGCCGGTAGCCTGTTGCGCTCCGATTCCAGGTTACCAGCCATTTGCTAGTATCCAGATTGCTCGTATTGTTCAAATCAATACGGGTCTTGTCGATAGTATAGGCCGGAGTCAGGCCCTCACGTTCACTTCGTTTGTTGCAGTATTCAATCGCGTCATACCAGGTGATATTCTCTACCGGAAGCTGGTCACCTTTAAAGCCGCTGGGATTCCTCCCCATCAGGGCCGTATATTCCCCCTGGCTTACCTCATACTTCGTTATATAGAAACCGCTCACCCTAACCTCGTGCCGGACTTCGCTGGAATAGCGGTCAGCTTCCGATGGGGGGCTTCCCATTATGAAGGATCCCCCCTGAACCCGCACCAGATCATTCGACGGGATACGCGGCCCCGCCGGTTTCTCCATTTTTTCTATTTTTTCTATTTTTTCTATTTTTTCTATAGCAAAGGGATTCAGGGAATAGTACTTTTCACTGATAATGCTTCCCTGAGGGAAGGGGCGCTGCTTTCCACCGGTGAGTCTGAGGGTCTCCTGGCTGACATCCGCCACGACCAGGGGTAAGATTTCAGAACTATCCATATATTTGAGGAATGCTTCGGCAAAAGGACTGTTCCGTTTTCCCCGTTCCCCATCGGCAGCCACTGCTCCGGCGGAGGTGGAAAACAGAATGAACAGGTCCTGGGGCACATACTCCACGGTCGAAAGCCCCCGGGAAAGGCCCCGGTTCCCTCCGGTGGTATTCCTGAAGGGGTTATTCCGGCACGCATCCAGGATCACCAGATTCAGTTTATTCCTGGCCGTTCGTTCAAAGGACTCAATAAGCCGGTTCAGTGGATAAGAGCCATACTGGATCGCCACATCATCTTCCGCGTCTATGTCCACAGGCAGCAGGTAATTCTCCCCTTCGATCTGGACCCCATGCCCGGCATACCAGAAAAACCCCTCATTATCCGGGTGGGAAGCAAGCTGCCGTACATAGTCGTTAATCACCCTGCCCATCTCAACATTCCCCACATTCAACTTGAGTTTCACCTGAAATCCCAGTTGCCTGAGTTTAGCGGCCACATCAGCGGCATCATTCGCAGGATTAACCAGGGATTCGACATACTGGTAATCGCTGTTCCCGAGAACCAGGGCAAAGCGGCGGTCCGGATCCACGGCAAAGAGCAGGGGGGTAATAAAAAATAGGGCCACAAGGCGAGCTAAAACACAACAAGGGTTCATAAAACACCTCTTTTAGGGACTGAATTATTATAGATTTTGCCGAAAAACGTTCAAGATTGCAAGTGTTTTTTTCCCTTATCCGCGAACCTTCACTCCTAGTTAGAGTGAAGGTTCACTATTTAAAAGTAGCCCTCTGAAAGTTCCGGCTGGTGAATATGTAGGGTCCTCTTGATTTCTTTCTTCGTGGAGGGGTATAGTTTTCTTTACTTAGTTAAATTCATGGATATCTAGGGAATTTGATATAATTTTGGTTGGTGGTACGGTATGAGTATTCGTAGTAAGATTTTTATACTGGTTTCAGTAGTATCGGTAACCGCTATTATTGGGTTTGGTATATTTATGTACAATGCTTCAGTCATGCAGCGGATGTCCTATGAGCTGACCGAAAGCCTGAATAATGCCATGGTAGTGGTCGATTTTGCGAATTTCAATAAGTATTTGGATACCATTCAGGCGAGTTCCGGGATAAGCCAGGATCTGGGGGAAACCTTCTATGTGCTTCGTGATAAGCTGCCCCGAGAGGAACTCCAGAACACTATGACCACCGTCTACCATGGTGCGTTTTCCCGGGAATCCGAACTTCTGGGAGGAGGCGCTTTTTACGAACCTCATATCTTTTATTCTGATGAGTATGATTTTCACTTTTTTGCCAGTAAGGTCTTGAGTGCTGGGAGTGTACCCACTCAAGGGGAAATCCAGTGGGCAGGAGATGAATGGCAGTGGGATGTGGATACTTACAATGAAGGCTGGTATCTGAGCGCCCTTCCCAAGGGCTGGGACCGGAAGCGGATGCGGGAGGAGCGGTACTATTGGAGTGATTTATACATTGATACCTCGGTGAATGTGCTCATGGTTTCCGTCTGTCATCCTATGTACAATGAGGAAAAACATATTGTAGGGGTGAGTACCGTAGACGTATCTCTTACAACATTACAAAACATGGTGAATGCTTTTGCCTTGCCAACCCCTTCGACCAAGATAGCCGGGTTTTCAACGGTTAATAAAGCAACCTTTGCCTCCAGCGGGGACACTCAGGTTGGCATATTCCCCTATCCAGAGGAAAGCTGGATGCAGGAACTGGAAGGGCTTAATCCTGGAGATACCATTACCAACAAAACAATAGGGATAGACGGAAAGCCTTACAGCTTGTATGCCGCAGTGCATGATTCCGGTATTGGCCTTGCCATGATTATTCCCGACGCGGAAAAATATCAGGCCATAGACACCCTGGAAACCAGTAATCGTATAACGGTTATCCTTGTCTACATTGCTATGGTGGTGGTGATTATCCTCGTCCTCATCGTGTGTTCATCCCTCACGGCGGCAATAAAAAAAATCGTAACCGAGGCAAATGCGGTGGCAACCATGCGTTTTGATATAAACATCGCAACGGATCGGAAAGATGAAATCGGCGATATGCAACGGGCACTCTCTACCATCCGGGATAATTTACAAAAGAAGATGACTGATATCAATAACGAAGAGATCCATAAACAAATGGACATCAGTAAGAACCTGCATCAGGTTATTAAACAATCTTCAGATGGACTTAACGTTATTAACCGCAATATGGATTCGGTAGAGCAAAAGACCGACCTGCAGATGGATTCGGTGCTGCAAACCTCGGCGTCGGTGGAAGCCATCGTCAAACATATCAATTCCCTGGAAAACGCGGTTACGACCCAGGTCCAGCATCTTTCCAGGTCATCAGCATCAATAAAACAACTGGTTCAGGATATTGATGCGGTTCGTACTATCCTGAAACGGGTACATCAAACCACGGGCAATCTCGGCAAGGCATCGGAGACTGGACGGAAAATGCTGCTCCATCTTACAGAAGACCTCGCACACATCGCGGAACAATCGGCCTTTCTTGAGGAAACGAACACGACCCTGGTAAATATCGCCGCCCAGACGAATATTCTCGCTATGAACGCAGCCATAGAAGCGGCCCGGGCAGGAGATTTGGGGAAAGGTTTTGGGGTGGTGGCCGGGGAAGTGCGGAAACTTGCAGAATCATCGGATAAAGAGTCCGCCTCTATCTCGAATGAGATTAAAAAGATGCAGAGTGGTATTGCGAAGATCCGAGATGTATCGGCCCAAACGGTCAATACCATGAATAATATGTTTACCGAAGTAACAGATATGCAAGTTTCGTTTGATACGGTAAATGGCGCAGTGGAAGCACAAGCGACAAACGGCGACAGGATACTGGAAGCCTTAACCATGCTGCAAAAAACGACAGAACAAGTACACACTGGTTCCGCTGAGATACAAAAACAAAGTGATCTGATCTATCAAATCGTTGAAAACCTGAAGGGCCTTTCCAAGGAAGTCAATAAAAGTATCCTTGATGTGCAAGAGGCAAGTAAAGGGATTGTCAAGTCCCTTGAGATTGCCCAGAAAATAGCCGAGGGACCCATGAGTTCACCGAATTATCTTCATCAGCCACCGTCTATACGATAGCCTTTCAATATTTGGATTATTAGCCCTTTACAGTCTGAATTGCCACTACCCTGGGGGAAGGTTTTGGTGTATACTTAAGCCATGAGAAAGTTCAATATCACCGGGCCTTGTACCGGTACCAAGCACTACATGGCCGATATAAGTGGCAAAATCGCCACAATAAAGGCGCTGATCGATGATAGAGAGTACTTCACTATCAACCGGGCGCGGCAGTATGGGAAAACCACCACGATCAACGAACTGCGCCTGCGCCTTGCTGACGAATACCTTTGTCTGTGGATCAGTTTTGAGGGACTGGGGGACGTCCCCTTTGCCTCGGATAAAGCCTTTTGTGCGACTTTTATGAGAATGATCCAGTCCGCCCTTCGTTTTACGGTGGTCAAGGATGACAAGGACTACATCGCAAACTGGGTGAATCCGGAGGTGGTTGGTTTCGAGGAACTGGACGCCCACATCACCCGAATGTGCGAGGGATATAAGATACTCCTCATGATCGATGAAGTAGACCGTACCAGCAGCAACCGGGTCTTCCTCCACTTCATCGGGATGCTGCGGGATAAATACATTCAGAGCGGTATGGCCTTGGGGTACACGTTCCACAGTGTGATCCTTGTCGGGGTCTACGACATCAGGAACCTCAAACTCAAACTGATAAAGGAAGGCGACTATACCCCGGCGGCAAACGAAGGGAAGCTGTACAACTCCCCCTGGAACATTGCTGCGCCGTTCACGGTGGATATGTCCTTCAATCCAGCAGAGATTGCCACTATGCTCAG
>JAITNU010000157.1 GCA_031290325.1 Treponema sp.
ACTTCGTATAAGCATCAGCGGATCAGCCTGGAATTAGCGCTTCAACTGGGAAATTTTCTGAAAGGGAAGCCCTGCAAGGTGATTCCCGCGCCTTTTGCAGTGCGCCTCTTTCCAAAACAGGACAAAAGCGACGATACCGTGGTGGAGCCGGATATCCTGGTGGTCTGTGACCAATCAAAGATTCATCAGGACAGTTGCCAGGGCGCGCCGGAGCTGGTAGTGGAGATCCTCTCTCCCTCCACGGCCCGGTCCGACCGGGTGGTAAAACTGCGGAAATATCTTAAAGCAGGGGTCCGGGAATACTGGATCGTCGATCCTGACCACAAAATCGTCGAGGTGTGTCTCCTTGAGAATGACCGGTATACCTATTCCACCTATGATGAAGCGGATATTCTACCTGTTACGGTGCTTCCCGGGTGTGAACTTACCCTCTCTGAGGTGTTTGCCGAATAGTTTTTTTTCACTTTTTTTCAGGGGACAAAAAATACCCCCAGAGGTACTCTGGAGGTATATACAAACAGAGCCTTATAGTCGGCTCATCAGAACCAGATGCGAATACCCAAGTTACCACCTATAGAAAACCAGAAGGCTCCATCATCGTAGTAATCACTGCCAGCAACAGCGAATTGCGCACCGATATTAGGCACTGCCTGAAGGTAGAGTTCCAGTTTTACGGGAATAGGAATCATCCAGGATAGCCCTACCGGAACCTCGACGCCGATCTGAAGTAAAGAGTATGACCAATCATCATTCCCCCCCCATCCGTGCCAAGTATTGTTCCAATACCCGATATAAGCACCTGCCCCCAGATACCAGCCAAGCCCTATATCGGGAAGTATCGCTTTATCGATGAAGTAGTAATCGCCACTCACCCCGATACCGAAGTGGGACTCGTGACCCTCTCTTGAACTGCCCCCAAAATTCAGCCTGACTGCCCAAAAGATCGGTAAAGCCGGGATTTTAAGGGATAACGCTGCCCCTCCCCCACCCATACCAAAACCGCCCTGAATGCCAATACCCCATCCATCAGGATGCTGATCCTTGGTAAAGATCCCTGATCCACCCCCATCAGACTTCTGATCCTCGGCAAAGACCCCTGCGGTTCCTAACACCAGACCGATGATACAAACCGCTGCAAGTTTCTTCATAGATTCCTCCATAAAAATAAATACTGAAAGCCATAAAATTGCAAATTCACAGTATTAATACAAAACATTGAAAAATTCCAATTTTTATACAGAAAATACCTAGCTATTATCTGTTATTTGTATAAATTACCACTCCTTATACATTACAGCTCCCGCTTTTCTTTAAATTTAAGGTACTACACTTTAGATTTATAATCAAGGGGAGGTTATGAAAAATAATACCTAAAATGACGGCCTCGTAAAAACCGCCCTGGTGTGAGCAGGAATTCCAGGTACTGGACAATATGGACAAAATCAAGTAAAATAAAACAGCTAATTTTGGATTATACTGGAGGACTCAAAATGAAAAGAGTATCGGCTCAATATTTATCGTATTATATCCTTTCTTATGTTCCATCAAACCAGCTCAAAATTCAAAAATTGGTCTATTATTGTGACGCTTGGCATCTTGTTTATTTTGAGCAGCCCCTTATAGAAGAAGATTTTGAAGCTTGGGTACATGGTCCTGCAATCCGTTCTTTATGGGATTTATATAAGAATAAAGGGAATTATTTTACGAAGCTCCATCTTAATGGGGAAAACTCGGATAAAATAAGAACCTATTTTACCCGGGTTTTGCAGAAAGAGCAGCTTGAACTCATGAGCGATGTGCTTAAGGAATATGGAGATAAAAGTTCATATTACCTCGAAACATTAACCCATAACGAAAGACCATGGATTGAAGCTCGTAGAGGGTATTCTCAATCTGAACGCTCTGAAGTGATTATACCAAAAGAAACAATGAAAGAATTTTATCGTACCCTTCTTATAGAAAAATGAAAATTAAAAATACCGATAGAACCAGATTGCAAAAAAATCCAAAAATATCCATTGAAAGACTCAATAATAAAGAAATGGTTTTTAGCTTCAAGGATTTTGACCATACCCAGGGGCAAACATTTTTAGTATGGGAAGAAAACAAATTACTGCATCTTTTATTAGAAAAAATGAAAGAATATAGCCATAAAACCCTAATAGATGCACAAAAAGCCTATTTCACCATTTATGGTTCATTTCCGACAAATTCTCAATTTAAGTACCCGCGACATATATCAGAGGATGCTATATGGGCATCTTTACATATTCAAGGAAAAGAATGTATTATCGGTCATATCATTGATAATATTTTCTATACTGTTTTTCTTGATAAAGAGCATCAATTCTGGCCAACTGAAAAAAAACATACTTAAGTATCCCGCACCCTCCTATACAAAACCAGCCATATTTTTATGGTATATTTTTCTAAGATAATCCTGTATTATTATAGTCAAAAATAGAAGGGGATTTTGCTATGAGAATTACCACACGGGGCCGTTATGCGCTCAGGGCATCGCTGGCGTTGGCAAGGCTGGGAAAGGACGGATCCCCAGTATCCATTAACAATTTGTCGGAAGAGGAGCACATTTCATCGGTGTTCCTGGAACAGATATTTTTTAAGCTCCGAAAGGCGGGGATCGTCTCCTCGGTCCGGGGGCCTGGAGGGGGGTTCTATTTTGCCCAGCCTTTGGATAAACTCACTATCAAGGCTATCCTTGACGCTGCCGGGGAAGACCTCAACGCCATCCCCTGTGATAAACATACGGAAACCTGTGAGCGGATAGGGGATTGCTTGAGTCATGAGGTATGGACGGATGTAACCGAATTGGTCAATAATTTTTTTAATAATGTTACCCTGGCTTCAATTCTGGATAAACGTCTGGAAAAAACTTTGGATTTAGAGCAAAATAAAGAGAAACGATAAACCGTCGGGCAATAGGAGCAAGCATCTATGGGCTACCACGTAAAAAACAGGGAAGCGTATCAGCAAATAACCGATACCTTCAAAAAACAGCAGAAGGGCGCTACCGTTGCGGATATCGTCGCTCAAACCAGCCTGCCCTTGCATACGGTCCGGGAACTGGTTCCCATGGTGGCTGATGAGTATTCCGGGCGCCTTGAGGTAACGCAATCCGGAGAAATATGTTACTCCTTTCCACGGGGATTTACCAGCAAATACCGGGGGTTCCGGGCAGGGCTTCGTAAATTCACCGAAAAGTTCAGCAAGGGGCTGCGGATCGTCAGCAGTTGGGTCTTTAAGGTCTGGATCATGGTGATGCTGGTGGGGTACTTCGTGGTTTTCATGCTCATCGCCTTAGCCGCCCTGGTCCTTTCCGTAGCCGCCAGTTCCTCCAGTTCAAATAACCGTTCATCCAGCCGTGGGGGCGGCCTGGGCGGGCTGTATTTCGCCTCCAGTATCTTTAATCTCATCATCAGGATATGGTTCTATTCTGAACTAACCAAATCCATAGACCGGACCTTTGACCACCGCTATGGCCGTTCCGCAGCGCCCCAGCCCAAGAAGCGGCCGCTGTACAAGGCGATCTTCTCGTTTGTGTTCGGCGAGGATGGGGCATCTGGAGAACTGTCCGCCAAGGAAAAGCAGGGGCTTATCGCCTACATACAGGCCAACCAGGGGGTCATTTCCCTCCCGGAATTTATGATGCTGACCGGGCTTCCCCCTGGACAGGCGGAAACAGCAATCACCGGTTGCTGTGTGGAATTCGGCGGAAGCCCCGAGGCGAGTGAGGATGGAACCGTGGTTTACCGCTTTGATGAACTCCTCCTGCGGACGGACAGACGGGATCGCTCTTTTGGCGGCTCCTCCCCCTTAAAGCGGCTCAAAAAATTCTCCTCCAACCCCAAGCAGATGAACATCTGGTTCAGCATTATCAACGGGGTCAACCTGATTTCCGGCTCTTATTTTCTGTTCAACGCCTTGAGCACCGGGGCCATCCTTACCCAGGCCCACTTCGATGCCGCGTCTTATGTCTATAAGGTCACCTATTATCTCTTATCAGTGCTGGGCATCAATCAGCCCCTCCCCATCATCACCGTGGGACTCGGCATCATTCCCCTTGTTTTTTCCTTCCTGTTTTGGCTCATCCCGGGCCTGCGCTATGCTTCCATGAAAACCGGAAACGAAGCCATCAAACTTGAAAACCTGCGGAAAGTGGGATACCGGCGGATCTGGTCAACGCCGCTGACGGTTAAAAGTGGCGAGCTCCAGGCTGACCTGCCGGAATGTCGGCCTAAGAACCTGGCGGCGGCCCAGGACAAGGTGCTCAAGGAAATGGGCGCCTACTCAATTCCCGAAGTGAGTCTTGATGAGCAGGGAACGCCGGTCTATAGTTTTGGCGACCTTGAGCTGGAAAAGGTAGCTCTGGACAAGTACCGTGCTGCGATAAACCCGGATGCCTCGTCTCTGGGGGCAACGGTCTTTGACAGCGACCGGTAACCATCATATCTGAATCAGTTTCCCGTGTTTACACTCGAGCTGGTAGCAAGTTACCGTAGACCCGCCGCTTCCTCACGGGTACTCTTGCGCCAGAACTGACTGCGGCCTATACCCAGTCCTATCTCACCGCGCATTTCCAGGGTATCGATCTTGAAACGCTTGCCGTCCACCGGACGGAAGGTGATTTTACATTTGTACATGTTTCCGTTCTGGGGATCGATGATATTGCCGCCGCTCCATTGCCCCGGCTTTTCCATCATCAGCCCGAAAATCCAGGGGGTGCCGACCACGAGTAGCTCATTCACCTTGCCTGCCACGGGGAAGCCCCGGTAGGAATCCTTGCAAGCCCCCGCCTTAACCTGCTGGGGGAAATCCGCCACTGAGAGCATCTTTCCATAGAGTTTGCCCTCAGTCTGATACAGTTCCCAACCGGCGGTAACTTTTCCGGTTTTATCATCGACGCTGACCCAGTAACCTTCCACCGGGTCTGCGGCGAAAAGCCTTGCGCTCAAGAACAACCCCACGCAGAGGGCCGTTATTTTTTTCATAGTTTCTCCTTGTATATTGGTAAAAATCTAAAACGAATAGGTCACAAGGGCTTTCACAAAACTGTTGCGGTGATACTGCCCCAGTTCACCTGCTTCATCTCCACCGAGGATGCCCCCGGAGAGTTCCACCGCCACATCTCCTTTGGTCCAGATAATACTGGGCAATATGAAGAAATCCTTATCTTCAATGCCCCAAATCCCTGTAACCTTGAGTTCCAGTTCGTCCCGGAGTAGCTTCTTTGACAGCACCCCGGTGATCCGCGTTGCAGTCATATCCGTACCTGCCTCGGTGTCCAGGGCGATGTTGCCGCCGGCCTGTTCGTTTAAAAGGCGTATGCTTTCTGTGGCCTGGAGGTTCAGGTTGATCCCCCAAATCACGTCCCGGTCAAAGCCCAAAGACCAGGCGATAGAGGGATTGTACACCGAGCCGTCGTCCCCGGCGCTGTCTCCAGTGATATTGCCCGCTAGTTCTGCGCGGAGGTTGAAACCGGCGATCACCTGGGCGTAGTCCAGACCGATTTGGTGGTACCAGTTATAGGTGATGGTGGGGGTGAT
>JAITNU010000161.1 GCA_031290325.1 Treponema sp.
GGCGAGCAGATCCGTAACGCCGTCAAATACCTTGCTTCCCAAAAGCAGCGCGCCCACCAGCGCCACAGGCATCTTGAGGGTATCGGTACAATAGATAGTAAGATAACCCAAAACAATAAAACTGGCGGACATTGCAATATCCGGTGTTTTCCACGCAAGAAATTTGAAAAAAGGAAGCCTGTCTGGATTAGGCACTTTCTTTTCTTTCTCTTTAGCCATAATAATTCTCCTTGCCAAATACTGTTTGGCTTGCTTGTATTTCAACGGTAGGCTGCGCCAACGTAGTTGACCCGCCACTGGTTCCGATAACTGCCAGCCCCAAGGCTGATCGGACACCCTTCCAAAAGCTGGAACGTACCCTTTCCTAATACTAGGAAGGGGGTCATTCCCAAGCCTAGAAGGGGCGCTTTCTAAGGCTGGGCGGCCACGGCCTTAACGGTGAACTCCGACCGCACCGTGCGGAGTTCCTTCAAAAGGTGGCCCGCGCCATGGACCGCAGTCTGGGTAACAACCACCAAGTAGTAATCAGTCCCCGCAGTAAGGCCCGCAGGCACAATGACCTTGAGCCGCCGAGGCTCGTTCACCGGTACTAAGGCGCACTTGACCTTGGTCCCGTCCCCGGCCTCGAAGTAGACCCCCGCCTCGGCCTTATGGGCCTCCTCGGCTTCGATCTTGATGCCGTGACCTCTGATGTCCAAGATGTTGCCCATGGTGGCGCTCTCGTCCAGGTCACCTGTGGCCTCGTCCAGAGCCTCGCCGATGTGTCCTTGGTCGTCGGCAATCCCGGCAAAGTCCACCTTCACGCTCTCCCGCAGATAGTTGCGAAAGGCGGCGGCGGTCTGGAGCCGGGCTTCGGGGTAGACACCATCGGGAAGGTGAGTCTCGTCGCCGGAATACTCGCCGGGGAGCCGCATCTTGAGGTTGAAGAGGGGTGTTTTGATCCTGTAACCGTCGGCCACAAGGTAGTAGACCAACTCCATGAAGACGTTCACGCCGTCCTCGATCACCTTCGGGTCTGTATTGATGTTGTAGACCACGGACTTGCTGGCGACGCCGTGAATGTCCAGTTCAGGCTGGAACTCGGCCTTGAGGTTATAGGGTTTCTTCGCGTCCGGGAGGAACGCATGTATGAAACGCGCTACAATGTTGTGGATCACATCACGAACCGTAAAATCTAATGCCATTATTTTCTCCCCTTATAATCCAGCGGCAAGTTTTCCCACCGCTGTTTGAAATAAAACGTAGCCGCTTTGGGCTGGCGTTGCCTTGTAAAGATGCCTTTCTTATTACCGTCAACGCGGTGAATGCCCTCGCCAGTCTGGAAATCCGCGAAAGCCCAGACCTGTCGCCCTTCACAAAATCGCAGGAGTCAAAAACCCGGTGGTTCATTTCCAGAACTTCAATCTGGTATTCTTGGCTCCACTGAACCGAAGGGAGTTTGTGGATACCCGAATCAGTGTCCGCGCCGTATTCGGTAAACACAAAAGGCTTGTTCAGGTTCTTCGCCTTCCATCCTTCAAGCTCCGAGCGCAGGGCCTTTTCGGCGGTGTCGATCTCGTACCCCCCTAGCACATACCAGCCGTAGTAGCGGTTCAGAACAAACCGGGGAAGAAGTTTTTCCAATTTCATACGGTATACCTCCTAAAACTTGATTATCACCAAAAAAATATTCCCTTTCCGAGGAGTTTCAAAACTGCTTCTATAAAGAAATAATCTCCATAGATGATAGGCATCTGATAATCGAATTTGCGGCCACCCTGACCGTGATAAGAGCCGGTCCCGTTTGCGACAATCGAGTCATAGGCCGGGTCCCAATTGCAGAATCGTCTGTCTGTTGCCTTGATAATATTGACCGCGCCATTTACATAAAGAGGTTTTTCCAGTTCATGAACATATTCAGCCAACTCCAAAAGACCGGCGGCGGCAATTACACCGGCGGTAGTATCCCAACACACCGGTTCCAGTGGCGCACGAAAATCTACCAACGGCACCCAATCCGTCTGAGCTACGTTGGCAAGAAAATAATGGGCTGCACGTTTTGCAGCATCCAAATACTTCATATCACCTGTATGCCGGTAACTTAGCGCAAAGCCGTAGAGAGCCCATGCCTGTCCCCGTGACCACGCCGAATCGCTGCTATAGCCTTGTCCTGGCGGAAAGGAATTTAATTCCCCGGTTTGGGGATCGTATGCGGCAATGTGATACACACTACCGTCCGGCCTGAAATGATTGACCAGTGTTTTATCCGCATGGCGTATCGCAATCTGCCGGAACCGTGGGTTTTTAGTTTCTTTCGATGCCCAGTAGAGTAGATTGATGTTCATCATGGTATCAATAATAGCCCAGCCTTCGTTACCCTCAAAGTTCCAGGCGCAGAGATAGCCGCCCTGCGGATTGTACCTGCCGGCCAGGAGATTCGCCGCGTGTAATCCAAGAGTTCGTCCGTCACTGCTGCCGGTACTGCGATAATCCGCGACTGCGGTATGAAGCCACATGAATCCCACATCATGGTGCAGCTCATCCGCTTTTATAAGCAGTGTATTTAATTTATCGCTGGTGCTACGGGCCTGTTTGAGATATTTATCTTCCCCGGTTTCCTTATACAACTGCCAAAGAATTCCTGCCCAAAATCCATTAGTCCAAAAGGGCAGCATTACTTTTCCCCAATCCATCTTGTAGATACCGTTTTCGGCAATGTAAGGAATCTTGTCTCCCATACGGTCGCATTCCGCAGAAATTTTTGACTGTATTTTCATCCATGTCTCGTCAAGCCACTGTTTATCCGTTTCGTTTAATTGCATCCTTTCATCCTCCTTTATGGGTTTCGTATCCATATGTCTCAATCTGTGTCAGTGCCGGAAATGGTGATTGATCACTTTCATTTATTATTAATTTTCCAAGCTTGAGAGTGGTGGTGACTTTCGGTTCCAGTGTAAATTCATGGGGTAAGTGCGTTTTTTCCATTGTTACCGTCATTGTGGTCTCGTCCGAAAATATAAACTCTCCCTGTCTCCACCAGTTGTCATGAGGGAAGTCCGCCCGGGTCCACAGAACGATGGCGTCAATTATTACCTCACGCCCAAATTCGATGGTAATTTCCGCATCTGGGCAACGGTTAATTCCCCAGGATTCGTAAGGCCATAGACCATGTTTACAGTTAAAGGTATTGCCGTTTATTGCGTTTTGTGCGGCAAACATAGAAGAATTCCGTGTCTCCACATTAGCGATGGCGTGGGGATAACAGGCATGGTTTTCATGAATGTCGTAGGGATTAAGACAGAGGTTTTTTTTGACCTGTATTTCCCATTCATACGCTTCCCGAGCAGTGATGCGGTGCAGCCTTCCCCAGAAAGCTTTTGGATTGTAGGAGATTTTCTTTTCGCCAAAGGGTACCGGAAAGGTGTAAGATTCGTCTTTTAAATAGATTAACGCCGGAGTCATAACATCATCCAGTTGAATCACGAGAAAACAGGGGGCTTTGTCCGTTTCTATACGAATCGCCTGACCTCTATGATAACTGTGCCGGTAAATAACATCCACAAAACATTCCCCGACATATTCTTCTAAAATTTTCGTTTCCCGGCCAATGATTTTGATGACCAACATTTATTGCTACCCCCTTATTTGTTTAAAAGAAAGAACAAGTTTTCCTTCTAGTAAATTTTCTTTCAGAAACAGCCTTATCCGCCACACTCGATGCCCCCATGCCTTTGAAAGCCGCACATCATTAGCGACCTCGTAAACATCTATTTCAGGCATCAGCTCAGGCGGACATACAACTGCAAGATCGGCGCCATCTTTTACCGGGATACGGATGGAATTTCCAGTTATTACCGGTTCTTCCGCCGTAACGAGGCTTAGATAAGTCTCGCCTTCCTGTTTGGTCAGCTTAAAGTCTTCTGTAACCGTTATTTCCTTTTTTTCACGGTCAAACCGGTAGATGCGTTTCCAGTATTTAACCGCACAGTCCGCAGGATACACATCTCGTAATTCCATGGACAGCTCCGTAAGCGGTCCCACCGATTTGTATACTGTGTTTTTTGCACGATACATGGAAGCATCGGCAAGGCTCATTTTTGTCATATTAAGATACTGCCCCCGACCGCAGATATACGGGACATTGTGCCATTCGGAGCTGATAGAAATAACCTTGTTTCTGTCGATTCCAAAGTTGGCGACGCTGTAAACACCACGGCCTACATCGATAATCGCAGGTTTGCCATCTGAAAAAATAATGAAGGAACCGGTGTCAAGATGATTGTGGCTTCCGATGTTGGTCCCTCCTTTGACCGAGAAATAAAGTCCTTTTGAACTCCCTTCAAATTCCCGTTCGCACATGATTTCCATAGTACCTTGCCAGGAATGTAATAAATAGGGAAAGGTCGTGGAAGATAATTGCATAAAGGAACCGTAAGTAAACAATTCCCGTATTGCATGGAAAGGATGCGTTGTTCTGTTCACCATCAGTTCAGGACCATTCACATCTCGCAAAGCAAGAGCAAATGATTTTAACGTCTCATTTCCCGCTATTGTACCAAGAGTATACAACCGTTGTGCGGATGTGTGTAAATTCAAATCCGCGTCTGCGTTATTGATAAACATATTCCCGTCAATATGCTGCCGGTATATAAAGGACGACAAGTTTTGTACCTTTTCATCTTTTATGAAATCTATTTTTCCACCTGACAGTCCACGTATCATATCCAAAGAATCAAGCAAGGCGCCGCATGCGGTAGTCCAATAACTGCTCCCTTCCAGGTAACTTCCATCATCAGGACATTCGGCAAGAAAGCGATCCAGATAATACATGGACTTTTCTACCATTTTTACACGGGTCTCAACATCAAATACTGTCAGAACTGTTACTGACAAAATGTTGGATATAACCCATACCGTCCAGTTATTGATGTACTTGAGTCCTCTACCGTTTCCCATCCATGGAAAATCATCATTTGCAAGAAAAGGAACCACGATACGTTCCTTCAAGGTTTGAAGCAGTCTGCGGTTAATGGAAGGTGTTACCTCGTCCATTCGAGTCCCGACAAGACGATAGACAGACGCGATTAATGCCGCCACATCACTGCCCAGTATGTCAATAAACACCTTGATTTTTTCTGTAGTATCGGGCAACTTCAATGCCTCCGCTCCTGGAATCGGATACAGCGTATTGTGAGCAGAAACGATCCATGTTGCCTCATCGCAGGTTGACCAGACGCCATTGACAATGCCGTTGATAAACCGCCCTTTATTTTCTATACATTCAGCAAGAGTCAGGTAGAGCAGCGCGTTTCTGCGCTGTCCGGCTTTTTCTTCCAGAAGTACCCGATTTCCGGTTCGGCTAAAATCCATAAAATCCGTTGCCAGAATTGACGGCCAGTCATAGTCCAGATATTTTTCACCCTCCGTAACCAAGAATGTCGAGAGTTCCCGGGAAATTTTTTCCCATACCTGCCGGTCTTCAATAGATGACAGCGGTCTGTAATCATCAGCAGGAATAACCATTTTTCTAAACTGAAAATAATATTGTTCAAACATATTAACGTTCCTTTGGGTTTCTAAAAATGTATCGAAATAAAACTAATAACCCTTTGCCATAATACGTTACACAGGGGTATTTACGACAAAGTCTCCCCTTGAGCTGCTGCGGCAGCCCGGCGTTCAACCAGATCTTTCTCAATCTGCGGGAGCATTTTATCGACTTTATAAAATCGAATCACAATAAGAATAAGAATATATATAACAAATGGGATAATGCTGTAGGAGGCACGGATCATTGCCAGTGCAGAATCAGCCTGAACTGCCGCTGATCCATTATAGCCGGATGCTCCAAGAAGAAATCCCAACAGAGCGGAACCAATGCCGGCACCGACTTTATCCATAAAGAACCTTACTGAACCCATGGTGCCGTCAAATCGATCCAGGCCTTTCCATTCGTTGTAAGTACCGCAGTTTAAGACCATGAGAGGAAGCAGATAAGAAGTGGGAAGCATGGCAAGCCCGGTAAAAATAAACCCTATGGCCAATAAAATCATATTTGAACCGCCGATGAAATTGAAAATGGATCCAATGAGGCCGCTTATCGCCCCCCATGAGATAACAAAAGAGACGGAATACTTTTTTATTATTTTGGGGAAAAAGAACATAGATGTCAGCATAAAGAGCGTTAATGACTGTAAAGTTCCGTACTTGCCGATGTCCCCCACTATCCATGTAAAGTAATAGGTTGCCACATGCATCCCCGACAGAACGAATGCCAAGAAACTAATTATTGCCGCCACCCATACATACGGATCCACCTTTAATACTTGTACAATATCTTTTAGCCGTATTTTTTCCGCAGTTTTCAGGCCTACTTCATACTGTTCCTTTATAAAGAAAAACCTTAAAGAGCCAATTATCAAAATAGGAATGGCAAACATTAATACCACCCTGGACCAGCCTGAAGTCGAGACGGCCATTCTTCTCATCATAATCGGAAAACCGATGGAAACAAATGAAGTAAATAAAGTACCGATAGCCCCTCCATAGGATTGGGTCTTGGTGATTACGCGCATATTGGGCCAGGCGCGCATGACATACGGCCCCTGGGCAGCATTGTACAGAGTCGCAAATACCCCATTAGCGAAGACATATGCAAAAAATACCCAGATTGATTTTCCGACAAGACCAAAATCTGGAACAGAGAACATCAGAATTGTACTAACCCAGACGCCGATAAGCGCAAAATCGTAGGGCCTGCCTTTTCCGAATCTGGTATTGGTTCTGTCTATGAGATAACCCGCAAATAGATCTGTTACGCCATCGAACACTTTGCTCGCCAGCAGAATAGTTCCGACCAGGGCTGCGGGCATCCCCAGGGTATCCGTACAGTAAATACTTAAATAACTGATAACGATAAAACTAGCTGCCACTGAGAACGGCGCTGTACGCCAGATCAGTAGTTTCCCAGGAGACAGTTTGTCCGGATTAGGTTGTTCAATTTTCTTTTCTGCCATAGTTGTTACTCCTTATTATTCTTCCAGGGCAAAACTGCCCAGGTAGTGCAAACTTTCTTTAATTATAGCCCTTTTGATTTATAATTTTCCGGCAAGTTTTCCCACCGCTGTTTGAAATAAAACGCCGCTGCTTTGGGCTGGCGTTGCCTTGTAAAGATGCCTTTCTTATTGCCGTCAACGCGGTGAATACCCTCGCCGGTCTGGAAATCCGCGAAAGCCCAGACCTGTTCGCCCTTCACAAAATCGCAGGAGTCAAAAACCCGGTGGTTCATTTCCAGAACTTCAATCTGGTATTCTTGGCTCCACTGCACCGAGGGGAGTTTGTGGATACCCGAATCGGTGTCCGCGCCGTATTCGGTAAACACAAAAGGCTTGTTCAGGTTCTTCGCCTTCCATCCTTCAAGCTCCGAGCGCAGGGCCTTTTCGGCGGTGTCGATCTCGTACCCCCCCAGCACATACCAACCGTAGTAGCGGTTCAGACAGATAAAATCGCTGAACTGATAACACTTGCAGGTGTCGGGCCGGCTGAACATAATGGCCGCGAATGTCCGGGGACGCTTTTGGGGATCACATTCAAGGGCCGTATCAAATACCTCCTTAAAATAGGGAATAGCCGCTTCGGAAGTGGATTCCGGTTCATTGAAAAGACTCCAAGCAATAACGCAGGCGCGGTTCTTGTCCCTGTTTATCATGGCGCGGATGGCGTCCAGATGATTTTGCAACAGTTCCTGAATCGTTGGTTTTTCAAAAAAGGGAACCTTGGTGCCCCTGCTGGCGTCAAGAAAATTCATGGTGCTGTCAAAGAATCCCACTGCCGGGGTTTCGTCGATTACGAGGAAGCCTTCACGATCCGCCAGTTGGTAGAATTCCTCGCAGTAAGGGTAGTGGGAGGTACGCAGGGAATTCGCGCCGATCCACTTCATCAGTTCAAAGTCCCGTTTGATGACCGCACGGTTAAAACCCCGGCCCGCAATATCGCTGTCTTCGTGTTTGCCGAAACCTTTCAGGTACACCGGCTTGCCGTTCAACAGTATTTCTGTTCCCCGGATTTCCACCGTGCGAATTCCTATGTCGTCGTACCATTCGTCAACCAGTTTCCCATTTTGAGACAACCGAACCCAAAACCGGTAGAGGTAGGCGTCCCGCACGTTCCAAAGCCGGGCATCGGGGATAGCAATCGTCCCGTTCTGGCCTTGAGCGCCGCTTATATGCTTGCCGTCTTCATCCAGTACGGTAACGGTTACTTCCCCCTCGCCGACGGTTTCCACGGAATAATCAACCTCCGCCCCTCCGGTAGTGATTCTGTGCGCAACGGAAAAATCGGTAATCGCATTTGTGGGGAGCGACAGTAATGTTACCGGCCGCTGGATGCCCGCATAATTGAAAAAATCAAAATAGGGCTTAACTACGCGCTTGCCGTTGGGCAGCGTTTCGGTACGGCCTACGGGAAGAGTTGTTTCACTTAGTTCGTTGTTGACCAGAGCCACGAGCCGGTTAGCGCCGCCGTATTTTGCCGCGCTGGTAATATCCGCGGCAAAGGGGAGGAACCCTCCTTCGTGGCGGCAGATTTCCTGTCCGTTCACAAAAACCCTTGCCCGGTGAGTAACTGCGTCAAAGCGGAGAAGTACCGCCCTGTCCTGCCATTCAGCGGGAACAAAGAATTCGGTCTCGTACCAGAAATCGCCGGTATATTCCCGCTCGTCCTTGCCGGTAAAAAAATCCTGAAAACTCGCGGGAACCGGCATGGTTTCTTTCGCGTTGATACCCTTATTCCAGCCATCGGAAGCCCCTTTGCTTTCCGGGTCAAATCGGAATTTCCACATTCCGTCCAGACGCACCGCCAGTCTAGTTGCGGTGGGACGGGGATATAATAGGGCAGCGTTTTTCTCCATTGTTATCTCCTTTTTTTAGAACATGAAATCCACGCCGAGACCAATTGAGTGGTTGCTAAAATCGTTTACATCGTTGGCGTAGGGGATCTGGGAATATGTGGGGGCTGGTCCACGCTGGGTGCCTTTGTAGGCTTTATAGTCCACACTTTCAAACTCGTAGAAAATCTGCGCACGGAATGCGCCGTAGGCGGCAAGGGCGAAGTCCAGTTTCGGTTTGATGTGAAAATAGGGCGTTTCAAGAACATCTTCGCAAAAACCGACCGTTGTCTCAAGGGTTACTTTGATTTTGGGTGTGAGCTGATACGAGACGACCGGCATAAAACGGAAAAATGGTGAAGTTGCGTATTTGGCGTCATCAAACACGTCACTGCCATAAAATTCTTGGAACATGACGATACCGGCATAGAATTTGGGCATAATATTATAGCCGATGGTCTCGTCGAAAACGCCGTAGCCGAATTCGTCAAAGGCAGTTATATTGTTCAATTGTCCCTGTACCTTGACCGTAAGATTTTTTACCACCTTCAAATTAAAACCCATAAAAGCATAGGCGCCGTCAGAAAAAGCTGCAGCCGTTCCACCGGTTTGTACCTTCATGGTGGTATCACCTACGGGATAGTCGCTCATTATTGGATTATTCAATTTATTCCAATGTTTATAATGGGGAACAACAGGGTTGGAACCAAAATACGCGGTTGAGCTGGGATCCATCAAATCGCTGTCACCAAAATATTCTTTCAGATAGGTTTTTGACTCGTATTTGTTCATCGGGTCAACACCGCCGTCGAGCCTTACGCCAAGTTGCGCGTTAAATAGCGTTGAAGTATACGAAGCACCCAGACCCCATTCTTTAAGGGATTCGCCGGCGTTGGCGTTTATGGGTTTGGGGTCATCATGCGCTAGTCCCATAAGATTCATCGTATACCGGGCGTTGGCGTTGACAAAAAATAGCTGGCCGCCGACATCAAGCCCCTTAATTGGCATAAACTGGAGGCGGATTGAAGGATACCCTTCGCGGGAAAAATAAAAGCCGCCGTTGGTATTACCTTCGGTTTTCCATATCCGTTCGCGGGTTACAAAGTTTTCATCGTATAATTTACCCACGCTGACTTTTAACTTATTGTCAAAGAAATTACCGTAGGCAAGAAAGTACGGAATTGATGCGGCAAAATTGGCACCCTTGCTAATTCCATCCATATTGACGCCTGACGTATTGTTTGCGGGGTTGTAATTACCGTCCATAAAGCCCTGATTGGGATTATAATTCTGAGCCCGCAGCATGATATACTCGCCGAAGTTACCATTCTTCAAATGGAACGCCAGTTCAGCGCGGCTTTCGCCCATCTCGGCGTTTGTCGCGGCCAGTAACGAAAAATCCTCGCCATACTGGTGGTAAAATCCGGTCAGAAAACCGGTGATAACCCGCCCGTCAATGCTCAACTCGCCAAGTGGCGTTTTGACGTTCGGAATGACAGGTGCCGCTTGTGTTGCGTTAGCTGGCGCTGCTTGGGCAGGTTGAGCCGTACTGGCTGTCGTACCGGCTTGTCCGTCACTTTGTTGGGCGATTACTATGCCGCCCAATAAGATCAGAATAAACATGACACAAAGGATATTTTTCATAATTTCCTCCAGAAAAAATGATAACTTTTTCATCCTCATACGAAGATGCGACAGCGTATCATTCGGGGATACGTTATCTTATGAGGTATAAGATGGACCGGAATTCAATGGAGTTGTTAGAACGATTTTTGTTGCTTTTAGCATAATTTTGATCAATAATTATATTCAACAAAAACTGTGCTAATTCATTGTAAAATAATGCGGATCACTACAAGGCGGCACAAAAGGCGGTGAGATGGAAAACCTATTAGATCTTATGCGAGATGTCGTTAAAACCTACGGTGTGCGTATGCGCCGGTTCGATGGGGCATTGTCCAAACTGGAAGAGTATGATGACGGACTGCGTTCCCGGCTCTTTCAAAAAAATGACACAAGCCGTTTGGCAGAATCCCTGCGGGTTGCCAAACCGAGGATTATATATATGATAGAAGACCTTTATGGCTGTCGGTACTGTTTCTTCCGTCCCCCGGAATTCTGTGGGGAGGATTCTTCTTATTGTATTATCGGCCCTTGGCTGGAAACTTCTCCGGACGAAGCCGGCATCGACGCGATCATCCTGCAAGGTAGAATTCCTAATCATCTCCGGTCGGAATTGGTACAGTACTTCAACTGGGTCCCCCAAATTTCCGCTCCCCGAAGCTGGGAAGCCCTGCTCCTTGCTTTTGCCGGATACTTCTACGGAGGAGGGGGGGAGCAGACCAGTATTTCTTATAAAGGGATCGATCTGGGCAGTCCTATAGACGGGTATAGTCCAGAACCGGAGGCGATTCTCTCCATGCGGATCATTGAAGAACGGTATCAAAATGAGAACGCCATGCTCATGGCTGTTTCCGAAGGGAACTCCGGACAGGCCCTCCAATGCATGACCCAATTTCGGGGCTACCAAGGATACCGCCGGTCATCGGATCAGCTCAGGGACCGGAAAAATTACTGTATTATTCTTAATTCATTAGCAAGAAAGGCGGTGGAAAATGGCTATGTGCATCCTGCCCATATTGACGCGGTATCCGCCGAATTTGCCCATCGTATTGAAGCGGCCGGAAGCATTGGAGATTTGGCTCATTTAAGCGAAATTATGGTGCGCCGTTACTGCGACTTGGTCAATGAATTTTCACTTAAGGGCTACTCCCCTCTTATCAGAAAGGCCATCAATACGGTAGATTTTAATCTACAAAAACCTCTGGCTCTATCCATTAT
Source organism: Treponema sp. (assembly GCA_031290325.1). Lineage (GTDB taxonomy): Bacteria > Spirochaetota > Spirochaetia > Treponematales > Breznakiellaceae > JAITNP01. The sequence goes on from JAITNU010000161.1 coordinate 11,705, forward strand.
TGCAAAAGAATGTAATGCCAATGCCAGTTATCTTTCCGCGCAATTCAAGCGTGAAAAGGGCATGACCGTGACGGACTACATCAACCAGAAACGTCTGGAACACGCAGTACAGCTTTTAAGCCGCCCCGGTGTCTATATCCAGCAAGCAGCCGAAAAATCAGGATTTCTGGATGTGAATTATTTTTCCCGTATTTTTAAGCGGCGCTACGGCATAACTCCCCGAGAGTTTCGGGAAATCGCCTATCATGGGAACTGATTGCCTGTATTCATTCTAACAAACCACACGAACTTTTGTCCGAAAGCGTCTCTTTTGTTCGTGTGGTTAGTGGTTTCTTTAGAACGACGCGACGCGCTCTGCGTTCAGCCGCTCAATGATAGCCACGCCCAGCTTCACGGCGTTTTCAACATCGGAGTATGCGGCAAAGCAGTAGTGGGTGTGAATGTAGCGCACCGCAAGCCCAATCACGATAACCGGCACGCCCTCGTTGGAGAGGTGTATGGACGCGCCGTTGGTAGACCCGCCGGTGCGTACCGCTTCCTGCACAGGGATGCCCAGTTCAGCGGCAGTGTTCAGGGCAAAACGCTGGAAACGGGGATTCGTGATCATGCCGTTGTCGAGGTGGCGGAGCATGGGGCCGCGCTTGATGGC
>JAITNU010000066.1 GCA_031290325.1 Treponema sp.
ATTTCTCCAATAAGTACAGATATTCTTTAACATGAATGTCACGATTTGCCAAATTCCGGCAACCGCGAAAGGTATTATACGTTGTTTCCAAGACCTCTACTTTGCCAATTCTCTCCAACATACCTTTCATTTCAGGTAGTGTTATAAACCCTTCTGAGTTAAAAGATATGAGAACATATTTTGCCTTAATGTTTGTAACCAAATCACTGAGCGCGTTATAGGCACATTGCTTCTTGTTATAAGCGGAGCGATTCCAATTTTCTGGAATGCCTGATATTTTGCTCATTTGTTCAGGATATTTGTTTTCAAGAATTAAGTTAAGCATAAAATAATTAGAACCATAGGGGTGTTGATTGTATGGCGGGTCTAAATATGCCAGATCAACTTCCGGCGCTTCTTTTATCACCGCATTTGAATCTCCGTTATAAACGATAAAATCACCAGTAAAGTTACTGAAAACAGGAAATGGTAACGTAATATCACCTTTTATTCGTGACAGGGCATCCGCCTTGATTCCGCCAAATTGACCAATCCCGGTCTCTCTGTTTTTGTAAAAGCCTTTGAATACACCAGATATATTGGAATGAACAGAGGCTTCCGAAAGTAATGGTGCAAGGAAGTATTTTTGATATTTTTGAGGAATCGCATCAATCAAACCGCGCATGGTATCTATATACAGTGCGTTTCTGCGTGTATAAAAGACCCGTTCATCCTGCTGTATATGTTCATCATCTTTTGGAGCGTATAATTCCGCAACAATACCGGAAATGAGCGGATTTCTTGTAATTGTTTCAACAAGATCGTTATATACAGACTTTAATAAATTCATGTCCAAGTCACTTTTATTTGACAAATAACACTCACTGGTAATTTTTACATATTTTTCCAAATCATTCACCAGGAGAAGGTTTGAGTATTGCTTAAAGTAACGCGCAACAATCCCTGATCCAGAAAATACGTCAAACATATTCAACTTGTTTTTGTTCAAGTGTTTTTGAACCTTCTGTATCCCCTTGGTAATAAACTGTAAAAGTGAACGTTTGTTGCCTATGTACGTAATAATTTGCTTTGTAAGATAGTCATCATGCTCATATAACGTTTCAAATAAGTCAGGGGTTGGCGCAAAAGAGCGATTTTTTGCCTGTCTTGGAACGGCAACAGAGGAGGAATCAATATCGAATAAGGTGGCTGGCATACCCATATACTTTATTCTATCAAATTTATTGAGTTTTGATAGGGGGTATACCGGAAAGAGAGGAAGAAACAAGTTTGACGTACCTGTTCCCATATATAGCATATACTATACTTAGTATACGCTATATGTAGGGTTTATAGAGCATGTTATTTTTATATGTGCACTATATATAGTATTATTTTATTTATATACGCTATATATAGTGTATCGTTTGTAAGTACCTGTGAAGGGAATAATCGGTACTGAATTGACAAACAAATATGATGCATACATAATGATCCGTAAAATGATACGTTTGAAGAACGAAAAGCAAATTGACGGCATCCGCAGATCCTGCCGTATGCTCAGTGCCATGTATCGGGACCTCGTCCCCTTGGTCAAGCCGGGGGTCGAAACCCTGGAACTTGATAAGTGGACCCGAAACTGGATAAAAAAAGCCGGAGGGAAACCTGCGTTTCTGGGGTATGGCCCTAAATCAAACCCCTACCCGGCGGCCTTGTGCATTTCAATAAACCATGAAGTGATCCACGGAATTCCTTCACGGCGGAGGATTGCGGCAGGAGACCTCGTGTCCCTGGACTGTGGTATTGATCTGGAGGGCTTTTTCAGCGATCAGGCGATAACCGTTGAGGCAGGCAGGGTAGCTGAACCGGTTCATGCCCTGAACATGGTAACAAAAGAATGTCTGTACAAGGGAATTGAGGCAGCCAAGGCCGGAGACCGGCTCTTGCAGATTGGCCGGGCAGTATATGGGTATGCGTCTCTCCGTGGGTACGGGGTGGTGCGCCAGTTTTGCGGTCATGGGGTTGGCTTTGACCTGCATGAAGACCCCGCAGTCCCCAATGATCCCCATGGGCCGAATCCTAAGATGACCCGGGGCCTCGTGATTGCCATAGAGCCGATGATCAACCTGGGAACCGGGGAGGTGGAGCTGATGAAAGATGGCTGGACCGTGGTTACTGCGGATCATAAGCTCTCCGCCCATTGGGAGCATACCATTGCGGTTTTCAGCGATTATACCGAAATTTTAACTGAAAAAATTGACCCCTGAACAAAGCTGTAACTATTCAGATGAAATTTTATTATATTATTATTTAAAGAATGGGTGTAAAAAATTTATATAGGAGCGTGTGTGGTATGAATCTTACGCAAAAATTATCATCAAAAAATTTGTTTGTTTTCAATCTGGTACTCATAGGAGTGATCTTCGGCTTTTCCCTGGCTTTTCTTTCCTTTTCATGTTCGACCCCCCAAGCCAAAAAAGCCAAGGCCGAAGAGAATTCGGTGATTATTCCTCAGGACGCCCTGGCAGTGGCGGAAGGACTTCAGACCGCCTTCAGGTCGGTAGCCAATAAGGTACTGCCGTCGGTGGTGGAGCTTAAAACCGTTTCCATCAGGCGGCAGCAAGTTCCTAACTTTAATGGGATACCCTGGGAATTTTTTTTTGGACCCCGGGAGGGGAGTCCTAATGGACAGGAACGGGAATACCGGTCCCAGGGCCTGGGTTCGGGAATCATCGTCCGGCGGGACGGGGGGACCTATTATGTGTTGACCAATAACCATGTGGTGGGGGATGCCAATGAGATCGTGGTTGCCGTCAATGACGGTAAGGAGTACCCTGCAGAGCTGGTGGGGAAGGATGAACGCAAAGACCTGGCCATGGTGTCCTTTAAAACCACTGATGTGCATCCCCTGGCGGTCCTGGGGAATTCCGATGAGGTGAAGGTGGGGGACTGGGCCATTGCCGTGGGGAATCCCCTGGGCTTCATGTCCTCGGTTACCATGGGCATCGTGAGTGCTGTGGGCCGTACCGGTGGGCCGGGGAATAATATCAATGATTTTATCCAGACCGATACTTCGATTAATCAGGGCAATTCCGGGGGCGCTTTGGTGAATATCCGGGGAGAGGTCATCGCGATCAACACCTGGATAGCCAGCAATAGTTCAAACGGCGGTTCCGTGGGCTTAGGCTTTGCCATTCCCATCAACAACGCGAAACGATCAATTGATGAGTTTATCAGTTCCGGACAGATTAGTTACGGCTGGCTGGGGGTTTCCCTCACGGATCTGGATAAGGATATAGCCCAGGCCCTGGGGATCCAGGGAAAACGGGGCGCTCTGGCTGCTCAGGTGTTCCTGGATTCTCCTGCGGATAAGGGGGGCATACGCCCTGGAGACTTCATCACCCAGATAAACGGTAAAGATATACGGGATGTGAATCACCTCACCCGGGAGGTCGGGGAGCTTAAACCTGGTGTAACCGCAAAGTTTACGGTGTTCCGGGACGCCAAGTCCATGGATATGCAAGTTCGTATTGAGGCGAGAAACGATGCGGTGGCAGCGGAAAACAAGAAGCTCTGGCCTGGGGTGTATGTAGTTCCCCTCACCGACGCACTCCGCAGCAACCTCCAGCTCGATAACAATGCCCAGGGTCTCTATGTTGCCCAGATTCTAAACGAAACCCCCGCCGCCATTATCGGTCTGCAACGGGGGGATAGGATTACGGGGATAAACGGTGAATCAGTAAAGGACATGGCCTCATTTTACAGGCTCCTGCGGGAAAAGACGACGAGCGAGTTATGGTTTGCCTTTATGCGGGGAGATAGTCCCCTTGAGACGCTGAAATTCAAACGCTAGGGTTACCATGAGTGGTCCATCATGAGGCGGGCTATAGTTGAAAGAGAATACCCCTGCTCGATGAGTTCGGGGTATAACTCTTCCAGGGTCGCGGCCAGTTCCGTTGACCATGTATGGCCGATCATGATGGCAAATCCCTTTTGTTCCGCTTTTTGAAGCCCTTCCTGAACATATCCGATCATGGCGGCTTTTTCCTGGATATTATCTAAAAACACGTCACGCTCTCCTATTTTTATTCCCATTCGCTTCGCAACTGCGGGCGCCGCCGTATCGGCGGTAGTTCGTGAATCTAAGAAATATATCCCATATTCACGGCAGAGGGCAAGTATCGTTTCCATAGCCGTCCCATCCCTGGTTATCTTTGAACCCTGGTGGTTGTTTATCCCCGCTACCGGGCCGATTTCCGCGAGATTGCGTTCCATGATGGTCCTGATTTCCTCTTGATCCATCCCCTCATAAATGGCCCCTGGTCCTGGATCCTCCCCGCCTATGGCTTCCATGGGCTGATGGAGCAAAAGCTCCTTACCGGCTGCCCGGATGCGCCCGGCAGCTTCGGCAGAATGGGGAAGCCCCGGCAGTACTGCAATGCTGAGGGGACCGGGAAACCGCAGAAAAGGCTCTAATTCCCAGAGGTTATTCCCTGCATCATCTATGACAAAAACCAGGATCGGCTCTGGGGGCTGGGTCCCTCCTGTAGGCTCCTTTGGGGGAACCGGCGTTTTGTCCGGTACTGCCGGTTCCGGCGGGCTTATAGTAAAAGAACGAATCAGGAGGATCCCTGCGAAGATACACAGAAAAAGGGATATGAACAAGGCCACCACTAAGGCGGCCCGGATTCTATCGTTAGCAGTAAATCGTTTCACCCCAGGCCCTTATAGAAAAAATAAAAAATAGAAAAAAATAGAAAAAAAATTAGAAAACATCATCCGATAAACGACGGAAGTTTTGAGGGGTCAACTCTTCCCAGGGTGAAGGTTCCAATACATCCTTATCAATTTGTAAATAGAGCTGCGGCTCATAGCCTGATTCAGGATGGAGGGCATTCCTGGAGTTGAGGAAGGCCCGGCTAATCCCGGGGATCGCAAGGTCCCCTGCTCCGAAGCGGACCATGGAGGCGGGGTTCCGGGTAAGACTATCCCAGGCACGGGCAGACTCGGCATAGAACCCCAGGGCATAGGCGCGGTACTGATTATCTCCACTCCGATCCGTTAAGGCTTCCAAGGTTACCCCCATATTATTCCAGCCCACCATGAGACGCTCAACCAGGTCTTTGTGATCCTCCCGATCATCAGGGAGTAACAAAGAAAAGCGGGACCGGTCCTTTTCCAGCATATCCAGCAAGCGCCTGAAATAGCCTTGGGCGATAAAATAATCACCCCGCATATAAGACACATTACCCAGGGCATTGAGGATACGCCGGTTGAGGGGCAGCTCCCCACTAGCCGTGACAAGCCGTTCCTGAGCCTCCTTCCATTGCTGCTGCTGATAATACGCCGCACCCATACGGTACTGAATCTCAGGAGGCGCCCAGCCGTGCTGCTCGGAACGCAAATAATGTTTCAAGGCCAGGTCCAGGTTCCCGTCTTTGGTGAAATATTCGAGATCCCCCAGATCCGCGTAGAGCTGTCCAAAGGCGGGGGAGCGGGAAAGGCGCCCCCGGCCAAGGGCATCCTCGTACACGGCAACCCCCTTGAGCAACTGTTCCTCAGCAGCAAAGAATTCCCGCTTATTGATCAATATGTGGGCATAACGCCGCTCGGCATCGATCCGGGTCTTCAAACGCGGGATCGATTCTCCTGGGATCGTGTCAAAGGCCGCAATAGCCCGTTCCAGGGTTGTCCGTTCATCATCGGTATTACCGAAATAGTTGTAATACCGGGCCAGATGGTAATGGGATTCCGGGATACCGGGATCGGCCTTGACCGCTTTAAGCAGGATATCTCTGACCCCATCAATGGAGCTGATATATTCATTGGGAACGCCCCGGACTTCTTCAAATTTTTTATCCAGCAGATAGCCCCCCAGGTCTGCCAGGGAGGAGGCGGAAATTTTTCGTTTAGGAGACTCTGCAAAATAGGCTTGTACTCCCAGGACTTCTCTGAGGTTATCGGTACGAATAAAATACTGCATCATCCGCTCCATAACCGGATCGGTCCATCCGTACCGTTCCAGAAGCCGGGCATAGGCCTCCCGTGCGGCTTCATACTGAGGAAGGGCATTATTCCCTTTCTCAAGGAGATCATCACCCCAGGCAAGAGCATTATCTCCTACTGCCAGGAGACCCTCCCGATCATTTATCCGGTAGTCCAGTATATTTCTACGGAGCAGATCATCCGCCTTCTTGTAATTATGGAGGTAGTTGGTTTCCATATTTGCATAATCCAGGACGCCCTTCTTATCCTGGGGATAATACAGGAGGAGTTCATCGTATTTTTTTTCCGCATCTCTATATTGCCGCACGTCTCTGAAGGCATCGGCGTACCGGTAAAACCACTGCTTGACCCGATGCAGGGCGAAGGCTTCCTGGAACCGCTCATTGGCACGGGCATATTCTCCGGTGCCGATGTGCTCATACCCGGTTTTATATATTGATTCCGCGTGTAAGGGGGTATAGATGAAACGATACCCCAAATAAAAAAGAGACCCCGCCACCAGGGCAATCATCAGGAAGAGGCGCACCACAGGCAGGATTTTATGGATAAAGAAATAAGTGAAGGTTTTCTGCGACGCTTCCAGCGCCTCGCCGGTCCGCTTTTCAAAGCCCTGGGGTATAGAGATATGACGTTCAAGAATTTTTCCTGCTAAGGCAGCGGTTTCCCGGGCCGAGGCGCCCTGGATCAACGACTTTATCAGTTGAGACATCATATCTGGAAGGACCGCTTGTTCAACAATCAGCTCTTCGCAGGCAATACGCAGATTAAGGGGATAGGTGTCAAGGGTTTTCTGGATCTGGGCAAAATCTTCCTCAGTTAAGAGAATTTCTTCAACCTGATTCGAAGATTTACCAGTATCGGCTAAAAGAGCATCCAGCTCGGGAATCGCAAAGGGGTCAGAGTCATCCGCATCAGACTCATAACCTGAATCATCCAGATCAGCACTATTAAGATCGATGGACGTCACATCATCAAGATTCAGGCTGAGAGGCTCAATATTCAACCCATCCTGCAGCGTACCGATAGATGCAGGCGGGGCCTCACCGGTATCAGGTTCTTCCTGGGGAGCAATGGGATCAACACCAGGGGGAACCTCAGGGGAAAGGGGTTCCTCGTCCGTATGCTCCGGGGGAAAATCCGGCAAATTATCCAGGGACAGGTCAACCGAAATATCTCCTACTGGGGGAGTATCACCGGTCCCCGGGGTTCCCGCAGGACGCTCTGTATTAAAGCCCTCCAAGTCGTCCAGCGACAAGGCCTCCTGACTTTCTTCCTCCGAAGCCGGGGGAACCACAGGGAAGGCAGCATCAGGGGGCATATCCGGCTCTGAAGCATCCGCCGGGAGTCCGAAGTTAGCATCCGAACCAGGGACCGGTAAATCATCATCGATATTTAGTAATTCATTGAAACCCAAATCATCCATGGCATAGGAAGCCTCTGTTGTATTCGGAGAGGCGGTTATATCCTCCGAAACCTCGGGATCCCCTGAAGCCGCTTGTTTGGCTACCCGAGGCGCCGGTTGAGCATCTGGCAGCTCAAGGTCTTCCATGAGCAGATTCTGCTGATCCCTTATGGCCACCTCATTGCCAAGAGTACGGAATGAAGTTCTGAATTCTTCAAGTGCTTTTAATGACGGCATATTAAGATATTGAGGTATCAACCGATAATTGTAAAGAAGCTATGAAAAAGATCACGGTTGTATTACTCCTTATATTTATTATCGGCACTATTGAGGCAGTAGATATAGAATCTTATCAATTTATTGATCACTTGTTGCATCTGGAAGGCCCCGGAAAGCCGGAACTATATGAAGACGGGGTTATTTTCACCGCCCCTTCTTCCTACCGAAGGGTTGGTATTGCCTTTGCCCATGAGGGCTTTTCAAAGGTCTATTGGTTCAAAAAACTCCTCTTGCCCCCGGATGAGCCGGTTGAATCATCCAAGCAGAAAGCGCCGGTCTCATACCGGGATTCGGGGATTCTGTTCCATCTGTATACGGTCCCCGAAGGTATCCAGGAACTGGAATACCGGCTGATCATAGACGGCCTTTGGACCATCGACCCTGCAAACCCCCAATACCGGGTGGATACCTCGGGAATGACCCATTCAATAGTACCAGTTCCGGTCATAAAGAAACCCCTTTCCACCTTTGATGCCCCCCCGGGCAGCCTCAACTTCACCTATACCGCCTCCCCAGGGGAGACCATTACCGTAGCAGGCAGTTTCAATGGATGGGATCCCTTTATGTATGAATTACAGGAAAAGACCCCCGGAACCTACTCCCTTACCCTTCCCCTTCCACCGGGGCTGTATCAGTATGTGTTTTTTCACCGCGGTCAACGCATCGTGGATCCCCATAACCCCAAGCGCATCTACACCAAGGACGGGAAGACCGCATCGGAAGCGTTGATCAAGCCCTTTTGAACAGGTTCCGGAAAAACAACCGTATACTATCCCAGAGGCGTTTGAAAAAGCCCCCTGGTTCAAGGTCCCAAGCCGTGATAAGGGGCATACGCCTGAGTTCTCCAACTTCATCATAGAGGACGAGGTCTCCCACGGAACTGCCCTGGGGGAGGGGCGCTATAATGGGATCGAGCAGTTCTATTTCCCAGCGGAGGCTCTCCACAGGACCGGTGGCCCGATCCGTAAAGGTGGTGAATTCCAGGACTTCACTGGGAAGGATTTCAGCATAATTTTCCTTGCCCTTCCATATTGGTACTGGGGGAAGGTCGCCGAGAACCGGACGCAGGGTTTTGAAGTGTTCAAAGGCCCAGGCCAGCAGCCGCATCCCATCCTGGTCCCGGATCCGATCCCCGCCGTAGACTGCAGGTGCCCCCAGGATCACCATGATGAAACGGGTCCCATTTCGCTCGGTAGTGATGGCAATATTGTAACCTGCCTCGTCGATGTAGCCTGTTTTAAGACCGTCGGTCCCCTCAAATCTTTCCAGAAACGTGTTATGGTTGTATTGCCGGATGGTGCCCGGTCTTGACCGGTATACTGCCCGCATATTCTCCGCCTTGGGATAGGCGAATTCCCGCACCGAATGATAATCCTGTAAGGTTTCAGGGTGGAGCGTGAGGTATTCTTTGCAAAAAAGGGCAAATTCCAGGGCGGTGGTCAGGTTGTCTTCCGATATGCCTGAAGGCTCCACAAAGCGGGTCCTGGAGAGTCCCAGGCTGCGGGCTTCCCGGTTCATACGCTCAACGAATTCTCCCACCGTGGGGGTAAAATAGAGGGCTACAGCTACAGCCGCGTCATTCCCCGAAGGAATGGCAAGCCCCAAAAGGAGTTCCTTGAGGGTTACGATTTGCCCAGGTGCCAGGAACATGAGGCTCGACCGGGGAGGCTGGCTTACGGCCCAGCTTTCCCTGGGGAGGGGCACGACATCCTCCAGAGCTGCCCTTCCGTCATTCACCTCGTTCAGGGCCACATGGATGGTCATAAGTTTGGCTAAAGAAGCCGGGGGAATCTCATCATCGGCGTTCTTGGCGTAGAGCACCGTCCCGGTGGCCGCATCCAGGAGCACCGCAGCACGGGAATTCAGTTCCGGCTCGTCCAGTTCAGGGTCTTGGGCAAAGAGGGGGATAGTACAGGCTAAAAAGAGGATAAGGCAGAGGAAGCTACTGTGAGGAGCAGGCACCCTAAAATCAGACACGAACTACCCCTCCCCATGGGAAACAGGGGATTATCTTTTCCGCTATACAATCCTGAATAAGAAACTCCCCCATGACAAAGTTTTCATCAAACCAGTCGTATAAGGCATCTAATTTCACCCTATCTTCCATCGTTTAATGCTCCTCCTTAATTAAGATACCATGATCCCAGCAACCTAAAACTCAGCCTGCCCCACTGCTCTTGGATAGGGAATGACATCCCTGATATTGGCCATACCGGTAACGTACTGGATGAGCCGCTCAAAGCCCATGCCAAAGCCCGACTGGGGCGCCGTACCGTAGCGGCGCAGGTCCAGGTACCAGGTGTAGTCTTCGGGGTTCATGCCCAGATCGGTGATCCGTTTTTCCAGGTTTGCCAGGTTTTCCTCCCGCTGGGAGCCGCCGATAAGCTCCCCTAAGCGGGGAACCAGCACATCCATGGCCCTGACGGTCTTTTCATCGCTGTTCAGTTTCATGTAAAAGGCTTTTATCTCTTTTGGATAATCCGTAACGATCACCGGGCCGCCGGCCACTTTCTCGGTGAGGAACTTTTCATGCTCGCTCTGGAGGTCGCAGCCCCAATAGGGCTTCAATTCAAAGACGGTGGCGTTTTTTTCAAGTTCCGCTACCGCATCGGTATAGGTTATATGGGTAAACGTGGAATCGATCACCGATTGCAGGGTGGGAATTATGCCCTTTTCGATATGGGCATCGAAGAAGGCAAGGTCCCCGGCACAAGCTTCGAGCACCAGGGTGAAGAGGTATTTGAGGAACTCCTCTGCCAATGCCATGTTGTCTTCCAGCACGGCAAAGGCCATTTCCGGCTCGATCATCCAGAATTCCGCCAGGTGCCGGGTGGTATTGGAGTTTTCCGCCCTGAAGGTAGGGCCAAAGGTGTAGACCCGTGAGAGGGCGGTAGCATAGGTTTCCGCCTCAAGCTGGCCGGAAACCGTGAGATACGTCGGCTTGCCAAAGAAGTCCTGCCCATAATCCGGGGCTTTACCAGAGATGGCCAGGGCTTTCAAGTCCAGGGTGGTAACCTGAAACATGGCCCCGGCTCCTTCAGCGTCGCTGGCGGTGATGATCGGCGTATGGACATACTGAAAGTTATGACTATGAAAGAACTCATGAATTCCCTGGGCGAGACGGCTCCGCACCCGTGCCACTGCGCCAAAGGTGTTGGTCCTGGCCCGGAGATGGGCAAGCTCCCGGAGGAATTCCAGGGAATGTCGTTTCTTTTGCAGGGGATAGGTCTCTACCGGCGCCTCACCGATAAGGGCGATAGCGTAGGCGGCGATTTCCACTGCCTGGCCTGAGCCAGGGGAGGGCACGAGATAGCCCCGGATTTCCACCGAAGCCCCGGTGGACAGGGCGGATAAGACAGCATTCGTACTACCGGCCCGGTCAAAGGTACACTGGAGACCGCTGAAACAAGAACCGTCGTTCACTTCCACAAAGGTGAGGTTTTTAAGTTCCCGTTTGGTCCTGACCCAGCCCCGGACAATGACGTCCTGGGCATTCGCGGGGAGGGCTACAATTTCCTTAATCAGAGGGGACAACATACCTCAACTATAGCAATTTTGATCGGTTTGGGGAAGCGGGGTATCTTGCCCCACAGGGTGCTTAATTTAAAATACAAAAAAACTTGACAAGCAAAGAAATGGAGGTGGATACTAATATGAAGCGAAATAGCAAGCACCCTGTCCATTTGGTTAAGGGAGGGTTGCTATGAACCACAACGGGTCTGAAGGCCCAAGAGGAGTATTTATCATGTCTACAAACTTACTTGCGGTGGTTGGGTTGATCCCCATCCTGGTAGCTCTCGTGCTAATGGTTGGAATGCGGCTGGGGGCCATGAAGGCTATGCCCATAGCCTGGCTCGCCAGTGCGGTCTTAGCAGTACTGGTCTGGGGACTTCCGGTCCCCTATGTTTTTGCCCTCACGCTGCAAGGGGTGAGTAGCGCGGCGAGTGTGCTGATCATCGTGTTCGGCGCGCTACTCATCCTGCATACCCTGCAATATTCCGGAGCCATGGAAACTATTCAATACGGTATGCAGGGCATCAGCAAGGATATGCGTGTCCAGGCTATCATTATTGGGTACATGTTCAGCGCCTTTATTGAAGGTGCGGCAGGGTTTGGAACACCGGCTGCCTTGGCAGCGCCCCT
>JAITNU010000107.1 GCA_031290325.1 Treponema sp.
ATTGCGTCATCGGATCACATATCGCACACACCGATTTTTTAATTTCAATACCGGTCTCCGGTCCTGCTATCTTCCCTTTCAGCAGATTACCTATATTTTGCATTTCCTGCTCCCTTCATTCTACTAGAAATCACCACTGCCCACTTTCCGTCCCCTGTCATACCACAAATATAAAATATAAAGAAAAAGGGGAAAAAGGACAATGAACAATAAACATATTGAAATATATCAATAGTCCTTAATACTTTCTCCACTACTTTTTGCTCCACGATTCATGGCGAAGCTATCTGCTGTCCTTTTTCACCGCTTACTACTACCTTATCTATCCGGTTCCCGTCCATGGCAGCAATGGTGAAACGATAGCCGTTATAGTCAAAATGTGCTCCGGTCCGGGGAATTTCCCCGGCCAGGCTCAGGATGAACCCGGCCAGGGTATGGTATTCCTGGTGTTCCCCCGTAAGGCTGGCCAGGGACAGTACCTTGGCGATCTCGTCGATGTTGACGCTGCCATCTACGTGGTAGGTTCCATCTTCCTGGGGGAGTATGGCCTCTCCGTCCTGGGCAGGCGTTGAGAGGCGTCCGGTGATTTCTTCCATGAGGTCTCCCAGGGAGAGTATCCCTGCAAAACCGCCGTATTCATCCATGACTAAAAGAAAATCGGTTTTCCCTTTCTTAAAGGCTTCAAAGGCTTTGAGGGCAGACATGGTTTCGGGGATAAACGAGGGACTTTTCATGATGAATTTTAACCCTGGCCAGGGGCCGGCAAGGAGGGCGAGGAGTATATCCTGGACTGAAACCACTCCGGAAACCGCATCAAGGGTGCTGTCGGCCACGGGAAAGTAGCGCTGCTCCCGGTATGCTATGGCGGCGGCCCGGATGGTTTCAGGATCAGCGCCCAGGTCCAGCCATTGGATCTCCGAGCGGTGGGTCATAAAGGTCAGGACCGGCCGGTCTCCCAGATAAAAGACCCCCTCTACCATGGTCCGTTCCTTGCTTTCCACAATCCCCGATTTTTCCCCTTCCTCCAGGGCCAGTTGCAGTTCATCGGTGGTCATCAGCGGGGAAGCGGTGGTATCAAGATGGAACAGTCTGAGGATCAAGGCGGATACCTGGGTGGCAATAACAAAGAGGGGCTTACAGAACAGGGCGAGGGCCTTGACCAGGGGAAGGGTGAAGGCGGTGATCTGCTCCGGGGCGGTACAGGCGATCTGCTGGGGAAGGGTATCTCCCAGGATGACCATTACCAGGGTGATGCCAACGCTTATGAGGACCGCCCAGCTCCCGTGGAAAACCGGCCCCAGGGACCGCACCAGGGCGAATCCGCCGGCCACCCCTGCCAGGATTTCGAAGAAGCTGATCCCGATTCTGAGGGTCCCAAGAAACAGGGTGGGTGTTTCCGCCGCTTCCAGCACCTTACGGTACCGCTTATCACCTTCCTCCGCCTTGATCCGCAGCCAGGTTTTCCGGGAAGCGTGCAGGGCGGTTTCTATCAGGGACAAGAAGCCTTTGATGAGGATGATGACCAGGATGAAAAGGACGGTAGATAACGGGTCCTCCATAGGATTAATAACGGACCACGAGACCGACTTCTTCTTTGGTCAGGGGCCTGACAATGGATACCCCGGTTTGGGAAGTCTCCAGGGTGAGGGGGGTTCCATCTGATACTGTTCCGCCAAAAACCTGGACAATGGGAAACTGGGGCTGTTCGGGATCCACATCCACTACCTGGCCGTGCCTCCCGTCAGAAAGCAGCACATACAGTCCGATGGGATACATGGAAAGGGAAAAAACCAAGGCCCTGATGACCGTAGCATTGTACTGGTTTTTCTCATTCTTGAGGAGGGCCATTATGCCGGTATGGCTATCAGTGGCCTTCTTGTGGGGCTGGTCCGTGGTCAGTGCCGCATAAGAACAGGCCACGGCGATTATTTTGGCGTAGAAGCTGATCTTATCCGCGTTGAGTCTTTGAGGGTAGCCTAAACCGTTTTCCCGTTCATGGTGTTCCAGGGTGACGAGACTGATGGCCAGGGGCACATCAAAGGATTTAAGGAGGTTATAGCCTAAAATAGGGTGGGTGAGGATACGCTTCCGCTCATCAGGACTCAGGATCCGCTCGTGTACATAGAGTCGTGAGGGCAGTTTTATCATCCCGATTTCATGGAGGAGGGCGGCAGCCCCCAGCTCCAGGAGCCGGTGCTCAGGGAGTTTGAGGTAGGACCCGATAATAATCGCAATGATCATGCTCTTAATTGTATGGAATGACAGAGCCCCATCGGGCACTTCCGGCCGGGGATTTTTTTCAATCCGCAGCAGGAACCGGCGATTTTCCTGTATTATCTTACAGGCCGTCCGTACCTTAGCTACTACATCTTTAAAGTCGAGTTCATTGTTTTCAGCCGCATGGCTAAAAAGGGTTTCCACATACTTCTGAAAGACCCGGTAAAAGTTCTCGGCCTGCTTGATCTGATCCTCATCGATCCCCGCCAGTTCAGGAGGGATATCGGGCGTGGTGGTAACCTGCTGTTTACCCAAGGTTCCATCACTATAGATATCCTGAAATTCCCACTCGTCCAGAACCTTGAGGAGTTCCTCGGACACGGGAATTTCCGAGGTAGCCAGGATAAATTGGTTATCAAGATACACTGTATCGGAAAAGAGACTTCCTGCTGCGATTGCTTTAATAGCATAACCCTTCATCATAGTACCCCTGTTGACTTGCTAATTCCTTGCATCTCATTTATCATAGTTTTCAATAATTATCGGTCATAATATATGGTTTTATAAATTAAGGAGAAAGTAAGATTGAAATTGAATTCTGTTAAATTAACCTCAATGTTCATCGTGTTTAATATCGTTATCCTGTTCTTTTTGATGGCCCTCGGTTTCTTTTCGTTTCATACCCTCGGTTTTGACTTTGCCGGCACCTTTTGGCGTTCAAGCTGGCCCATCATCCTGGGAATGTTGGTGATTCTCGGTACCCTTGATATCTATTGGGCCATGAACCGCCGCCTCTTGGTACTCCTGCAACAGGAGGATTGGCCGGCTCTCATCCAATACCTTGAGACCCGTATCATCCAGAAAGGGCACTATTCCTCCCGGCTGATACGGCTGCTGGCTCAAACCTATCTGGTTCATTCCAATTCCGCTGCGCTTATCGACCTGGAACACCACTTCATCGAAAAAAAGCCCCGCTTACTTGAAAAGCATGCCCTGGTTTTAGGAATTGCCCGGCTCCTCCACAAGGATATAAGCGGTGGGGTGCAGTTTTTTTCCGCCCGCCTCAATTTTCTCAGGGCAGCGAGACAGGAGTTCGCCCGAGGGGATGCATCCTGGATACACTGGTACTATGGGTTTACCCTGCTCCTGGAACAGCAGTTTCCCCTGTCCGCGGACCAGCTCATGCACCTGGCCCGGAAATCCCATGAAGTCCTGGTCGCAGGTCTGGCGGCCTTTTATCTTACCGATACTTTGTGTAAGGTACTGCCTGAACAAAGTACGGAGCTTTATGCAGCCGCTTTGGAGGGGCGCAGACGGGTACGGAAAGCTCTGCCTACTCTAGCGGCCTGGAATAAAGAGGTATTGAAAATACAAGTTGAAATATACGGGATTATCATGCTCCAGGCGCTCCGGGATGCAGAGCATTGGATTTATGAAGAACAAGCGCCACAGGAGGAATCATGAGAGCTTTTGCGAAATCCGTCAAACTTGACGAGGTATGTTACGACATCCGGGGGCCGGTCTTAAAAGAGGCGAAACGGCTGGAAGAGGAGGGTTTCCGGATCTTAAAGCTGAATATCGGGAACCCTGCGCCCTTTGGGTTCAACGCTCCAGATGAAATAATCCATGACATCATCGTTAATCTGCCCAATGCCCAGGGGTACTGCGATTCCCAGGGGCTTTTTTCCGCCCGGAAGGCCATTATGCAGGATTTTCAATCCAAGGGGGTGCGGGATGTGAACATCAACGATATCTTCATCGGGAACGGGGTGAGCGAGCTGATTGTTATGGCCATGCAGGGGCTGCTGGATAATGGGGATGAGGTGCTGGTTCCCGCGCCGGACTATCCCCTGTGGACCGCCGCAATAACCCTCTCCGGGGGCAAGGCGGTCCACTACCTCTGTGACGAGGGGGCAGACTGGAACCCGGACCTTGGGGACATGGCGGCGAAGATCACCAGGCATACCAAGGCCATTGTGGTGATTAATCCCAACAACCCCACCGGCGCAGTCTACGACAAAGCTATTCTGGAAGGCATTGCCCGGCTCGCCCGGGAACATGAACTCATCGTCTATGCTGATGAGATCTACGACCGCATCACCTACGACGGGGTACGGCACATACCCATGTCCTCCATAGACCCGGAGATTCTCACGGTGAACTTCAACGGTCTTTCCAAAACCTACAGGTCCGCCGGGTTTCGGGCAGGCTGGATGGCCCTTTCGGGGAATAAAAAAATCGCCACCGGGTATCTTGAGGGCCTGGAAATGCTTTCCAACATGCGGATCTGCGCCAATGTGCCTGCCCAGTTCGGCATCCAGACCGCCCTGGGGGGGTATCAGAGCATCAACGATTTCATACTCCCCGGCGGCCGCCTCAAGGAACAGCGGGATATCGCCGTTTCCCTGATAAATACGATTCCCGGTCTCTCAGTGGTCATGCCCTAGGGCGCCCTCTACTGCTTCCCCCGGATCGACATCAACCGTTTCAACATCACTAACGATGAAAAATTTATCATGGACCTACTCCAGCAGGAGCATATTCTCTTAGTCCAGGGTACTGGTTTTAACTGGAAAGCACCGGACCATTTCCGGGTAGTCTTCCTCCCGGACCGGGAAACCCTCACCGGAGCGTTGAACCGGCTCAGAAATTTTTTGGAACATTACCGGCAGGCATAAAAAAAGACGATGCATCTGGACGTCAGTATATGCACCGTCATGAAACTTGAAGGATTATTCTCAAGTGGTGTTATATATATCGGTGCGGTTTTTTTGACCTTTAGTATTTAGTGAAAAAAATCAGGGCTGCGGTTCTATGCCTTCCGTAATAGGGGCACCTAATAAAAGAAAACTGAAAGAACTGGCCCTATTTTAAAAGGGAGCCATTCTCTTTGACCTATGCGCTACTTTTATCGGAACAATCAGAGGAGTTGTGTATATAAAAAAATTGTTTTTTTAGGAATAAGTCCAAACTTGTTGACAAAAGAATATTAATTAATGTATAGTAATACTAGACATCCAAAGGCATACGAAAGATGTATGTCCGAATTCAGTTCCTTTATAAGGAATGAGTTTAGTAAACAAGAGGAGCGAGGTATGGTGAATTCCCTATTCCCTATTCCCTATTCCCTATTCCCTATTCCCTATTCCCT
>JAITNU010000146.1 GCA_031290325.1 Treponema sp.
CCTGGTTCAGCCTGACCTGCTGGTAATCTGCAACAAAACCAAGACCGACGGGCAGCGCTGCAACGGAGCGCCGGATATGGTCATTGAGATTCTCTCCCTTTCCACTGCCGGGCGGGACCTGGAAGAAAAGTTCGCCTTGTATCAGCAGGCCGGGGTACGGGAGTACTGGATCGTAGACCCCTGGAACAAGACCATCGAAGTCAACCTGCTGATCGCAGGCCGGTATGTACAGACGAAGTATGGCCAAACCGAAGAGGTCCCGGTAACCGTCCTGCCGGGGTGCCGCATAGACGTTCCAGCCATCTGGGAGTACGCAGATGCCTGGACGTGAAATAGTGAGGAGTTGATAATGAGCGATGCAGCACTAAAACAAGAGTTCACCTTTGCCGATTATCTCACCTGGGATGATGATGAACGGTGGGAACTCATCGACGGGAAGGCGTACATGATGTCCTCACCAACGCCCTTCCATCAAAACATCAGCGGGGATATATTTGGCCAAATGTGGAACTTTTTGCGAGGTAAACCCTGTCAAGTATACGAGGCCCTGGGTGTCAGACTTTTCCCCAGGTTTGACCAGTGTGATAACACCTTTGTCGTGCCGGATATCGCGGTGGTTTGTGATAGAGCAAAGCTATACGGCGGATTTTGTAATGGCCCGCCGAACCTGATCGTTGAGATCCTCTCCCCTTCCACTGCGGAAAACGACCTGGAGGGCGGGGAAAAATTCCGGCACTATCAGGAAGCCGGGGTACCGGAGTACTGGATCGTGGATCCCCAAAACAAGACGGTGGACGTCAATATCCTCCGGGCGGGCCGGTATGCCGGGACGAATTACGACAAGACCCAGTTGATCCCGGTGCAGGTCCTGCCGGGCTGCGTGATCGATATGCCCATGCTGTGGAGTTCCGTGTGGGAATGAGTCTTAATTATGGAGGAAGCGTATGAATCAAGCCTATTGGGAACGGGCACAGGCCTTTCATGGTCATGCCTGTCCCGGCCTTGCCGTTGGGGTTAAGGTCTGTGAAGCGGTGGTGGAGAAGATGGGGCTTAATCCGGCCTTGGATGAGGAACTGGTCTGTATCACCGAAAATGACGCCTGCGGGGTGGATGCCATCCAATCCCTGATGAGCTGCACCTTTGGTAAGGGCAACCTGATCTACAAGAACACGGGAAAGCATGCCTATACCTTTATCAATCGAACAAACGGCAAGGCAATGCGGTTCTATCTCAAGACAAAGAAGGGCCGGATGGACCGGGTGGCGTATCAGGACTATCTGCTCAACGCGCCTATAGACGAACTGTTTGACTGTCAGGAGGTGGACACCAAAGCACCGGAACAGGCCCGGATTTTTTCTTCAGTTTCCTGTGAAATCTGCGGTGAAACGGCGCCGGAGCATAAGATCCGTTTACAGGAAGGTAAAAAAGTATGCCTGGATTGTTTTAAGGAATACAGCCGCGGCTGGGGGTAGCAGGATAAAAAGATGCTTATCATTGACTTTTATGAAAAAGTATCGCTAAACTACCAATAACACGTTATAGCCGGTTTTTTATCAACCGAAAGGAGCCTTGTATGCATGATGACCACCATGATCATCCCCACGATCATAGCCACCCGCATGATCATGAACATTCCCCGGAGCACGAACACCCCCATGTTCACGAACATACTCATCCCCACGATCATACCCCGCCGCATTGCCATGAACACCACGAAGGTAGTAATCATGACCGGACCAAGACCTTACTCACGTATATGCTGGACCATAACCGGGAGCATACCCAGGAACTCAGCGATATGGCCCATACCCTGCACCATGCGGGGTTTGCTGAGGCGGCAGGCCTGCTTGACGCAGGGGTAAAGGATTTTGAAAGCGGGAACGAAAAGCTGGCCAAGGTTCTGGGGCTTATATAATCAGTCCTTTTGAAAGAAAAAGGAATGTCTATGCCGTCTATTTGCCTGCATAACGGAACGGTGTTGACCGGTTTTGCTGTTATGGAACGGTGCGCCGTTCTTATTGAAGATGGTGTGGTGGGGGATGTTTTTTCCCAGAAACGATTCGAGCAGAAACGGTTCGGTGCTGAGGTTCAAATTATTGATGCCTGCGGCGCGTATATTGCACCGGGGTTGATCGATACCCATATACACGGTTTTGGCGGTTTTGGAACCAGTGATGCCTCTGCTGATTCGATTATCCAGATGTCCAGGCTCCTGGTCAGATGTGGGGTAACGGCCTTTAATCCTACCCTCTATCCCAGTGAGGAAATGCCTAAAACGGTTGCCCAGATCGCAGCTTCCCTGGGGCAGGAATCAGGGGCACGGATTATGGGGCTGCACCTGGAAGGCCCTTTTTTGTCGCCAAAACGGCTGGGGGTGCAGCGGCCGGAAACGCTGAGGGCGGTGGATATTCCTTTCATGGAACAGCTTTGGGAAGCTGCCTGTGGTCATATCATCAACATGACGGTGGCGCCGGAACTCAAAGGGATGCGGGAACTGGCCCTCTGGTGCATCAAAAAAGGGATTGTGCTCCAGGCCGGTCATACTGATGCGGAATATGAAAACATGGTAGAAGCTATGCAGGCGGGGATACTCCATTCGACCCATCTTTTTAATGCCATGAGTAAGATGGATCACCGGAATCCCAATGCGGTGGGTTCTATTCTCATCCATCCGGAAATATCCTGTGAGATTATTGCCGATGGCTGTCATGTTCATCCGGATCTTTTTAAGCTTTTGTTGCGGGATAAGCCGGTTGATAAGATCGTGCTGGTAACTGACGGGCTTAAGCCGACAGAACAATCGGAAGGTCCCTTTTTTGCCAATGGCGAAGAAGTCGTGTTTCATGACGGACTGTTTCACCGGAAAACTGATGATGTGATTGCCGGCTCTGCGCTCACGATGATTCGGGGGGTACAAAACCTGGTGTCCTTTGGGTTTAGTCTTGAGGATGCAGTAAAAACGGCGTCTTCTAACCCCGCACGGATCATGCGGTATAGCCGGAAAGGGAGCATCATCCCAGGCTGCGATGCGGACCTTGTGGTATTTGACAAAGATTTTTCAGTACGTGCCACCATGGTGGGTGGGGTACTCAAACACAATACGTTATAGGAGAAAGCATGCGTCTTGTGATTCAAAACGATTATGACGCGGTAAGCCGGTGGACAGCCGCCTATATTGCAGAGCGTATCAACGCCTTTTGTGCTACTTCGGATAAACCCTTTGTGCTGGGACTCCCGACCGGATCAAGTCCCCTGGGGGTTTATAAGGCCCTTATTGGTCTATATACAGCGGGAAAGCTTTCTTTTTCCCAGGTGCTTACCTTCAACATGGATGAGTATGTGGGATTAGACGAAGCGTCTCCTCAAAGCTATCACCGGTTTATGTGGGATAATTTCTTTCAGCACATCGACATTGATAAAAAAAACGTCCATATCTTGAACGGCATGGCCCAGGACCTGATTGCGGAGTGCGAGGGCTATGAACAGCGCATCGCTTCCTGCGGCGGGATTGAGCTTTTCTTAGGTGGCATGGGCGAAGATGGGCACATTGCCTTTAATGAACCTGGTTCATCCCTGCGTTCACGGACCAGGGTAAAGACCCTCAACCGAGACACCCGGCTCGTCAATTCCCGTTTTTTTGGTAATGATCCTGGCAAAGTGCCTGCCACCGCCCTCACCGTCGGGGTGGGAACTATCATGGATTCCCGGGAGATCCTTATCATCGCCAGCGGGCGTAACAAAGCCCGTGCCCTGCATACCGCCATTGAAGAAGGGATTAGTCACCTGTGCCCTCTTTCCTGTCTGCAAATGCACCCCAAGGCAATCATCCTCTGTGACGAAGATGCTACCAGTGAACTCAAGGTGAGCACCATGCGGTACTTTAAGGAACTTGAGGGCAACGATATATCGTGAAATCAGTTGTGCTCTGAGGGTCCCAAACAGTTACGTGATTACGTCTCGTCGATAGTAAGTGTAGGGTCAATGTTGTCCACATCAAGTTCGCCGTTTAACACCAGTTCCAGTTGATACGCGAGATTCGTGAGCTTTTCCGCAGAGGATGTGGCGACTTTTGTGGCGTGGAGAAAACTGTTAAGGCCACGGGATATATCGGAGATGGCAAGATGGATCTGTTCGCTTGACTTCCGTTGTTTTTGTGTTGAGATGGTGATGGTTTGTGCTTGATTTGACGTGATCTCCGCCCCTGAACGGATATCCTTAAAGATATCTTCCAGGTTCTTGATGAGTTTATACCCTTCGGCTATCTTATCGGCTCCCTCTTCACTGGAAATGATCAGAGATGATGAAGAGGCTTGTATCTCTTCAACCTGTTCTTTTATCTGTTTGGTAAGATTCGCGATATCATCTGCAAGACGGTTTACTTCCTCTGCTACCACTGCGAAGCGTTTTCCCCGTTCACCCGCTCCTGCTGCTTCAAGGGCGGCGTTAAAGGCAATGACCTTGGTCTGATCCGTAATGGTGTTGATAACCCGGACAATATCCCGGATTTTCGTTATCTTCTGTCCCAGCATCACAATACCATTAATCACCCCTTCGTTCTTGTCTTTGATATCCCCCATCTTCTTGACATTGTTTTCCAGCACCGAGAATCCGGTAAGCACATCATCTTCCATTTTGGCGGCAATCGTAGCAACGCTTCTGGTTTTGTCGGCAATATCAGTGGCGATCTTGGTATTCTCATTAATAGTACTGACGATCTCCTCTACTGTTGCCGCCTGATTATTCGCGGTGGTGAATATATCTTTAGATGAAAGAGCTATTTCTTTGGTTGCCTCCCGGATCATGCCTGCGATTTCCTTGGTTTGCGTAACCGTCCTGAAGGCCGCATCGGCGGATTCAGATATGATATCTACAGCAAAGATATGGTTCACTAATTCCCTGTACCGTTTCAGGATGATGGCGATGATGATCCCGCAGGCGATGAAGGATAGTACCCACCATCCGTCTCTGATGAGTTGGTTCCCTATCATACCTTCGGAGGTATACTGGTAGATGTTGAACACAAAAACAATGCTGCCGTAAGCAACAGCGGCGATAATTCCCGAAAAGACCTCGCAAGAAACACTGCACCGTAAGCCACTGAGAATAATGAATAAGAAATAGCAGGATACCTGGAAACCTGGTAAAATAGCAGGAGATACCAGGCTTGGATATAACGCGATCATAACAACCGTATAGGAAGCAATACCTATATCAAGAACCACGAATACATATTTAAGCAAGGGCCACATATTTGTGCGTTTACGGAGATAGCAGAACAATCCGATGCTGTACCCGATCAACACAAAGGGGCCGCTATACCAGCGCAGAGCTGTAGTGTCGAATCTGTTATATCCACCTCTGAACGCAAGTATCCATATACCGATTCCACATAACACCCCAAGGGATATACGGAAATAATTGATAATCATTTCACCATTACGTTCTTCTTCTCGGAGACGGTCTATTGTTACTTCCATCATGCCTTTCCTTTATTTTGTACGGTATTTCTCCACCGCTTTTTGTAAGCCCTGGGACATGTCATTTAGGTTATCGGCGATTTTCGAGGTTGATGAAGTAGCGGTAACGAACTGCCGCACTCCTGCGGATATTTCCTTGAGGGTTTCAAATATCTGCGAAGAAGCGTACTCCTGTTGTTTGCTTAAATTGGAAATTTGCTGGCTCCTGGTGGCGACGTTCTGAATGTTTTCCACAATATCCTCAAACACCACTTTCTGTTCAGTCATACGATCATACCCAATCTCGATCTGCTGGGCACCGTTGTGGGCTTCGTTAATGAGGGACCGGGACGCAGATTGTACCTCTTCAATCTTGAGTTTGATTTCTTTGGTGGAATCAACGACATTATCAGCAAAACGCCGGATTTCACTGGCCACCACCGCGAAACGGGCACCGCTTTCTCCTGAAGAGGATGCCTCCAGAGAGGCGTTAAAGGCGATCAGTTTGGTTTGATCCGCAATGCCGTCGATGATTTGGATTGCCTCATTGATACGGACGATCATATCGGTGAGTTTTTTGATTTCGTTGATGATCCGGGTATTCTGATCCCGGATGTCCTGCATCATCGTCTGATTCGCGTCCCGCAGTTCCGCCCCTTTTTCACTGAGTTTATGGGTCTGCCGGGCGATCTCTGCCACTTCTTCGGTCTTTGCCGCCATCTGTTCCGAAAGCTGCTTCGTACTCTCCATGGTGCTGACGATTTCCGACACACTGGCAGCCTGCTCGTTTGCTGTGGTGGTAATCTCTTTGGCCGATGCGGATAGATCGTAGATCGAAGTTGAGACCAGGGTGGAACTTTGCCTGAAGGAGGTAAAAACCGAGCGCAGAGACCCGATAAATCCGTTGAAGGCTTTCATTAAATCGCCGAATTCATCGCTTGAACGGACCTCAAGGTTCAGCGAAAGATCGTTGTTTCTTAAGGCGATAAATAAGGCTTGAAGCCGCTTCACCGATTGATTAATGTCAATCATGCTGAAGATAACCACGGTAAACGCGAAGAGTACCATGATGATGACGAACAACAAGGACTGCAGGGAATAGGTGCGGTATACAGAGATGCGATAATCAATCATCAGGTTCAGTTGATCAAGCAGTGCAATCGCGAAATTGCAGGTATACTGGTTGACGGCCACACCAAGTTCAGAAGCCGCGTCAAACGTAGGCGGTTCCTTAGAGGAAACCTGTTCCAGGTTTTTTAAAAAATCGTTCATCGAGGTCTTGTAAATTTCTTCTTGAGAGCGTAACTCCGGGGTAATCAGAGCTTCTCTTCCCATATTCTTGGTTTCCATGATTGCCATGTTAAAACTGTAGCTCACCCGCTGGTGATAATCCCCCAGCAGGGTGGTATAGATCGTCAGTGCCCTTTTATCGTCATCAGCAATATTGGCCATGGTCAGGTTGTCGGTACTTAAGCGGCGCCCCTGCATTTGCAGCGCAAGCTGGCGATTGGATGAACGGATCAGATTTCCTATACGGATAATCCGTACCTGGATTTGAGGAATTATATTGAGGGCAGCATCCACAAAATAAGAACTGTTCAGTTCTATATCGAGAACCAGGGTTGAGGTATTACCGATATACATGTTCATATCACGGATGGTCTGGATAAAGTTTAAATAGGCGTTCAGAACCGTTTCAGGATCTTCCCGGGACATGGTGCGGAGGCTGTTCCACGCTGCTTTCATGTTTTCTATTTTGATGTGTTCCAGATGATTTTCCTTAAGCTTAAGATCGGTAAATTCCAGCTCCTTACGATATTTGTTGATATCATCAGCTAAACTGTCCAGACTCCGCATAATATCCGCTTCAATCTGACCGAGCTCACTGATCTCATAACCGAGGAATATGCGCAGATGCTGTGGTATTGAATCAAAGAGGTATTCGATATGTCTGATACATTTAATCCCATATTGCTCTTTGCGGCTTCGCCTGATCCACGTGTTGTTTTCGTTTATGATAAGCCCCAGCATGACTGAAAGGGGCACCAGGAATACAACACTGCAGATAATCAGTTTAGTGGAAATTTTTAGTTTCTGAAAAATCATGTACGCCTCCTGCGTGGTATAACTATTCGTCTAGTTTTGTTAATTTTTTCTCCAGGGTCCGCCGGTAATAATCCGGTGAAAATCCGCCGATGAACGCTTCATAGCATCGATCCTTACCGCGATTGATGCTTTCAATTGCTTGTTTGATATGATAGGCATACCGAACCTTGTTTTCCTTTGCCCGCAGCGCGCTCACCCGGTAAAAGGCAGGCCAAAACGCAGTATCTTCATGTATTGAAGCTTTATAGTAATATTCGGCATCCTTGAAACGGTTATTATGATAAAAATATTCTCCTCTGAGGAAATGCGTGTAGGCTGAAGTATCGTATCGCTCAATACATGAAAGCACCGCATCGGCACGGGAGAAATCTTCCCGGCTCATCAAAGCAATAACCGTAGTGATAAGCGTGTTACCCATATCCGCAGAGGGTGTTTCGGTATGCAGTAATGCCAGGATTGTTTCGGCCATTGGCCAGGGGTCCTCCTCATCGGCAATAAGCTCCGCGATCCGTTCCGGTTCAATGGTGAGGGCGATCTTCCGGCGTTGCGGCTCAGGCTCCGGTGTGGGTTGCTTGGTCCCGGAGGGTACCGCGATTTTCTCTACCAAGACAGCTTGTTTTTGAAAGTAAAAGGCATTCTCTTGGTAGCAATTAGCCAGCAGGGGATGCTCCACCGCCGCCGTCTCGGATATGCCCATCACCAGGAACCCCCCTGGGCTGAGGGCCTTCGCGAGGGTATCCAGCACCCCTATACGGCTTTCAGGGGTAAAATAGATGAAGGCGTTTCTGAAGAAAATCAGATCATAGGCCCCGGCAGGAAGGCCATCCATGATGTTATAGGGATAAAAAGAGACCTTTTCCCGCAAATCAGGATCCACGATAAAGGTATCTGCCGAAGGGGAAACATAGCGGTCCAGGACGGCCCGCCATTGGGCGCCATCCTCCCGGAAGGCGTTCCCGTTGTAGCGCCCTGCCTGGGCTACCCTAATCATCTCCTGGCTCAGGTCAAAGGCTTCGAGGGTACCGGAAACCGGCGCGACAGCGGTCCGGTTATAGTAATCCACCACCATGGCGATACTGTAGGCTTCGCAGCCGATGGAAGTCGCTGCCGAACAGATCCGTACCGGACGGCCCAAGGCGGAAAAGATGGGTAGGAATTCCCGTAACAACAGGGAGAAATGAGCCGATTCCCTGAAAAAATAGGTTTCGTTCACCGTAAGCAGCCCGGCAAGCTCAAAAACTGCCCCAGGGGATGAAAAAATACGCTCCCAGGCATCGGGCTGTGCCTCGGTGCGGGAGAGATGGTCCCGGAGCTTTTCCAGGGCAGGATTCGTTACTTTAATCCCCACTATATGTTCAACATAATCGGACAAGTGCTGCATAAAAGGATCAGCACCCATACCTTCTAATTTCATAGATCTCCAATGCCTGTTAGGGCAATAAGCCTGGGGGGTATATCCTCCAGGGGCAGGACCATATCAACACAGCCGGTTTCCAGGGCCGCTTTCGGCATTCCATAAATCAAGGCGCTTGCCTCGTCCTGGGCTATGGTAATGCCCCCTGCTTCCCGGATTGCCACGGTGCCTTCGGCGCCGTCGCTGCCCATGCCGGTAAGCACCACAGAAACCACTTCGGCTCCCAAGGTCCGGGCCGCGCTTTTAAACAACATATCTGCCGCAGGTTTCTGGTTCTGTACTGATTCACCCCCGATGAGAGCCAAATACCTGCCCTGGATGATGAGATGCGTATCCGTGGGGGCGATATAGATCGTTCCCTGCCGGGGGATGGTATGATCCTCTGCCAGGCGTACCTCCAGGGAGGTGTACCCCTGCATCCATTGGACAAAGCCCTTGTCAAACCCCGATGAATTGTGCTGCACCGTGATAAGGGGGACTGGAAAATGGGCAGGTAAACAGGAGAAGACCTGCATGAGGGCCTTTGGCCCGCCGGTTGACGCCGCGATCACCACTGCCCGGATGGGACGCGGTTTAATCCGTCCTGCCGGCAGGGGCGGCCCATTGTCCAGACGTTTTCGCTTGATACCGGTACCGGAAATACGTTTCAGGGTTTCGTAAATGTGGAAACGCTGCTCCCGGTCCAGGGACAGGGTAAATACATCTTTGGAATAGAATTCCAGGGCCCCCTTCATCGTGGCTTCGTAGGCGATTTTTGCACTGCTCTTGACGCTGATAACCACTATCGGGGTCGGCATATCCCCCATAATCATACTGATTGCCTCCAGCCCCGACATAACCGGCATCTCAAGGTCCATGGTAATCAGGTCAGGATTGAGAATATAGGTCTTTTGAAGCGCCTCAAGGCCGTTCTGCGCCTCGCCGACTACCCGGAACTGTTCATCATCTTCAAGAAAATCCCGCAGGATGCTCCGTGCCAGGGAGCTGTCGTCAACGATCAGGACCTTAATCACAGGCCACTCCTGCATCTCGGATGATCCGGGAAACCAGCAGGACCGGGTCAAGATAGGCGGTCATCACGGTATCGGAGAAGGACACCCCGGTGAGGAAGGGCAGCTTTCCCGGCAAGCTCAGGAACGCGGGAAGCTGCAGAATAGTTTCATCAGGTACCTCAATTTCCCTTTCTATGGGGGTGGTCAGGAGGAGGATACGGCGGAACTTACCTCCCGCGTACTGGTGCAAAGCCTCGATTACCGCATCCGGGTAGGGCAGGGATTTCAGAACGATCCCGTGGGGAGCAGCCACCGCAGCCTTGCGGAAGAAACGGGGTATCGAGCAAAAGATATCCCCCAGGGCACTGTCCGCTTCAATCAGCGTATCCAGAACCACCGGAGCCTGGACAAATTCCGCAACACAGGCCGCGGGAATACCAAAGGCGATATGGTCAAAAACAAAGATAAAATTTTTCATAGTCCTGCCTTTGATTCAGCGCGGCGATTCCGGCTCCCTAGCCACATATATTCATTATATATCGAACAAACAACCGCTCAAACTTCACAATCCTGCTTTATCCGGTCAATGATTTCCCGAATACTCAGTACAAACACATGGGTATGATACCACCATTCAAAGGAGGATTCAATCACCCCGGTATAATCCGACTGTTCAGCCCTCTGTTCAACCTTCAACAACATGGAAAGGGGCACATCCACAATATCAACCACATCATCGATCAAGAAGGCAATCTTATCAATCGTCTCTTTCAGTACGACTACTTTTGAGCCTCGGGAAGGGGTGTTAAGGATAAGTCCCCCTATATCAATGAGTATATAGGGGGAGGCATAGCGGTTAATAATCCCCTTGATGTATTCAGGAAGCAATGGCAGCGGATAGGCCTTATCCAATACCGCCACTTCACTGATAAACCGGGATGGAAACGTATAGTACGTTCCTTCTATGGTAAAGATAAGAAACTTTTCAACCGGTGCTGATTCCGGGGCGGGACTTTCTACAGCCATCCATACCTCTTTTTAATGTAACAACACCGCCGCATCATTCTGTTTCCAGCGCTGGGCTATATCCGCAGGGCTTTCGGCAGCGATATTTCGAATACTTTTATCCGCTCCCAGTTGTATGAGGAGCGTAATCGTTGCAGGGTTTCCTGTTTGGGCCGCATAATGGAGAATGGTATTACCGGATCTATCTTTGGCTCTGATGGCCGTCTCCCCATTGAAAAGGGCCTTAATTGCCTGTTCCCCCTTGGAAAGGGCAATTTGGGCAGGAGTTGCCCCGTCGCCGGTACTGGAAAATATATCCGATCCGGCGTCTGCCAGAAGCCTGACCATATCCCAGGCATCCTTATCCATTGCAAGCCGCAGGGGGGTACGCCCCCCGGCATCAACCGCCGACACTGAAGCCCGGCCGCCCTGATCAATGATAACCCTAACCATTTCTGAGGAGGCCTTATCCTGGATGGCAATATGCAGAGGCGAAGACCCATCATCATCAGCAGCCAGGATCCGATCCCTGGTGAGGAGGGTTGAAACCATCTGCGGCGAGGTTACGAGGGCCAACCGGAAAGGGGTCATGCCCAAGGAATTCCGGGCGTGAATCGAGACACCCCGGCTTAACAGGAAGACCACGAGATCACCCTGTTTCAGGGCCACGGCAATATGGAGGGGCGTATCTCCCCGTACATTCCGCGTGAAGGGATTGGCCCCCACCACCACCAGCCATTCCGCGGTGGCAGGAAATCCCCCCATGATAGCTTCCATGAGGGGAGTATTGCCCTCTGCGTCCCGAACTTCCAGGGCCGCGCCGAATTTAATGAGGAGGGTTTCAAGATCCGGCACCCCCAGCCGTATCGAATCATGCAAGGGGGTCTTCCCGTTCAGGGCCTGGGCATTGATATCCACCCCTGAGCGTATCAGCACTTCCGCGGATTTTGAGGCATTCCAGCGTACCGCCGCATGAAGCCCCGAATTCCCCAGGCTATCCCGTGCGTTTATTAATGCCCCTGCCGCTACTAAGACCTGTATCGTAGAAGGTGAATCATACTTAACCGCCATAAACAGGGGCGTCTCACCAGTGGCATTGACCGCTTCTTTTGGCGCTCCCATCTTAATAATCGTCGGGATGTACCGGTCCAGTTTCCATTGGGCGGCATAGTGGAGCACCGTGTTTCCCAGTCCATCCCGCGCTTGCAGGGTAGTAGCATTGAGCATCCATTCCCGTAAGCCCCCGAGAGCAAAAAAGGTCAGATACAGGGAACTCTCCTTTTTGGCGTTAGGGGCAAAAATATCAGACCCCCGGGCAAGCAAGAGCTCACCACTTTCCTTGTTATTCTGCCTGACCGCCAGGTGCAGCCCTGTATCCCCCTCCTGGTTACGGGCATTGATCAAGCCGCGATTATCCAGAATACGCTCAAGGATGCTGATATCCCCCTGTTTTTTAACGGTGATGTGGAGCATGGTATTA
Organism: Treponema sp.; assembly: GCA_031290325.1. GTDB lineage: Bacteria > Spirochaetota > Spirochaetia > Treponematales > Breznakiellaceae > JAITNP01. Next base: position 12,454 of record JAITNU010000146.1, read on the forward strand.
CCGTTGCTGTCGTTTTGGAGCACCGTTTCCGGGGTGATGAGGGCAGGCAAGAGGGGACTTTTCCCTGCCAGGGCCTTCTCAAAGGGGGTAATCCCCGCGTTATCCGCCGCGAACATATCGGATTTATACTCCAGCAGCAGGGGGATATAATTGGCCCGGTTTGTCTCAATAGCGAGGTACAGGGGGGTCTTCCCGTTAATATTACGGATACCTACATCTGCCCTCCCGCCGGAGCCGGTATTGCCAAGGAGGGCTTTTAACAGCGCGACATCCCGGTTCAAGGTGATCATGATATGCAGCGGAGAATCACCATGTTCATCCCTGAGGTTGGGGTTGGCCCCCCGGGACAGAAACAGGGACAGGGCTTCCTGGTGTCGAGCCAGGGGAATGGCAAGATGCAGGACCGAATTGCCCTTCGCATCCTGGGCATCGACCTGTGCCCCATGATCCAGGAGCAAGCGCAGGGCTTCAATATGACCTGATCCGGCGGCTGCCTGAAGGGGCGTGGTCCCTGATGCATTTTTACTATTAACCTCGATGTTCTTTTCTAATAAAAAGGCAATAAACCCCGTATACCCTTCGCCGGCGGCAAAGTGCAGGGGTGTGATACCATCGGTACGGATATTGTAATTTGAACTCCGCACTGCCGGGGCAAAATAGGAGAACATGGGGCTTTTTGAATAGGCCCCTGCCAGAATCAGTTGTTCTGCCGCCTCGGCATGAGCTTTAGAATCCGGCTTGGTAAAGGTAAGGTCCAGAATGGTTTGTCCCTGGGCATCGGTAGACCGTATTGCATCAGGGGTCTTAAAAGCAGCTAAGAAATCTCCATTAAGATTGATAGCAGTCAATGCGGGACTGGTCCCCCCCGGCATGGGGTGATGGATATCAGCCCCCGCCTCAAGGAGCACCTTTGCGGTGGCTGCATCATGTTTTTCCGAACTGATTCCCAGAGGCGTCCTTTCCTGCTTATCCACCGCATCCACTTCCGCTCCCATAGCAATAAAAAAAGCTGCCAATTTAGCATCTTTTATTTCAGCGGCCCAATGCAAAGGGGTCATACCCTTACTGTCAACGGCACGAACATCGACCTGACCCAGGAAGAACTCCCGGGCCTTATCCCCTTCCCCCCGTTCCAAGAGGGTCCAGACATCCACATTTTTCTGAACCGCCGGTTTTTCTTGAACATCTGGTTTTTCCTGAACATCTGGTTTTTCCTGAACAGCCACATCTTGTATTTCCGCTTCCTGAACCGCCAGTACCTCTTCAGCAGCCGACGCCGGAGGGGCTGGAGTCGGGGTTGATTTACAACCTGAGAAGACCCAGAAAAACAGGGGTATTATTACCAGAATTTTACTATGCCGCATATTTCTAACATCGGTATAAAGTCTACGAAAAAATACCGATAAAATAAAGAGCTTTGTTGATTTCTATTGACATACGGAACTAGAATTATTATTATAAATATAGATGCGGCGATGGTGGAATTTGGTAGACACGCCAGCTTGAGGTGCTGGTGCCGAGAGGCATGGAAGTTCAAGTCTTCTTCGCCGCATAATCATGTAAAGTGATTTGGATCTGAAAGTATGGCATACGTGCGGTTATCTTTTATGGAGAGGTATGCCCAGCGTTTCAGGTTATGTCTACAAACGCAAAGACACCAAAAAATTCATGCTCATTTTGTATCCCGCATCCGGTCCATTAACCTCGCGAAAATTCTTGAAAAAATGGTGCCTTTTCTTTTGAAATATTGTAATCTATAGTTTACTATGTAGTTATGAATGAGATACGGAAAACGGAGACCTTCAAGAAATACATGAAAAACTTGAAGGACGCTGTTGGAAAGATGCACATTCTTCGCAGGGTTGACAGGCTCAGGAAGGGTGATGCCGGGGACTGCGGACCCATTGGCGAGGGCCTGTCTGAAATGCGTATCCATTTCGGCCCTGGCCATAGGGTTTATTTTAAGGACACCGGGAAAGCAATCATTATCCTGCTCTGCGGCGGCGTCCACCCAGGAACGCGATATAGAACGGGCAAAAAGACTTGCCAAGGAGGAAAGCGATGACTAAGACTAAAGAAAAAACAAGCCTATGGGACATGGCAGAATTCATTAATACTAAAGAGGATGTAATAGCCCTCTTTACCGTAGCCCTTGATGAAAACGATATAGATTTCCTCAAATCAGGAATAAACGCCCTAGCCCGTTCCAAAGGCATGACAGCAATTGCGCGGGAATTGGGCGTTACCCGGGAGGGACTGTACAAATCCCTCTCCTTGAACGGAAATCCTTCGTTTACAACCATGATTAAGCTCCTTGATAATCTTGGCTTCCGTCTTAAAATCGAGCAGAAGGTCACCGCATAAGACCGCCTGCGGATGCGTGGGGGTGCGGGAAGCCGAAACGTTGACGGCGTGGAAAAGGGTTACTCAGTAACCCCGGACTGGTGGTCTTGGAGAAGACCAGGATACCTCAAATTATCCCTATTAAATTTTATCCGCCAGGGGATCGTGTTCTACAAGCCAATAAAGATATTCCCGAACAGGGATATTTCTCTT